>JBCCSK010000151.1:0-13053 GCA_039200205.1 Planctomycetota bacterium
ATCCGCAGCAGCGCGGCGCGCGAGCGCGCTCCGCGCCGCGACTGATCGTTTGAAGCGAGGAGGCGGAGGCGTCGTCACGCCTCCGTCGGGAATGCGAAGATGCGTGCGATGAAGATCGCGCTCGCACAGATCGCCCCCACGCTCCTCGATCGCGCCGCCACGTCCGCCAAGATCGCGTCAGCGATCGCCGAGGCCGGGCGTGGCGGCGCGTCGCTTGCCGTCTTCGGCGAGACGCTCCTGCCCGGCTACCCGGCCTGGATCGCACGGACCGACGGAGCGCGGTTCGATGCCTCGGACCAGAAGGAGCTGCACGCGCTCTACCTCGACCAGTCCGTCGACATCGGCGAGGGCCAGCTCGACGAGGTCTGCGCTGCGGCGCGCGAACGCAAGGTCGCGGTCTGCCTCGGCATCGCCGAACGCAAGCACCACTCGATCTTCGCCTCGCGCGTGTTCATCGGCGACGACGGCGACGTGCTGAGCGTTCACCGCAAGCTGCGCCCCACCTACGAAGAGCGCCTCACCTGGTCGCAGGGCGACGGCGCGGGACTGGTCGTCCACCGGATCGGCGAGTTCACGGTCGGCGGTCTCAACTGCTGGGAGAACTGGATGCCGCTGGCCCGAGCGAGCCTCTACGCCCAGGGCGAAGACCTGCACTGCATGATCTGGCCCGGTGCGCGGCGCAACACCGAGGCGCTGACGCCCGTCGTCGCCGTCGAGGCGCGCAGCTACGTCGTCTCCGTCTCGGGCCTCCTGCGCGAGAGCGACGTCCCGGCCTCCTTCCCCCACCGCGACCACTTCGTCCCCGAGGCCGGCGAGGTGCTGCACGACGGCGGCTCGTGCCTGGCCGCCCCCGACGGCTCGTGGGTGATCCCGCCGATGGAGCCCGTCGAGCAGGTCGTCGTCGCCGAGATCGATCCCGCGCGCGTCCGCGAGGAGCGCCAGAACTTCGACCCGTCCGGCCACTACGCGCGCCCCGACGTCTTCCGGCTCCAGGTCGATCGAAAGCGCCACGAGGCGGCCTTCTTCGAGGAGGGGTTCCTGTGATCAGGCGAGCGGCGCGCCGCCGACGATCGTCGACACCACCTCCAGGCGGTCGTCGAGAGCGACGAAGTCCGCCCGCAGCCCAGGGGCAATGGACCCGCGCTCGTCGTCGACGCCGAGGAAGCGCGACGGCGTCAGCGAGGCCATGCGCAGCGCGTCCGCCAGCGGAATGCCCGCGTACCGGACGGCATTCCGGACGGCGCTCGCCATGTCGAGCGCCGATCCAGCGAGGTTCCCGTCCTCGTTGATGCAGCGCCCATCGACGAGCCGAACGCGCTGACCGCCGAGCTCGAACTCGGTGACGTCGGAGCCGACGGGCTGCACCGCGTCGGTGACGAGCATGATCCCGTCCGTCCCCGCAGCGCGCCACGCCGCGCGCACGGCGCCGTAGGCGACGTGAACGCCGTCCACGATCAGCCCGCTCGTCACGCCGTCGGTCGCGAGCGCTGCGCCCACGAGCCCGGGCGCGCGGCTCTCCATCGGACTCATCGCGTTGTAGAGGTGCGTGACGCCCGTGACTCCGGCGGCGAACGCATCGCGCGCCTCGTCGTAGGTCGACGCGCAGTGGCCGAGCGCGAGCCGCGCGCCACCGCCGCGGAGCTGGGCGAGCGCCGCCTCGTCGAGGCAGCAGGCGGCCGCGGTCACGACCGTGACGCCGCGCGCGCCGTCGAGGATCGCGTCGAGGTCCTCGTCCGAGGGCGGCCGCACGAGGGCCGGGTCGTGCGCCCCGGGCTTGCGCGGATCGAGGAACGGTCCCTCGAAGTGGATTCCGAGAACGCCGGGGACGCCCTCGTCGATCGCGGCGTCGACCGCGGCCCGCGCCGCCGCCATCGTCTCAGCCGTCGCCGTGATGAGCGTCGGCACGAGGGCGGTCGTGCCGAACGCCCGATGGGCGTCCGCGATCGTCATCAGGGCGGCGACGCTCGGGTCATCGTTGAAGAGAACTCCCCCGCCGCCGTTCACCTGGACGTCGACGAACCCCGGCGCGAGGTCGACGTCGCCGAGGTCGACGGCTCCGGCCGCCTCAGCGCGAGGGACGATGGCCGCAACGCGCTCGCCTTCGACGACCACGGCGTGGTCCTCGAGCGGCGCGGGCGCCGTCAGCGTGTGGATTCGCGCCGCGGCGTACGCGGTGGGCGCCGGGCTCGTTTGGGTCGAGCTCATCGGCGCGCATCGTACGCCGCGTACTCAGTCGTCGACCGGCGCGCCCGGGATCCGGACGAGCGGCGTCTCGAGGGCGCGCGCCGCGGCGTCGATCGCCGGCAGCTCGTCTGCGAAGACGGGCCCGAGCCGCTCCAGCTCGGCGTCGATCTTGGCGGTCAGCTCGGCCGCGACCGCCACCATGGCGTCCGTCGGCCGGAAGTCGCCGCGCATCGCCGACGAGCGGACCCCGGAGAGCTTGTCCGTCAGCCGGATGGGGAAGTTGAGCGGGTCCTGGCGGCTCTTGTTCTTCGTCTGGTAGAGGGCTTCCTCGACCTCGGTGAGCGTCGCGACGGCGGCGTCGATGCGCTCGGACAGCGCGGTCGCGTCGTCGCCCTTCGGCATTCGCCCTTCGAGCGACTTCAGGTCGGCGCGCGCGGTCCGGAGGTCTCGGATGGCC
Source organism: Planctomycetota bacterium (assembly GCA_039200205.1). Lineage (GTDB taxonomy): Bacteria > Planctomycetota > UBA1135 > UBA1135 > Saltatorellus. Next base: position 2,642 of record JBCCSK010000151.1, read on the forward strand.
CGGTGCGCTCGCGTGAGCGTCGCGCCGGTCTCACGCACGAACTCGTACTGGAGGACGAGGTCGTCGGTCGACGCGTCGGAACGGGGATCGGCGTGGACGACGGCCGGAACGCCGACGGTCGACCCGTCGACGGTGAGTTCGACGCGGTAGTCGCCAGGCGGCACCTTCGGGCCGCCCATGCCGCCGCTCCACAGGATCATCCCGTCGAACGACTCGGCACCCTCGGCGCGCAGGTTCCACGAGAACCGGTGGAAGCCCTCGCCGCCCTCCAGCACGTCGTCGCGCTGCGCGGCGTACTTCGCCTTCTCGCCCTTCCCCTCGGGAACGAACGTCCGGACGACGTCGCCGGCCGCGTCGAGGATCGCGATCGAAACGTCCTCGACGTCCTCGCCGACGCGGTAGTCGATCGTGAGCCCGAACGCCGGGTTCGAGCCGCCGCCGCGGCGCCCGAACCGACCGCCGGCCGCACGCGTCGTTGCGTCGGGCTCGTAGAGCACGGACGCGTCGGCGTGGACCTCGGGGACGAGCTGGCGCAGCGGTGCGATCTCGTCGAGGATCCAGAAGCCCCGGCCCTGCGTCGCGATGACGAGGTCGCTTCCGGCGATCTGAAGATCGGTGATCGGAACGACGGGCAGGTCGAGCTGGAGCGTCGACCAGCTCGACCCGCCGTCGAGCGAGACGTAGAGCCCGCGCTCGGTCCCGGCGAAGAGGAGACCGCGGCGCTCGGGGTCGGCCTCGATCGCACGCGTGAAGTGGTCGCCGTCGATGCCGCCCGACAGGTCGCGCCACGTCCGGCCGTAGTCGGTCGTGTGGAACAGGTACGGCGAGAAGTCGTCGAGCTTGTAGCGCGTGCCGGCGAGGTACGCGCCGCCCGCCTCGAACGGGTCGGGGACGAGGTCGTTGATCTGGGTCCACTCGGGCAGGCCGTTAGGCGTGATCTCGCTCCACGTCGCGCCGTCGTCGACGGTGACGTGCACGCGACCGTCGTCGGAGCCGCACCAGATCGCGCCCTTCTGCAGCGGGTGCTCGAACGCCGCGAAGATCGTGCAGTAGTACTCGACGCCGGTGTTGTCCTTCGTGATCGGACCGCCCGAGGGCCCGAGCTTCGACGGGTCGTTGCGCGTGAGGTCGGGGCTGATCGGCTCCCACGACTGCCCGAGGTCCCTCGACCGGAACAGCACGTTGGACGCGGCGTAGAGAGCGAAGCTCTGCGGAGAGTTCAGCGCTGCGTCCGCGTCACCGTGCGGCGAGAAGAAGAGCGGGAAGTTCCACTGGAAGCGGTACTTCATCCCCTTGGCGCCGTACCCCATCGGGTTGTCGGGCCAGACGTTGACGCTGCGGCTCTGCCCGGTGCGGTGGTTCACCATCTGCAGGTAGCCGCCGTACGAGCCGCCGAAGACGAGGTCCGGGTCGGCGGGATGCGCGGCGATGTGGCCGCTCTCGCCGCCGGCGGTCGGCTCCCAGTCGCGCAGGCCGATCGAGCCGCTCTGGAACGAGCGAGAGCGGATCCTGACCGAGCTGTTGTCCTGCTGGCCGCCGAGCAGCCGGTACGGAACGGCGCTGTCGACCGAGACGCGGTACATCTGCGACGTCGGCTGGTTGTCCTGGGCCGACCAGCTCGCGCCGCCGTCGGTCGAGACGTTCGCGCCGCCATCGTTCGACTCGATCATCCGCTGCGGGTCGCTCGGCGCGATCCACAGGTCGTGGTTGTCGCTGTGCGGCGTCGACACGCGCTCGAACGAGCGGCCGCCGTCCGTCGAGCGGTGGAAGCCGACGTTCATCACGTAGCACGTGTCGACGTCGACCGGATCCGCTGCGATGCGCGTGTAGTACCAGGCGCGCTGACGGAGGCTGCGCTCGCTGTTGGTCCGACGCCACGTGTCGCCGCCGTCGTTCGAGCGGAAGACGCCGCCGTCCTCGGCCTCGACGATCGCGTAGACGACGTCGGGGTCCGCGCCGGACACGGAGATGCCGGCGATGCCGAGCGGGGGCTCGGGCAGGCCGTCGTTCGCCGAGATGTCGGTCCAAGTGTCGCCGCCGTCGGTGCTCTTCCAGATCGACGAACCCTCTCCGCCGGAGCTGAGCGAGTGCGGCGTGCGGCGCACGCGCCAGAACGTGGCGTAGAGCACGCGCGGGTTCGAGGGATCGAGCGCGAGGTCGACGCAGCCGACCTCGTCGTCGACGAACAGCGTCTGCGTCCACGTCTCGCCGCCGTCGGTCGTCTTGTAGACGCCGCGCGTCGGGTGCGGGCCGTAGAGGTGGCCGAGCACTCCGGCCCAGGCGGTGTCGGGATCGCGCGGGTGGATCCGGATGCGCGGCACGTGGTGCGAATCCCCCAGGCCGATCGTTCGCCAGGTCTTACCCGCGTCGTCCGAGCGCCAGAGCCCGTCACCGTGGCCGACGTTGCCGCGGACGGTCTTCTCGCCGCCGCCGACGTACACGACGTTCGGGTCCCACTCGCTGACGGCGACGGCTCCGATCGAGCCGCCGAAGAAGCCGTCGGACACGTTGTTCCAGCTCGCGCCGGCGTCGTCCGTCTTCCAGACGCCGCCGCCAGCGGCGCCCATGTAGTAGGTGTTCGGATCGGCGTCGATCCCGCAGACGGTGGCGGACCGGCCGCCGCGGTACGGGCCGACTTCGCGGAACGACAGGCCGTCGAGGAGCTCGGCCGGGGTCGCCGCCAGCTCCTCCTGGAGCGGAGCAAACGTCGCTGCGGCGACGAGGAGTGCGTGGAGCATCGCTGGGTGGGGATGGAGAGAAGAGTCGCGTCCAGGATAGGAGCGCGCTGCGCGGGGGCTGCAGCGAGCGACCCGAGGCTTACCGGGCTGTATCTCAAAGGGACGGCGCACCGCCCGGACAGTCCATCGGCAGTCCGGGCAACGATCCGGCGAGTCGGTTGTCGTGACCGGGCCGGAACGCGACATCGCGCCCCGATCGACAGGAGAAGGGGCGGCCGAGCGGTCGTTCCCGCGCGGCCGCCCCTTCCTGCTCGTCGTCGCGATGGCGCGCGCGTGCGCACCCGGGCGGCGACCTGGTCAGGCCAGGATCACTGGTCTTCGATGCCGACCTTGACGTCGAGCTCCTTCTCGGCGCCGCGGCGCAGGATCGACAGGTGGATGGTGCCGCCGAACCCCGCGCGCTCCTTGGCCTCTGCGATCGTCTCCGACGTCGCGGGCCCGCCGTCGATCGCCACGATCAGGTCGTACGCGCGCAGCCCGCCCAGCTCGGCCTCACTGCCGGCCGTGACGCTCGTCACGAGCACGGACTTGTGCCGGTCGACGCCGAGGTAGCGCGCGAGCTGTTCACCCGGCGGATCCGAGAAGAAGCCGATGACGAGGCGTCCCGGCGGCTGCTCGCGCGGCGGGATCAGGACCTGGTCGATGACGTGGATGACGCCGTTCGAGGCGCCGATGTCGTTCGCGACGACGTTGACCTCGTCGTTGATCTGAAGGCGACCGTTGTTCAGCGCGAACGACACCTCGGGTCCTGCGAGGGTCGCCGCCTTGCCGGCCTTCAGCGCGTCGGCGGAGGAGACGCCGCCGCTGATCACGTGGTACTTGAGGATACGCGCCAGCGTCTCGCGGTTCTCCGGGCGGAGGAGGTCCTTGATCGTGTCGCTGCCGAGTGCGCTGAACGCCTCGTCGGTCGGCGCAAGGACGGTGAGCGGTCCCTTGCTCTGCAGCGCGTCGACGAGGCCGGCGGCCTTGGCCGCAGTGAGCAGCGTCTTGAAGTTCCCTGCGGACTTGGCGACCTGGACGATGTCTTCGTCGGCGATCGGCGTGGGCGTCGCCGTCGCCGGAACCGCGGGGACGATCATCAACGTCGTCGCCGAGAGCGCGAAGGGGGCGAGTGCTTTCATGGTTCGAGAAAAGGCTCTGGAGGGTGGAATCGAGGCCGGGGAGCGCGGGCGAGCTCGCCGCGCGCACCCCACTGTTCGCGACTTCGAGCGAGGCCGGATCCGCTGAGCCGTCTCGAAGTGCGCAAGGCCTTTGTGTGATTGCGCGCACACGCTGCGCGCAAGCCTACTCCGCTCCCAGCCCCGTCAGCCGTTCCTGCGCCCCTTGATGCGACTCTTGTTGATCAGGTACGTGGGCGAGAGCGGGAACTCCTTTCGGATCCTGCGGTAGACCTGGGCCGCCTCCTGGCGCTTGCCCGCGTTCCAGAGCCGGTCCGCTTCCTTCAGGAGGGTCGCCGCATCCGCGTCGCTGCCCAGGATCCCGCTCGCCGCGTTCTCCAGGGCCTTTGCGGGATCGCCCCCGCCGAGGATGTCCTGGAGCGCGTCGGTCGCAGCGTCTCCTCCGCCGAGATCCTCGAGCCCGCGACGGATCTCGTCCTCGATCTTGCTCTCGGTGAGTGTCTCGACGAAGGACGAGAGCACATCCGCGATCCGGAGATCCGGGCTGGTGAGCGTGCCGCCGAGGCCCACTTCGAGCGTCTCGCCCTCCAGCGTGCGGAAGACTCGATTCTGCTGCGCGAGGCCGCCGGTGACCGGGACGACCCACTTGAGGTCGAGCGTGCGGTCGAGGCCGACCGAGCCGACGAAGCGCGTCTCCGTCCCCTCGATCGTCCAGGTCCAGGGGTTCGTGTACGAGATCTTCCCCGCGTCGACCGCGAAGCCGAGCGGCTTCAGGTCGAAGGTCGGGTTCGCCGGTTCGCCGAACGCTTCCAGGAGTTCGGAGACGAACGGCGACGTCCGGACGAGTCCCTCGTCGACGCTCAGCGATCCCGTCCCGCGGAACGGCTCGGTCGGGAGCTCGGCCAGCCCGCCGCCCGTGAGCGTCGCGAGCGGCAGCGGCGCGTCGTACTCGATCGTGACGTGGCTCGTGACCAGCCCGCCGAGGCTCGCGCCTTCGAGCGCATTGGCGGTCGCGAAGGCCGGGTGCACGCGCTCCAGGTACGGCTCGAGGCCGGCGCTCGCGTCGAGCGCGTCCACGTCGAGCTCGACGACGAGTCCTCGCTCAGCGGCGCCGTCCCACGTCACCGCGGCCGCGAGCTTCCCGTCCTTCGCGAGGAGCGTCGCGGACGCACGCGGCTCGCTCCCAACGCCGTCGCGCGCGGCCCGCAGCTGAACCGAGCCGTCCGTCGGGTCGATGCGGAACAGCTCATCCCCCTCGTTCGCGAGTGCCATGACGAGCGCCGTCGCGCTCCCGTCCACCTCCAGCGTGAACGCAGCGTCCGGGCTCAGGTCGGCGAGCTCTCCGCGAACGACGACGTCGACGCTGCCCGCGAGCTCGCTGCCTTCTTCCAGAGGCGAGCCAACCAGACGAAGCGCCTCGGCGACCATGCCGAGATCGACGCCGCGCGCCGACACATCGACCAGTCGGAGTCCAGGCCCCGCCTCGGGCCAGATGGACACGTCGGCGTGGAGGTCGCCGACGCTTCCCTCGCCGCCGAAGACCGACGCATCGAGGCGAACGGCCGTGTCCTCGTCGCCGCCGTCGAGGCCGATGGTGAAGTGGACGTCGCGGAGCTCCAGCGCGGTCTCCGGCGAACGGACGACGACGGTCGAGTCGACGATCTCCAGCCGACCGTGGACGTCCGGCGGCGAGCTCGGAGCCGGCGGTCGTGGTGCGCCGCCGCCCCCTGGGTCGCCCTCCCTGCGCGGAGGCTCGGCCCGCGGAACGTCGCGGGGCAGCTCGGCGACGTTCCACGTCCCGTCCTCGCCTCGCGCAAGATCGATCTGAGCGCCCTCGACGAGCAGAGCGACGTCCTTCTTGCCCGTCAGCAGGGAACGCAGCCCAACGTCGAGCCGCGCGCGCGGGATCGAGGCGACGACGTCTCCGGCTCGATCCTTCACCGTCAGGCCCGTGAGGACCGCCTTGCCGTTGAGGGCGAGGGACAGCCGTTCGAGCTCGACCGAGCCATTGACGTAGTTGCCCGCACGCCGCTCGACCTCTCCCCGGAGCCAGCGGCCGGCGAGCGGAGGCCCGGCCACCAGCGCGATCACGACGAGCCCCAGGACCCCCCCGAGGAGCCTTCGGAGCCACCGCCGGCCGCCGCGCTCAACCTGATCGGCGGTTTCGCTCGATTCCGTCATGGGATCCATCGTCCCCCGGATTCGGCCTCCGGCCGTGAACGTGCCGCGAAATTCGGTGCAGACCGACGTCCGAGCTTGCAGCGACTCGCCCGAGCGCCCAGCTTCAAGATTCCATGCTCCAGACCCGCCCGAGCCACGGCCGCCCCGGCGTCCTCCTCGTCAACCTCGGAACGCCCGATGCACCCCAGGCGCCCGAGGTCCGGCGCTATCTGCGTCAGTTCCTCTCGGACCCCCGCGTCCTCGACATCAACGCGGCCGGGCGGGCGGCGCTCTTGAACCTCGTCATCCTCCCGACGCGGCCGGCCAAGTCGGCCGAGGCGTACCGCGAGGTGTGGACGGACGAGGGCTCGCCGCTCCTGGTGCACGGGAAGGCGCTCACGAGGGGCATTCAGGAGCGGCTCCCCGAGGCCGAGGTCGTGCTCGCGATGCGCTACGGCAGCCCCTCCATCGCCGCTGGGCTCGAGGAACTTGCATCTGCGGGCTGCGACGAGATCGTGGTGATGCCGCTCTTCCCCCAGTACGCGTCGAGCTCGACCGGATCGGCCGTCGAGGCGGTGTACAGCGAGGCAGGAAAGCTCTGGAACACCCCGTTCCTGCGCATCGTGCCCCCCTTCTACGACGACCCGGCGTTCGTCAGCTCGTTCGCGGAGGTGGCGCGTCCGGTCCTCGACGAGCTCCAGCCGGATCACGTCCTCTTCAGCTACCACGGTGTCCCCGAGCGCCACGTGACGAAGAGCGATCCGACCGGGGCCCACTGCCTGAAGGCGCCCGACTGCTGCGCCTCGATCCAGTCGGCCAACCGGCAGTGCTACAGCGCGCACTGCTACGCGACAACCCGCGCCCTCATCGCCGAGCTCGGCCTCGACGAGGGGGCGACGTCGACCTCGTTCCAATCCCGGCTGGGCCGCACCCCGTGGCTGCGGCCCTACACCGACTTCGTCGTGCCGGAGCTGGCCGAGAAGGGCGCGAAGTCCCTGGCGGTCTTCTGTCCCTCGTTCGTGGCCGACTGCCTGGAGACCATCGAGGAAATCGGAATGCGGGCGAAGGAGGACTTCGAGAAGGCGGGCGGTGAGCGCTTCGCCCTGATCCCCTCGCTGAACGCGCACGAGGCCTGGCTGGACGGCGCCGCGACGATCCTGCGGCGCCATCTTCCCGCCACGGCGGCCCTCGCGAAGGAAGTTGCGCAAGGATCCCAGAAAGTGTGACGCCCTCCGGCCCCCCGCTCCGTTTCCCCCTATGAACGGGTGATCATCACCCCTCCACGGAGTCGGTCCGACACGGAGCGCGTTCGCGCGCTCCTCTGCGTGTGTCCTGCCAAGAAGGCGCCCTGCCAAGAGGGCACGCAGGGTCGGATCCGTGGAGAGTCTCCGGGAGAGACGGGTCCGTTCGGAGGGAGACCGATCGCGACCGCCAGCCCCAGGGCCTCTGGCCCTGGGGCTGTTTTTTTGTGCCTTCCGGACCGGCTCATCCGATAAATCGTCCTATCCGAATTCCCAGATATCCGGATAGGACGATCCGTGGTAGGCTTCCCCCATATGGCCCTTTCCTCCACATCCAGGCTCCTCAAGGTCCTCGGCGACGAGACCCGCCTGCGGCTGTTGAATCTCGTCCGGAAGGGCGAGCTGGCCGTCGGAGAGCTCCAGGAGATCCTGAACATGGGGCAGAGCCGGATCTCGACGCAGCTGACCCACATGAAGGAGGTCGGGCTGGTGGTCGATCGGCGGGCCGGACGCCGGAGCTACTACAGCCTCAACGCCGCCGGCCCCGTCGAGCTGATCGCCCAGCTCCTCGACGACGCCGAGCTCGCCGAGGAATTCCGGGCCGACGACGCCGGCTACAAGGCGATCCTCGAGCGCCGCAAGCGCGATTCCCGCGCCTACTTCGACCGGGTGGCCGCCGCCTTCGGCGAGCAGGTCCTGCCCGGGCGCACGTGGGAGGGCCTCGCCCGGGGGCTCCTGCGCCTCGCTCCGCGTGCCCGCTACGTCGACCTCGGGATCGGCGATGGAATGCTGACGCTGATGCTCGCGGAGATCGCCGAGTCGGTGACGGCCGTCGACCTCTCGCCGGAGATCCTCTCCCAGCTGGAGTCCCGCGCAACCGCGAAGGGCATCGCGAACATCGACACCGTCGAGGCCGACATCGAGGACCTCCCGCTCGGCAGCGGCTCCTACGACGTCGCCGTGCTGAGCCAGGCACTCCACCACGCCAATGACCCGGAGAATGCGCTCGCCGAAGCCCGGCGAGTCCTGAAGCCGGGCGGGAAGCTGCTCGTGCTCGACCTGCTCGCCCACGGCGAGGACTGGGTCCGCGAGCGCCTCCAGCACCTCCACCTCGGATTCACGGAAGCCGATCTCTCGCGACTGGTGTCGCGCGCCGGCTTCACCGACGTCTCGGTCGAGCGCGCAGCGCGCGACCCCCAGCCGCCGCACTTCATGACGCTGCTCGCCACGGGCACCGCCCTGCGTGCGCCGATCACTGCGACCTCCCTGCGATGACCACCGCCTCCCGTACCGCATCTCTCGCTACCCCCTCCGAACTGCGCGCTCGCTTCGACGAGATCCTCGCGCATCGGCTTCTCGTGCTCGACGGCGCGATGGGGACGATGATGCAGAAGAAGGGCCTGGAGGAGGCCGACTACCGCGGCGAGCGCTTCAAGGACGCCGAGGCGACGCTCAAGGGCAATCACGACCTCATCTCGATCACGCGACCCGACGTCCTGCACAGCGTCCACGACGCGTTCTTCGCGGCGGGCTCTGACATCATCGAGACGAACACGTTCAGCGCGACGCGCGTCGCCCAGGCCGAGTACGGGCTGCAGGACGCGGCCGATGAAATCAACCGGGCGGCCGTCCGCGTCGCGCGCAAGGTCGCCGACGAGTGGACGGCGAAGACGCCCGACAAGCCGCGCTTCGTGGCAGGCGCCATGGGCCCGACGAGCAAGACGCTCTCGCTGTCCGAGCGCGTCGACCAGCCTGCGTTCCGCTCGATCACGTTCGAGCAGCTCAAGGACGCCTACGCCGAGCAGGCCCGCGCGCTGGTCGAGGAGGGCGTGGACCTCCTGCTCGTCGAGACGATCTTCGACACGCTGAACGCGAAGGCGGCGATCGTGGCGATCGACGAGGTCGGAGCGGACCTCGGCATCCGCGTTCCGCTGATGCTGTCGGTCGCGATCACCGATGCGTCGGGACGGACGCTCTCGGGCCAGACCGTCGACGCGTTCTGGAACTCGGTCGCGCACGCCGAGCCGCTCTCCGTCGGAGTGAACTGCTCGCTCGGGGCGAAGGACATGCGTCCGTACGTCGCCGAGCTCTCGCGGATCGCGCCGTGCTACGTGTCGACCTATCCGAACGCAGGTCTCCCGAACGCGTTCGGCGAGTACGACGAGGCGCCCGAGACCACGGGGGCGCTGGTCTCCGAGTTCGCGGAAAGCGGGCTCGTCGACATCGTCGGCGGCTGCTGCGGGACGACGCCGGAACACATCGAGCGGATCGCGAACGGCGTCGCGAAGTTCGGCACGCGCGACCGCGAAGGCGCGCGCGCGCTGCGCCGCAAGAAGGCGTTCTTCACGGGCCTCGAGACGCTCGCCGTCGACGAGGACACGAACTTCCTGATGGTCGGCGAGCGCACGAACGTCACCGGCTCGGCGCGCTTCCGGAAGCTGATCACGGCCAACGACTTCGAGGCCGCGCTGGAGGTCGCCCTCGACCAGGTGCGCGGCGGCGCGAACGTCCTCGACGTGAACATGGACGAGGGCATGCTCGACTCCGAGGCGTGCATGACCACGTTCCTGAACCTGATCGCGACCGAGCCGGAGATCAGCCGCATCCCGATCATGGTCGACAGCTCGAAGTGGAGCGTGATCCAGGCGGGGCTGCGCTGCATCCAGGGCAAGGGGATCGTGAATTCGATCTCCCTCAAAGAGGGCGAGGCCGACTTCCTCGCGAAGGCGCGGGAGATCCGTTCCTTCGGGGCCGGGGTCGTCGTCATGGCGTTCGACGAAGAGGGCCAGGCCGCGGATGAGGACCGCAAGGTCGAGATCTGCAGGCGTTCGTACGAGCTGCTCGTGAACGAAGCCGGCTTCAATCCCAAGGACATCGTCTTCGACCCGAACATCCTGGCCATCGGCACCGGGATCGAGGAGCACGCGAACTACGCCGTCGCGTTCATCAACGCGACGCGCCGGATCAAAGAAGAGTGCCCGGGCGCCAAGGTCTCCGGCGGCGTGAGCAATCTCTCGTTCTCGTTCCGCGGGAACAACGTCGTTCGCGAAGCGATCCACTCCGCGTTCCTGTACCACGCCATCCGCGCGGGTATGGACATGGGGATCGTCAACGCGGGCATGATCCAGGTCTACGAGGACATCCCGAAGGATCTC
>JBCCSK010000152.1:0-13041 GCA_039200205.1 Planctomycetota bacterium
CGCGATGAGGAACGACGGGGAGCGCCGCCCGGTGAGTGCAGCGAGCGTCGTCGAGGGGACGTAGACCTTGTCGCGGTCGTCGCCGTTGTAGCTGCTGATCTGCACGAGGTCGGGCGAGACGCCGACGACGACGAAGGGCGCGTCGAGGATCTCGACCGTCCGGCCGACGGCGTCTGCGTCGCCGAACAGCGTCCGCGCCGCGTTCGCGCCGACGTAGGCGACGTTCCGCTGCTCCTCGACGTCGCGACGCGACAGGAAGCGTCCGCCCGGCATGGCGCGGCGCGAGCGAAGCGCCTCGAAGGCCGGCCCGGTCCCGACGAGAGTCCCCGTGTGACGGGCGTCGCCGGCGCGCACCCTTTGCCCCCACACGGAGAACTCGACGACCGCGTCGCGCACTTCGGGGAGCGAGGCGAGCGCCTCGGCGTCGTCGACCTCCAGCGAGACGGAGCGTCCGCCGGAGAGGCCGCGCCAGGGACGCGTCGTGGCGGCGCCGGAGACGCGCAGGATGTCCTCGCCGAAGCTGTGCATCGTCCCGCGGGTCGCGCGGATCATCTCGCCGCCGAACGCCAAGAGAGAGGCGAGACCGAGCGTCCCCCAGAGCACGCCGAGCGCGACGAGGGCGGTGCGGACGCGGTCGTCCCAGAGGTCGGCGAAGATCGTGCGCAGCATCTCATCAGCCCTCCGCAAGTGCTCGCACGGGATCGAGACGCGCCGCGCGTCGCGCCGGGAACCAGCCGGCGGCGACGCCGACGAGCGCGATCAGCGCCGCCGTCCCGAGGGCGAGCGCCGGCGAGACGTGCGGGGTGCCGACGTCCTCCGCGACGGAGCTCGCCCCGATCAGCCGCCCCAGGCCGAGCGCCGCGGCGATCCCGATGAGTCCGCCCAGGCCCGTCAGCGCGAGCGCCTCGGTCACGAACCGCGTCATCACGCGCCGCGGCCTGGCGCCGAGCGCGAGGTAGAGGCCGATCTCGGCCGTCCGCTGGCGCACGACGAGGAACATGAGCTGGGCGATGCCGAGGCCGCCGACGAGGAGCGTCAGCACGCCCGCGCCGCCGGTCATGACGTCCATCGCGAGGAACGCCCAGGCGCGGATGCGATCGCCCTCCGTCGTGTCCCACCAGTCGAGCGCCCCCTCGTCGGCCGCGTCGAAGCCCCTGCGACGCGCGAGCGCGACGGTGGCGTCCTCGATCACGCCCGCGGCGGCGCCGGGATCGTCCACGCCGAGCACGACGTCGTCGAGGGCGCGCACGCCGAAGCGACGCTCGAAGGTGGTCGCGGGGATGCACACGCGCTCGTCGTCGGTGCCGCCGTAGTCCGAGTCCTGCGCCTTGGGCGCGAGCACGCCGACGACCGTGAAGGGCGCGCCCGCGAGGACGACGCGCCGGCCGACGGCGGAGTCCCCGGGGAAGAGCTCACGGGCGATGCGATCGCCGAGGAACGCAACGGCGCGCGCCTCGCGCTCGTCGCGCCACGAGAGGAAGCGGCCGCCGGGCTCGGGCGTCATGCTCCTGAGCTCGCCGTACGGCGGCGTCACGCCCGCGATCATCGCGCGGTAGACGCGCTCGCCGCGCCCGATCACCTCCCGCCGTAGCATCTCCGGAGACGCGTTCGAGAGCGTGGGCACGTCGCGCAGAAGGGCGTCGACGTCGCCCCTCTCGAGGATCACCGATCGGCCCTCCGGGACGCCGCGCCACGACCGCGCCGTCGTTCCGGGCCAGAGCACGACGACGCCCTTCCCCATTCCCTGCGCACGCTCGGTCATGCGCCGCTCGAGTCCGGAGCCGAACGAGAGCAGCATGACGACGGCGAAGGTCCCCCACGCGACCCCGAGGACCGTCGCCAGCGCGCGACCGCGGAGCGACGGCGCAGCTCGATTCGAGCGAGCCACGGGTCAGTCGCGAGGCTCTAGGATCACGTCGCCGACGGTGAGGCCGCCGGTGACGGCGGTGACGAGTCCGTCGCTCGGTCCGACCTCGATCTCCGTCCAGCGCGCGCCGCCGTCGCCGTCGGGCACGCGCACGAACGCGCCCTCAGCGCGGTAGTCGACGAGTCGCTCGGGCACGACGACGACCTCCGAGGCGCTCTCCACCGCAACGCGCGCGACGGCCGAGTAGCCCGCCCGAACGAGGACGCCCTCCGGCGGCTCGAGATCGATGACGACGTCGAAGACGGTCGCGCCCCTGCGTTCGGTCGCGAGGAGAGAGACCTCGCGGACGAGCCCCGTCACCTCGGCCTCGGGCAGCGCGCCGATCTCGAGGCGGGCCGGCATGCCTGCCACGAGGCGGCCCGCGTCCAGCTCGTCGACCGTCCCGCGGAAGACGGGGCGTGCGAGGTCGGCGATCGTGAGGAGCGGCGTGCCCGCGCCGAAGGACGACGCGGGGACGACCGGCTCACCGAGCTCGACCGGCAGGGCGACGACGGTCCCCGCGATCGGCGCGCGCACGATCCAGTCGAGGACGAGGTCGTCGAACTCCGCCCGACCGTCGAGGAGGAGGCGCAGCTCGAGCTCGGCATCGCTTCGCGCACGCTCGGCCCCGGCGCGCATCCGCTCGAGGCTCTCGTCGCCGCGCACGGCGCGCATCGCGCGGCCGAGCATGTTCTCCCCGCCGACCATCTCGCGAACGTCCTCGAGCCCCTCGTCCGCACCGGCGAGAGCGCGCCGGGCGCGCAGTCGATCCCGGTCGGTGAGCTGGGGACGCACCTCGAGCAGCCCGTCGCCACGCTCGACCTTCTGGCCCAGCGCGACGGTCCGCTCGACGACGACGCCGCCCCAGGTCGACGTGACCGGGACGGCGACGCGCGGCTCGACCTGCCCGACGGCGATCGCCTCGACCGTGACCGAGCCGAGCTCGACCGACACCTCTCGCCAGCCGGGCTCGTCCTCGGCCCGGCATCCGAGCGCAAGGGAGAGAACGGCGAGAGGCGCGCAGAACTCGATGGCGACGGGCGTCTTCACGCGCCGCAGCCTAGCCCGGCCGCGCCCCCGCTACAGGAACTCGATCGAGAGCCCTCGCGTGAAGTTGGACGTGGGCGCGCCGCCCACGCCGTCACGGTGCCACGCCTGGAAGTACCACGTCTCGCCGGAGACGGCCGAGATGGGACCCGTCGGCTGGGGCAGCGAGCCGGCCGAGACGTCGAGCGAGAAGGAGCCCGCGAGCCCGGAGCTCTTGATCTCACCGGGGCCGACGTAGCGACCGATGCTGCCCGCGAGGCAGAGGTTGCCCTGGCTTCCGCCGGGGTTCGCCACGAATCCGGAGACCCGACTGCAGAGGAAATAGCCGAACGAGTTCAGCGGCAGCTGGGCCGCGGTGAGCTCCACGCTTCCGTCGGCGATCCGGGGGCTGCCGAAGCCTGTGAGCGAGCCGGTCGTGGCCGTGCTGTTGGGGATCGCGTCGCAGTAAGTCTCGCCGACGTCGACGTCGACGAATGTCACGACGGCCATCTCCATCTCCGCGTCGAGCGAAGTCGTTGGCTCGACGATGGTCGCAATGCCCGAGTTCGTATCGAGCGTCGCGAACGCACCGACGCCCCCACCCGAGTAGAGCGTCGCGTACAGCGTGTCGTCGTCCCAGTCGAAGTCCATGCCTTGGGCGAACTCCACGGGGTAGTTGACCGGGCCCACGACCGTCACGCTTCCAGGGCCGGTCGGGATGCGGACGAGACGATCGTTCGAGCTGCTCAGACCGAAGAGGTTCCCCTCCGAGTCCATCGCGATGTCGATGAGCGTTTCACCATCGACGCGCCTGACGAAGGTGAAGATGCCAGTCTCGACGTCGCCGGAATGGATGTCCGTGAAGGACCCGGCTGCGCGGGACAACCACCAGGTCTGCCCATCCGGTGACGCGGTGAGCCCTGTCACGATGCCGTTCGGACCGCCGTTGAAGATCCCCGTCACGATGGGGCCCGGGGAACTGAGGAGTCCCGTGGTCATGTCGATCGTGAACACCCGGTTGGGCGCGGTCGAGATGGCGTACAGCCTCGTCGCAGTCGCGTTGAGGTCGAGCGCGAAGAAGTCGATGGCCACGCTCGCGAGGGGCGTGTAGTCATCGACGAACGAGCTCGTCGTCGACCGGAACGTGCGATCGTTGCGGAAGTCGAAGCCGAGGATGTCCGCCTGGGCGGCAAGGGGCGCGGCAGAGGCGAGCGAGAAGAGGGCGAAGGAGAGGGTTCTCACGGCGTTCGGTCCTTCCGGGGTTGCGAGCGGGAAGACGTCGACCGCAGGGCGAGCGATGCAGTTCGCGCCGCTCGCCCCGCCGTCCATCGAGCGATCACCAGGGACGCTCGAGCAGGCCGCTGCCGGACCCGTTCAGGGTCGGAGTGGCCGCGAAGTACGGCAGCGCGTGCGCGATGGGATCGCGCCACGGCAGCCGGTCGAGGTCGCAGATCGCGGCGAGCGAGTCGACGACCGAAGCGCGGAGCGGCGTCGGTCGATCGTCCTCTGCGAGAAGGGCGAGCAGCGGCTCAACGGCGGATGCGGTCCCGGTCTGACCGAGCGCGGCCGTGATGGCGATCCGCTGGGCCGACGAGTTCGACTCGCGCAGGGCGTCGACGAGGTCGTCGTCGACGGGCTCCCCGAGCAGGACGAGCGACACGGCGACGCTCCAGAGCAGGATCGGCTGGTTGCGCGCTTCGGCGAGCTCGTCGCGCAAGAGGTCGATCGACTCGGAGCGCTCCAGAAGGCCGAGCGCGATCGCGAGGTGACCGCGCATCACGGGTGACGTCGTCGCGTCGAGCTCGTCGGCGACCCGGTTCCCCATCGCATCGGCGCGCGGTCCCCCGCGCGCCGCGAGGGCGATGCCGAGGCCGAGTGCGGCCGAGTCGTCGTCGGACTTCCTGCGCACCGCCATCGTCGAGAGGGCGGACGTCGTCCCCGGCCCGGCTTCGATGCCGGCCTCGCGGACTCCGCCTTCGAGGATGCCGAGGGCCAGCGCCGTCCACGCGAGGTCGCTCGACCGGGCGCGCGCGAGCTCGCCGGTCAGTGCGGTCCGCGCCTTCGTCCAGCCCGAGAGGCCGTCGTCGCCGCCACCGGGTCGAATGCTCGAGCTGGCCAGCGCGATGCGCGAGAAGCGCCGCTCGAGCGGCTGCCCGCCCCTGAGGCCAGCGACGAGGAATTCGCGGGCGCGCCGGTCGGCGTCCGCCCCCCCGCCGCGTGCCACCTCGCCGAGCCCGATCGTCGCGGACGTGCGCACGTGCATGTGCAGGGCGCGGTCCTCGGCGACGTCGACGAGTCGCTCGACGGCGTCCGTCCGAACGTCCTCGCCCGCATCGTCCGCGATGCGGGCGTAGGCGACGCACGCGAACGCGCGGGAGCGAACCGTGTGGCCGGCCCGCTGGCCGACGGACCGGTCGATCCAGCCGTCGACGTAGCGCGCCAGCGCGCGTCCGGACAGGACGTGGCCGATCGCTTCGCGCTCGCGGATGTCCTCGCGAGGGATGATCGAGCGCGGACCGAGATCCACGAGGCCGAGCGACCCGAGCGCGGCGACCGCGACGTCGTCGCGCCGGTGCGGGTCCCCTTCGAGCGCCTCGACGAGTGCCAGGGCGACGCGCTGTCTCGACCGCGCGTCGTCCATCCTCTGCGCCGAGAAGCCGAGCGCGTGCGCCGCGAATGCGCGAAGACGCGCGGGGCTCACCTCGAGCCCGAGGGCGCCCAGGGCCTCCTCGTCACCCGACAGCACGCTGGCGAGGATCTCAGCCGCCTCGGGATCGCCGAGGAGGCCGAGCCCGAGGAGAGCCGACTCGCGAACGAGCATGTTCGGCGCGGACAGTCGAGCTCGGAGCGCGGCGATCGCGAGCGGCAGCTCGGCGTCCGACGGGTCGGTGAGCCGTCCGATCGCGACGAGCGCAGACGAGACCATGTCATCGCTACGCTCGGTGCGAGCGATGTCGAGGAGGCGCGGGAGCACGCGATCCCGAACGATGTTGCGCGACGGCGCGAGCGGCGCGCGCAGCACCACCGTCCGACCGTCGGGCGCCGGCGGACCCTGGACGTGCGCGCGCAGGTCGAGGTAGCGCGCACTCTCGAGGAACCACCAGTGCGACCAGTGCAAGAGGTCCTGGTCCGCGGCGCCGAGGCTGATCCGCGGGGACTCCGGAGCCGTCGCGCCGCCCGGCGACGCGGGCGGAGCACCGGGACTGGCCGGCCCGGCGCCGGGACCGCTGGGTCCGGTCGGGCCGGGCGACGAGGGGCCGGGCGCCGAGGGACCGGGGCTGGAGGGCCCGGGCGATCCGGGAATCGGAATGACAGGAGCGGGAGACCCTGGGCCCGATGTGCCAGGACCGCCGGGGGAAGTGGGACCCCCGTTGCCCGGGGCGGGATCGCCGGGAGGCCCAGGACCTGAGTCGCCACCCGCACCGGGCGGCGGAGGGGGCGGCGGCGGTCAGCCCTGTGCGAACGCCTCGGCGGTGCAGGTCAGGGCGAGCGAGATGGCAAGCGGGGCGAGGACGAGCCTCATGGATGGACTCCGATCGGTTGGGAAGCGGGGCTTGGAACGAGCGCGCGGCAATGCGCACCCCGCATCCCATGGGGCAATTCCCATGCCCCGTACTGATCCGCCCTGAAGGGCCCTTGACGACAGGTCGCGGGACCCGCGCGCGCGAATTCGCACGCGAGAACCGGCCGATCGCCCGCTACCGGATCGCGAGCTCGGTCAGCTCGATCGTCGCGCCGTGACGCTCGCCGCGACCGTCCGTGTGACCGCGCACCGCTCCGTGACGCCGAGATCGGACGTCTCGCGATTCTCGACCTCCGGCCTCTCGCCGCCGAGCGCGAGGTCGTTGCCGCACTTCCCGACGCCAGGAATCCTGCGGCCGCAGCGCACTTCGCACATCGCGGACGGCACCGCGACCGCTTCCGCTATCGCCGCTGGGTGATCGCCCTGCGGCTCGCCGGCGTCGGCCGCGGCAGCCTCCGACGGACCGCAACCGGCGAGGAGCAGCAGCAACTCAGCTCCGAGGGCCAAAGCGGCCGATCGAATCACGCGACCGTTTCCAGGGGCCCGTGATCGTCGCAGTGGTCGCCGTGCGGGTGGTGCAGGTGGCCGTCGACGAGGTAGTCGATGTGGTCGCCGTGCGGAACGGCCTCATGGCCGCAGCCGGGTCCGTGGACGTGCTCGGGGTCGTGTCCGCTGCAGCGGTGCGCCGGCGTGCACTCGTCGGGGTTCCGCTCCGAAACCGGGATCGTGTGTTCCTCGACGCCGTTCGCTCCCTGGTGGTGGAGGTGACCGTCGTGGAGGTAGTCGACGTGCCCGTCGTGGCGCACGGCGGTGTGGCCGCAGTCGGGCCCGTGCGTGTGGGGATGGTTCGCGTGGATCTCGCTCATCGGTTCTCCTTCGGCGGTCGTGTGCGGGAGGCGACGCGACGCGTCGCCTCACCCAAGCCTAATCCACACCCAGTCTCCTCGTACACCGCCATGCCGAACCCCCTCTCCCACTTCTCGATCCACGCGGACGACGTCGAGCGCGCCCGCGACTTCTACGAAGCCATCTTCGGCTGGACGATCGAGCCCTGGGGCCCCCCCGGCTTCCTGATGATCTACCCGGACGGCGACCGGGAGGCTCCCGTCCACGGTTCGATCCAGCAGCGGCGCGGCCCGCTCAGCGGCGAAGGCGTGCGCGGGTTCGAGTGCTCGTTCGCGGTCGAGGATCTCGGGGCGATCGCCGAGGCCGTGGAAGCCCAGGGTGGCCGGATCCTCATGCGCGACTTCGAGATCCCCACTGTCGGCACCATGACTCACAGCCTGGGCAGCAGACTTTGATTCTTCTGCCCAGGCCGTGAGCCGACCCTGCTGGCGCACCCCCAAACGCGGGTGCGCTGTTCGCGTGGGCAATTCTCGCCCTCGCTCTCAGTTCGAGGATCCCGAGGGGAATGTGGTCACGGCGATGCGCTACGCGCGTTCGTAGGGCCGTTCCGCCGCAGCCGGACCGGCGAAGGACTGGATGTGTCCCCCCGAAGAGGGGACCATCCAGGCCCCGCATCCGGGCCGGGCAGGCCCAGACCAAGCCAACGACAACCATGAAGACCCTCACCATCGCACTCGCCGGGCTCGCGCTCGTCGCGTGCACGAGCGAGCCGGCCGAGACGCCGAGCGCTCCCTCCTCCGACGTCAACGTCAGCCCCGACACGGCGAGCACCGCCAACGCCCAGACCGTTTCGCTGAACATCACCGGCATGACATGAGGCGCGGGGTGCCCCCCCGCGGTGCGGTCTGCACTTGCCTCGGTTGACGGAATCGAAGAGTCCGATGTCACGGTCGATTACACCGCCAAGACGGCGACGGTCGACGTGACGGGAACGGACCTGGAGTCGGACGAACTCGTCGCTGCGTTCGACGGAACGCGCTTCACGGCGACGGTCCGCTGACGATCTTCGATTCGGGCGGCTGACGCTCGAACGAACGAAGCCCCGCGTCGCGCCTGCGACGCGGGGCTTCGTTCGTCACGGAAGAACCAGGAACCAGGCTGACGTCGTCAGCGCGCCGTCGGTCGGCGAGATCGACGACGGGACCCAGACCTGGACGCCGTGCAGTCCGAGCAGGCTGGGATCGTTCGGCACGGGGATCTCCCACACCGTCGGCGCGGGTCCCGGCTCGATCGGGAAGGCGCTCTGCCGGCGCACGGTCGACGGGACGAGTCGCAGATCTCCGTAGCGCGTCGCCACCGAGAAGTTCCCGAGGTCCCCGACGAGGCCGACGGCCGTCGCGAACTGTGGACCGAACACCTCGAACCTCGCGGTTCCGCCGAGGTGGACGAACTGAGGCTCGCTGAGCGTCTGGAGTTCCAGGGCTCCCCAGTCGCGCAGCGGAACCAGGTCGAGGTTCCCGTCGATCCCGGTCGGACCCGGGTTGAGGTTGCGATCGATCACCGGGCTCGCGAACGACGGACGCAGGTCTCCGCCCGTGGGATCGACGAGCCGCGCGCTGCCCGAAGACGGCGCCGGGATCGAGCCGTCGCCGACGTGGGACTGGGCCGCAACCGCCGAGCCCGCGGTCGCGCGGACGTCGAGCCCGTTCGCGTCGACGACCGACTGCTCGATCCCGACGGCGTCGACCGACTCGACGTCGAGGCCGATCCCGTTCGCGGCGACGGTGGACTGCCCGAGACTGATCCTCGACGAGACGGCAGCGGGAACCGGTACGCGCATCCGAATGCCCGTGTCGCTCCGAAGCGCCTGGAGCTGCAGCAGCTCGATATCGGGTGCCTCGGTCCCGCCAATCGCGATGTCGAGGCCGACCCCGTCGCAGCGATCGAATCGGCAGCGGATCGCAACCAGCTGTCGAAACGCGAAGTCGCCGACGATCCCGGTCGGGTCGAAGGCGAACCGCACGCCGTTGGTCGCGATCGAGTCGAACAGGCAGTCGAAGAGGCTCAGGGAAACGAACCCCTCTGCGACGAGCCCCTCGCCGCAGTCCAGGACGGTCAGATCGTCGACCTCGGCATCGACCGCCTGTCCGCGCGTGCTGATCTCGACCGCCCGGCGGCAACCGCGCACGAGAAGATCGAAGAGGCGGACGTCAGCGTCGACGCTGCGGACTCCGACCGCGGCGTCCTCGACCACGAACTCGCCGAACCCGCCGCCGTCCGGGCCGGCGAAGTCGATGGCGATCGGCGCGCCGCCGGCGTCGATGACGGCGGGCTCCACGGCGCCCTGGGGACCGACCACGATGACCCCGGACGGAACGACGATCGGGAACACCTCCCCCAGCGCGGCATCGTGGACGCCCGGAGCAACGACGATCGTCGTGGCGCTCGAAGGTCCGGTCGTCGCGCGCGTCAGGGTGCGCCAGGCGGTCGCGGACGTGAGCCCATCGTTCGAGTCGTCGCCGCTGACGGAATCGACGTAGGCGAACTGTGCGTTCGCGCACGGGAGGGAGAGCGAGAGAGCGAGCAGGGACGCGACGATTCGGAGCATGAACGGGCCAGAAGAGTGTGGGAGGAGCGATGCGCTTCGTCCCGCGGGAGACGATCGGTGCAGCTCGCGCGAAGCTGCAATTCCCGGTCCGCTAGAGGATGGGTCCCCTTCTCGTGTCACCCGATGAAACCACACCCGACATGCGGCGCCGTCACCAGGTCCATCGATCCGGTCAACGATGACGACCGGAAGCTCGAGCCCTGACATTCGCGTCGACTCACCCGTCGCGACGAGAAGTCGACGGGCACACATCTCGGAAAGCCCGGAGGCGGCACGAGCTCGGCCCTCGACGTCAGCGGAACGTCACGCTGACGGCATCGGTGAAATTGGAAGTTGCCACCCCTCCGACGCTGTCCCGGTGCCACGCCTGGAAGTTCCACGTCTCGCCAGGCTGGACCGCGACCAGCCCGGTCGGAGCCGGAGTCTGACCGAGGTCGACGGCGAGCTTGAAGGTCGCTTCGTTCCGTGAGCTTTGAATCTGTCCCGGACCGACGTACCGACCGATGTTGGCGTCGAGGCAGAGGTTCCCCGCGCTCCCGCCTGGATTTGCAGTGAAGCCTCGCTCCTGGCTCGTGAGAAAGAAGCCGACCGAGCCGAGCGGCAGCTGGGACGCGCAGAGGGAAAGATCGTTGTCCGCGACCCTGTTCGAACCAGTGACCGTCATCTGCGACCATTCACCCGTCGAATTCGGGACGGGCGCGGTGCAATAGCGAGTCGCGTCGAACTTGGCATCGAAGCGAGCGAGCCACGCATCTTCGGACCCGGCATTCGGTCCACCGAGGTCACCCCTGGTGCTGCCAGCGAGGTAGACGCCGCCCCGGTCGTCGCGCGCCATGGCAGAGCTCGCATCCAGGTCGGAGCTGCCGAACTGTCGAATCCACAGCTGCGCTCCTGCGGCGTCGAAGCGCGCGATCCAGGTTTCGGGCCAACCCGGCGCTTGGCCCGGGCCAGCGATCATCCCTGGCGTGCGGCCGGCCAGGTAGACGCCTCCGACTCCGTCCGGCGTGGCGGCGTGGCACTCGTCGTAGTCGTCCGACCCGAACTGGCGCAGCCAGAGTTGATTGCCGTCCCCGTCGTACCGGGCGAGCCAGACGTCCCAGACGTCGAAGGACGAGTTCGGACCGCCAAGGCTGCCTTCGGTCACGCCGGTCACGTAGATCCCGCCCGCCCCGTCGGATGCCGCGCCCCAGCACTCCTCTCCTTCGTTCGACCCGAACTGCCGTCCCCAGAGCAGATTGCCCGCGGCGTCGTAGCGAGCGACCCACGCGTCCCTCAAGCCAGCGCTCGGGCCGAAGAGACTCGATCGCGTCGGACCGCACGCGAGAACGCCCCCTTCGCCATCGGAGATGACCTCGCTGCATGAGTCCCAGCCGCCGGTTCCGAACTGGCGGATCCAGAGCTGGTTGCCCGATGCGTCGTGGCGAGCGATCCAAGCGTCCGGTCCCCCGGCGTTCGGTGCGGCAAGACTGCCGTACGTCGTCCCGCCGAAGAAGGCCCCGCCCGTCCCGTCCATTGCTGCTCCCGAGCACGACGTGAAGCTCGAGCCGAACTGCCGCGCCCAAATCCTCTCTCCCTGAGCGTCGTAGCGCGCAATCCAAGCGCTCGAGACGCCAGAACCCGGACCGACCAGTGCGCCGCTCGTCGAACCGCCGACGAAGATGCCGCCCGTCCCGTCGACTGCAGCGAAGCCACATCCGTCCCCCGCACTCGTTCCGAACTGTCGAACCCAGAGCTGACGCCCCGCATCGTCGAAGCGTGCGATCCAGGCGTCCGAATCCCCGGCGTTCGGACCGCCGAGGTCGCCGCTCGTCCCACCGGTGAGGTAAACGCCCCCCACGCCATCGGGCGCGGCGCCCGCTGCCCCTTCGCTGGAACTCGTGCCGAACTGTCTGATCCACTCCTGGCTCTGACCGGCCACGGGCGGATTGAAGGCGAGAAGGAGGCAAGGAACGAGGGCGCGTTGGCAGGCGAGCTTCATCCTCCAGGCTCGCATCAAGTCGCAGGACCGAACCTCAAGGCTGTGTAAGGCCAACACGCGCAGTGACTTCAGTCCTCTCTCGCCCACGAGCTCTGGCGATCTCGAGCGGGCAACTGACGAGACTCGGCGTCAGAGACTCGCCATGGGGACCCCGTGGACCGCATTCCGTTGCGGCGCCAGTTGACGTTCGCGATCGCGCTCTCCTGTGCCGCGGTCTGCACCGCGCTCGCGCGCCCCCTCGCTCAGGAATCGACGGAACGACCCGATGCCGCCAAACTCCTCGAAGAGGCGAAGAAGGCGTACGCGGGTTGCGAGAGCGACCGCGACGCGGGCTCGGTCACGACCGTGTTCGTCTCCCGAGACCCCGAACGTCCCGATGAGACCGTGACGATCCCGCGGAACGCCGGCGCTCCGCGGACGTTTCGAAGCGCTGCTCCGCCGCGCCGCGCCTCGATCCCAGCTGAGGACGCGCTGCGGCCTGCCCTGGGGCACTGATCACGAGTGAACGCATACAAGGTGCGGACCGTCGGCCGAACCTCGGCCAGTGCGCGAAGGGGACCGACGGAGGCGCGCGCGACACGTCGAGTCACTGCGGCCCAATGGCGACGTAGGCTACAGGGCATGCTCGTCCTTACTCTCGGTGCCGCGCTCGCACTTCAATCCAGTCCGACGCTGTCCTTCGAACCGACGTTCGATCCGACGAATCTCGCGTTCGCCGACCTCTTGCGCTTTCCGACGGACGCCGTCGCGTTTCCGGGCGACGACCGGATCTTCGTCAGCGTGCTCGGGGCCGAGGTGCGGATCATCCGCGGCGGCGAGCTTTTGACGGAGCGGTTCTTGGACGTCTCCGCCCAGGCGAACGTGGCTGGCTTCATCGGACTCGCTGCGATCACGCTTCACCCCCGTTTCGACGTCAACGGGCACATGTACCTGTGGTACGGCAACCGACCCGACCCGATGAGCGCGCCTCTCGACATGGTGCTCGCCCGTGTCACCGTCGACGCCCAGAACCCCGACCGAGCGGACCCGGCGACGCTGGTCGAGCTGCTTCGCGTGCCGTTCGACACGGCGACGCACTCCGGTGGCCGCATCGCGTTCGGGCCCGACGGGAAGCTCTGGATCGGCGTCGGAGACGCGGGGCTGCAGGGCGATCC
>JBCCSK010000153.1:0-12933 GCA_039200205.1 Planctomycetota bacterium
GGAGGCCTCCTCGACTGGGGGCCCGTCCTCCCGCTCATCGCGGCGTACGCGCCCGAGGCCCGCGTCGCGATCGAGTTCGTCGAGACGGCGAGTGGCGGCCTCCAGGAGCGGATCTTGGCGGCCGCGAACGACCTTCGGGCGCTCCGCGGACGGGCGTAAGTCCTTTTCGCCGAGCATCTAAGGCCCCGTCGAGGCATTTATGCGTTGTAACAGAGATCGTCAGGACTAGGATCTGCCCGTGTCCGCTCCGGACACCGCCCTACGAGGGATTCAGTGCACCCGAGGACTCCGAATGACACCTCCCAACGACGAACCGACGCGCCGTGACGTGGCGCGGGCCGCGATGGCGGGGGCCGCAGCGCTTCCCGTGCTGGGCCTCGCCGCGTGCCGACGGACCCTGAGTGACACCGAGCCGACGACCATGACCAAGACAGCCGACATCACGATTCGCCGATCCAACGAGCGCGGGCATGCCGACCACGGCTGGCTCGACACGTACCACACGTTCTCGTTCGCGGGCTATCACGACCCCGCGCACATGAACTTCGGCCCGCTGCGCGTCCTCAACCAGGACCGCGTCGCGCCCGGTCGAGGGTTCGGCACGCACCCGCACCGCGACATGGAGATCGTCTCCTACGTCCTCGAGGGGACGATGGAGCATCGCGACAGCATGGGCACGGGCTCGCAGATGCGCCCGGGCGACGTGCAGTTCATGTCCGCCGGGACCGGCGTGCAGCACAGCGAGTTCAACGCCTCCGACGCGGAGGAGCTGCACTTCCTGCAGATGTGGGTCATCCCGGCGAAGGACGGGACCGAGCCGCGCTACGGGCAGAAGGCGTTCTCCCGCGAGGAGCGTCAGGGAACGCTGCGGCTCG
The DNA here is from genome assembly GCA_039200205.1 of Planctomycetota bacterium. Taxonomy (GTDB): domain Bacteria; phylum Planctomycetota; class UBA1135; order UBA1135; genus Saltatorellus. Next base: position 876 of record JBCCSK010000153.1, read on the forward strand.
TCGTGTCGCCGGACGGCGCGGACGGATCGCTCCAGATCGGGCAGGACGCTCGACTCTACGCGGGCCTCTTCGCACCGGGCGAGGAGGCGACGCAGACGCTCGACGCGGGGCGTGGCGCATACCTGCACGTCGCGACCGGATCGATCGAGCTCGACGGCACGAAGCTCGGGCCGGGTGACGGCGCCGAGATCATGAACGGCGACGGCTTCGTCGTGCACGGGCTGGAGGACGCCGAGATCGTCGTCTGGGACGTGCCGGCGTGAGTTACGCGGGGGGCCGGGGACCAGCGTCCTCGGTCCCCTTCTGGAGGTCGAGCGTCATGAAGACGCTCTTGTCGCTCGGCCCGTAATCGCCAAAGGCTTCGCACTCGACGAAGCCCGCCGCGCGATACAGCGCGCGGGCCGGAGCGAATACCTCCATGGCGCCCGTCTCGAGGAACAGTCGCTCGGCGTCGCTCTCGCGCGCGAACGCGATGAGGTGCTCGAGCATTCGCCGCGCCATGCCCCGCCGACGGGCCACCTTGGCGGTGTGCATCGACTTGACCTCGACCTCCTTCGGTCCGAGCGCCCTCAGGGCGCCGATGCCCTGCAGCACGCCATCGTCGCGGATGCTGAAGAAGGAGACGGATGCGTCGGCGAGCTCCTCCGCCTCCAGGGCGTAGGCGTCGTCGATGGGCGTGTGCCCGCGCGCGAACGAAAGATGCTGCGAGAGGAGTTCGAGGACGTCCGACGCGAGCGGATCGTCCTGTGCGACGACGAGCGTTCCCATCGTCCGGGCTAGCGACGCGCGCGCCGTGGCAGCTCGACGAGGACGCACGGGCCGTGGGCGATGACCTCCATGCCGAGCTCCTTCGCGCGCGCGATCGCAGCGCCGCTCTCCGCGCCCGGCTGCATCCAGAGGATCTCGGCGCCCGCTTCCGCCGCCTCTTCGACGATGCGCTCGGTGATCTGCGGCGGCGTGATGATCGAGACGTGGCGCACGGGCTCGGGCAGCTCCCCGAGGTTCCGGTGGGCGGCGAGGCCCTCGACCTCGTCCTCGCTCGGGTGGATGGGGAACGCCGTGCGGTCGTGCTCGACGTAGGAGCGCAGCACGCGGTTGCCGAACTTCGTCCGGTCGTTCGAGGCGCCGACGACGGCGTAGGGGCCCTCCGCGAGAAAGCGGTCGATCAGCTCGTCCATGCGGCGATTCTATCCGCTTCTTCCGCGCGAGCCCGCAACCGCGCGCGCTCCCGTTCGTCGTGAAGCCGCGGGAGTTCGCGAAGTGTTCGCGGTGACTCCCCGATCGTCGAGGGCGCCGCGTGAGGCGCGCCCTCGTTCTCGCACGGAGGAGAGAGATGCGAATCGCACATGCAGCGGCCGTCGGGGTCGCGCTCTGGATGACGCTGTTCGGCGGGCACGCCCTGGCCGGCGAACCCCCGACGTCGTCCACGAGTTGCCAGCACGTCGGGACCAAGTGGGTCAACCAGAGGGTGAGTCAGTCGGGTGGAACGCAGTGCCCGGAGGCGACGTTCAAGCTCACCGTCGGCTTCGACGGGGCGGGCGCTCAGATCTCGATGACGTTCAACGGCTGTCCGACCTTCCTGATCTTCCAGCCGGGCCACAACGCGCAGGTGCCGAAGGTGCACTACTTCGTCGGAAACCAGCAGAAGGTCTACTGGTGGAAGCAGACGTACAACGCGGACTGCGGCGGCTGGTTCCGCGGCCCGAAGTGCATCCCTGCGGAGGAGACCACGACGACCAGTCAGTTCGCGACGAGCTGGACCGAGTTCGCCTGCGTCTACCACTGATCGGATTCGATCGCCGCGGACCGTTGGTGCGGTCCGCGGCGCGGCTCGCACAGTTTCCTCGGTCCCGATCCACGTCCGCATGCGTCCCCTTCGACTCGTCGTCTGTGCGTCCGGTGCGCTGACGCTCGCCGTATCGCTCGCCCTTCTCGACCGTCCCGAAGCGAACGACCGGCACGCCCGCGCGGCCTTCGTCGTCGAACCGGCCTCGGTTCCGATCCAGCTCGTCGAGCCGCCCGAGCTCGAGGGTGAGGGGCGCCGAAGCGAAGCTCCGGGAGCGCTGTTCCCGTTCGAGCTCCGCGGGCGCGAGCATCTGGCCGAGCTCGCCGTCGCGATCGACGCGGGCGACCCCGAGGCAGCCAGCGCGCTCGTCCGCGCCTGGTTCGAGGACGGATCGTCGGGTCTGGAGCACCTCTGGGAGGTCGCGGGAAGCGAGGGGCTCACCGACCCGGACGGTGCGGCCCTCGGGACGCTGCTGAAGGCGGCGACGTACTACGCGACGCACGACCCCGAGCGGCTCGGGGAGTGGACGCTCGACGGCATCGCCGACGCGGCCGTCGCGATGCTCGGTGCGTCCGATCAGGTCCCCGCGATGCTCGCGTTCGGACTCGACCAGGCCGGGCCGCGGCTCGACGGGCGCCACCTGGCGGGACTCGTTCGCGGGTTCGCCGATCGCGACGTCGGTCCGGTCGGCGCCCAGATCCACTGCCATCGGCTGATGCGCACCTGGGCGACGTCGATGGACGCTTCTGCGGCGGCGGCGCTCGACGAGCTCGTCCGCGACGAGACCGCGAGCGACTCCGAGCGCGCCCAGTCGGCCGCCGCGCTGCTCCTGCGCGACTGGCGAGCGGCGGCGCCCGCCCTCGTCGACGGCCTCGCGAGCGGCACGATCCCCGCGTCGGGTGAGGTCGGTTTCCTGGTGGGAGCGCACCTGAACCAGCTCGACCGCGAGGAGTACGCACCGTACCTCGCAGCACTCGGCGAGAACGTCGGGCTCGTGCTCGGCGGCGTCTGGGCGATGGACGCCGACGACGCGGCGCTCGCGCTCGACGGGGCGGACGCCGTGGGCCTCCCCGACGGATCCCGCGACCTGCTCGCGGTCCGCGTCGCGGGAAGCGAAGCGATCGCGGCCGGCGAGCGACTCCTGGCGCTCCCGATGGTGGGCGACGAGCGCGAGTCGCTCGAGCTCTTCGTGTTCAAGTCGTGGCTCCGCACCGACGCGGCCGTGGATGGGCGCTTCCTGGACCTCGCCGCGTCACGCTTCGAAGCGCGAGCGTCCAACCCCGATCGCTTCTGGCGAATGCTCGGCGTCGACCTCGATCACATCGACGACGCCCACGTGATGGGGGGCGTCCTGCCGTTCATCGAGCGCTCGCGCGGTGAACGATCGACCGAGCGAGCGGAGCTGGTCGCGCGCCTCCAGCGCCGCTTCGAGGGGCTGACGCTCGAATGAAGACTCGGCGTCAGGGAACTCGAACGAGAGCCTCGCCCGCGGCGACGACGACGTCGCGAACGCCGAGCGTCTCGCCCGCTGGACCCTCGTGGAGGAGGCGGTAGCGACCCGGCACGAGTTCGACCTTCGCTCGCGACCCCGCGAACCGCTCGACGACGAGCTCCAGCTCGGGCTCGACGATCTCCACGAAGTGCCCGTCGGACCAAGGACCCGTGACCTCGACCCGCACTTCCTGGGGCGCGTCGACGGTCAGGGTCAGCTGCGCCGGCGGCGACTCGGGATCGACGAGCACGTTGCGCGTACCGACCGGGTCCTGGCGCATCTGCTGGAAGTTCGTCGTGCCGTACGGCCGCGCGCGAAGGATCGAGACCGTCTGCGGCACCGGGAGGTCGTACCGCCCTTCGTGGTCGGTCGTGCGGTGCAGGTTCGGGTGGTACAGGTCCTCGGTCGCCGCGCCCTTCACGTACGGGGCGATCTCGATCCAGGCCTGGACCGGCGCGCCCGTCGCGTCGACGACCGACACCTCGATCGGCGCGTCGTCGCCGAGGGGGATCTCACCGAGGTCGAGTTCCTCGCCCGGTGCGATCTGGAGCTCGCGCTGGAGGAAGCTGCCGCCGCGCTCGATGGTCAGCTCGTGCAGGCCGGGGATGACGCGCTCCAGCACGATCCGTCCCGCTTCGTCCGGCTCCTGCTCCGACAGGTCGTGCCGACGGTGCGCCGAGGTCTCGGCCTTGAGCGTGACCGTCGCATCGCGCGTGACCGGCAGGTGCGTGTCGCGGTCGACCAGGGTCAGCTCGACGCGGCCGAGTCGGTCGAAGAAGTCGTCGGCGGAGAGCTCGAACGTGAGCTCGTCGTCCGAGGCCTCGAGGACTCGGGCCGCGGCGAACTCGCCGTGGACCCACAGCCCCACGTGGAACGGTGGAACGCCGACGACGTCCAGCGAGCCGATGACGTCATCGGAGATCCGGACGTTCTGCCAGCCGTCGGGCGGATGGAACGTGGCGAGCCGCTCGTCCTGGGCGGAGGGCGGGTGCCGCTCCTCGATCGGCATCGAGCGCGTGGCGATCCGGAACGCGTCGACGAAGAGTCGCTTGGGCTGCCACCCCAGCGCTGCGGTGATCGACTCGAATGCGCGCCCGTCGGGCGTGCGGACGCGGATCGGGATCCAGCCGTCCGGCCAGAGGACGACGCGGTGGTTCAGGCCGTGCACCGGATGCGACTCCGCGAACCCGCGCTCCAGCGAGGCGTCGATCGTCTCTTCCAGGTGGCGCACGCCGGGCGCCTCGACGCGCAGTCGGTACGTGCGGAGAGGGACCTCGACGCGGAGGGAATGACACTGCTCGCCCGTCGCCGAGATGACCTCGCCATCGCGTTCGACGAGCTCGGCCGTGACGCGCTCGAGATCCAGCGACTTTCCGTCGGGGGTGTAGAAGGAGAGCGTCAGGGCCGCGAGGAATTCCTCCTTCTCGGACTCCCGCTGCGTCCAGCGATGGGCGACCTCGGAAGGCTCGGCCTCGACCGGCGCGCGCTCGGAGACTTCGTCCTCCGCTGCCACGAGGTCGTTCGTCGGGTCTTCGCTCTCCGCGGTGCGCGTCGCCTGCTCCGCGTCCTCGCTCGTCCTCGGCTCGGCGGTGAAGCGCCACAGGCCGACGAGCGCGACAGCGACGAGCGCTCCCAGCACGACGATCCTGCGCACCGCTCTCGTCATCCGTCCGAGGCCGCCCGAACGTCCTCGACGATCGCGAGGTGGTGGCGTGCATGCAGCGCAGCGAAGCGCAGCCAGTGCGCTGCGCGAAGCGGTCCGAGCACCTGGTGGGGGATCCAACCTGGCGCACCTTGAATCTCGTCCGCGATCTCCTCGAGCTTGCCGAGCGTCTCGCGGTTGCCGCGCTGCTCCATCGCGAGGAACTCGCGGTTCACCTCTTCGTCGGGCGTCACGATGCGCGGCGCCTTCGCCGCACCGCGCTCGGCCAAGTCCCGCCCGAGCACCGCTGCCGCGACCGGATCGAGCTCACCCTCGCTCTGGATCAAGCCGCCCTTCTGGCGGACCAGCGAGCGCACGTGCTGGAACGCGAGATCGGTCGCGAGGGCGATGTGGTACAGGTGCTGCTCGACGCTCCAGCCCGACACCTCGGGTGAGCGCGCCGAGAGCGCGCCGTCGCCCTCCTCGCGCAGCGCCTCGAACGAATCGAGGACGTCGTGGAGTCGCGCGAACTCACCGCGCACGTCGATCTCAGTGGCCTGCATGGCTAGAGGGTAACCTCTGTCCCGAGGGCCCTTAGCTCAGTCGGTCAGAGCAGGCGACTCATAATCGCTTGGTCGCAGGTTCGAGTCCTGCAGGGCCTACCACGTCGCAACCCGCTTCCCCGGATCCCACCCATGCGACCGCTCGCTCTCCTCGCGATCGGCCTCGCCGCCGCGCTGCTCTGGCTCGCCCTGTCCGGCGAGACTCCGTGGAACACCTTCGTGGACGGTCCGATCACCGTCGACGACGAGCGCCGGAGCGCCGAGCTCGTCGAGACGCAGGAGTGGACCCTCGTCGAGGCGGCCGAGGACGGGCCCGCGCCCTCTCGCGTCGCAGCGCCGATCGACGAGCCGGACGAGGTGGCCGAGCCGGCCGCGGACCGCTGCGTCGTGACCGGCGTCGCGGTCGACATCGACGGTGAGCCGATCGTCGGAGCACTCGTTCAGCTCGGCGGCTATCGCGAATGGTCGGCGGAGGGCGAGGCCAAGCCGATCGCGTCGTTCGGCCCGTACCGCTGGACCACGCAGGTCGGGTTCGAGATCCAGACGGGCGCGGACGGCTCGTTCCGGTTGGACGCTCCGGTTCCAGTCGTTCCGAGGACGGCCCTCGCCGTCCTTCCGGACCCCTTCCACGACGCGCATCAGCACTTCTTTGGAGGCGATCGGCCCGGGTACGGCCCCGCGCTCACCGCAGGGACACGGGACGTGGGGACGATCCAGCTGGGACCGACCGGATCGATCTTCGGTCGCGTGTCTGACGAGGGCGGGGCGCCGCTCGAGGGTGTCAAGATGGGGATCGGTCCAGGGCCCAGCACGACGTACGGGCGCCACGCCATCACGCGCGCGGATGGAACGTACGCACTCGGACATGCACCGGAGGGCACGTACGGGGTCAAGACCGAGCTGATCGGGTACCTGCGCGAGTTCCAGGACGGCGTGACCGTCGAGACCGGACGCGAGACCGGGCCGATCGACTTCGTCCTGCAATCATCTCCGACGATCGAGGGCCGCGTGGTCGACGAGCGGGGCGCGCCCGTCGCCGGGGTTCGCGTCGGAGGTTGGCCCGAGTCGTCCGGCCGCTACGCGAAGGCCACGACCGAGGACGACGGGTCGTTCACCATCTACCTTCCGCAGGACGAGCCCTACGCACTCGGTGCGACGCACCCCGACTTCGTCACGTGGGGCGACGAGAACGACAAGAGCACGGTCTACGCGCCGGGGATGACGGCGCTCCAGATCCAGCTCGCGCGAGCGGTCAAGACGCGCTTCCTCGTGATCGACGACGAGTCCGGCGAGCCGATCGAGCGCTTTGGGTTCAGGGTCATCGAGGACAACGGTTCGCAGGCTCGGGGACGGATCTACACGGAGCGCCGCCGCCCGACGCTCGAAGATCGACCGGGCGGGATCGTCGAGAGCGCCGGTCGCACCGGCGTCGACCTCTACGTCGTCTTCGCCGAGGGATATCTGCTCGGGGCGGGTGACATCGCCCATGACGAAGAGGGAGAGCCAGTCCAAACGATCCGCCTGCAGCGCGGCGCGAGGCTCGTCGGACGGGCCGTCAGGGACGGCGAGCCGATGGCCGATCTCGACGTCACGGTCGAGGCCCTGCGCGAGTCGAGCCGCGGACTGCGCGTGGCGGACAACACTCTGCAGAGGGCGCGAACGAAGGGCGATGGGACGTTCACCTTCGAGGGACTGTCCGCGTCGCCACACCGACTCACGTTCAAGCTTGCGGAAGGTGCGCCCGCCGTCGTCGATCACATGGAGCGCCCGGAGCCGGGAGCGACGATCGACCTCGGCGACGTTCCGCTCGTCGCGGGCGGCGGGATCGCGGGAGTGGTCGTTCTCCCCGGGGGCGTGGACCCGAGTGGACTGACGCTACGCCTCGACGACTGGCGCGGAGGGCCGGAGGCGCTGACCGATCGGACGGGCGCGTTCGCGTTCCACGAGGTCTCGGCCGGCGAGCACAAGGTCTTCCTCGAGGAGCGACCCGGCGAGATCGACAGCGGAGTGGTTGCGACCATCGAGGTACCGAGCGGCGAGACCGTCGAGACCCAGCTCGACCTGACGTCGTTCGTGCTCGTGCCGATCGAGATTCGCCTCGACCACGGGGGGCTCCCGGTCGAGGGCGTTCGCGTCCAGCTTCTCGCGCTCGACGCGCCCGAGTTCCCGAGCTTCGAGGAGCGCTTCCTGACGCGCATCCAGCTCGGGCGGACGGACTCCGACGGAGTCGTCCGCGGCCACGGTCGCGCGATCGGGACGTGCCGGGTCGAGGGCTTGATCGAGCACCCGACGGAGCGGATCGACGTCGTCGTCGGCCAGCCGGTCTCGGCGACCGTCTCGTTCGAGCTCGCGTCGCTCGCGATCGAGCTGCCGCCCGGTCTCGTGCTCCCGGCCGACGGGCGGCTCGGGATCGAGCTCCGCCCACCCGGCGAGCGCTTTGCCACTCGGAGCTTCGCGTTCGACGTCGCGGACGGCGCGATCGCGGCCCCCTCCGACCTCTTCGCCCGCTTCGAGGGCGGACGGATCGAGGTCGACGGCCTCGCGCCAGGTCCGAAGGACGTGACCGTCTACGCGACCGCGGCCGACGCGCCGGAGGTCATGGTCGACCTCGGCGGCGGTTCGTTCCGCGGCGGCCCCGAGCGCTCCTTCGAGCTGACCGGCTCGGTCCTCGTCGAGCTGGAGCGCCGCGCGACGCTGACTCTGCGCTGAAGCCGCGCCGCAGCGTGTGATCCCGCTCCCCTGGCGGGTACAACGGGCGCCTCCTGCGATGCCCGACGCCCCTCCGCTCCCCGGCCCGACCGAGCCGTTCGCGTTCGACGCGAACGCCGCGACTCTCGCGTTCCTCCAGGACGGGTTCCGCGAGTACGGCGACGTGTGGGCGATCCCGCCGAGCGGCGACGCGGACAGCACGTCGGGCGGCGGTGGTCTGCCCGTCTGGGTCCTGAACGACCCCGAGGCGATCCACCGCGTCCTGACGAAGCGTCAGCCGCAGTACGGGAAGGGCGTCGGCTTCGAACGCGTCAAGATGCTGCTCGGCGACGGGCTGATCGTGTCCGACGGCGACCACTGGAAGCAGCGTCGCCGGATGCTCCAGCCGGCGTTCGGTCGTCCGAGCATCGCGGCGATGAGCGGCACGATCGCGCGCTGCATCGACGAGCGCGCGCACGTGTGGGAGGAGCACGCGGAGAGCGGCGAACCGATCGACATCTCCGACGAGGCGAACCGCCTCGGCCAGCGCATCATCCTCCGGGCGATCTTCGGCGAGGACCTCGGCGCTCTCGACGAGCGCGAGGGGGGCAACCCCTTCGATCTGATCGTCGACACGCAGGAGCGCGATCTGATGTTCGCGATGCGGTTCCGGCAGCTGTGGCCGGTCGTGCGCGAGATCGTCGAAGCGCGCCGCGCGCGCGGCGGCCCGCCGAGCCACGACTTCCTCGGCCTCTACGCGGCGGCGCGCGATCGCGAGACGGGGGAGGCGCTCGATATGAACGGCCTCGTCGACGAGGTGATGACGCTCGTCATCGCGGGGCACGAGACGACGGCCGCGACGACCGCGTGGGCCTGGTCGCTGCTCGCGCGGCACCAGGACGTCCAGGTGGCGCTGCGGAAGGAGGCGCTCGACGTCGGGCCCCCGGTCGTCGACGGTTCGGCGTCGCCCCAGGCGAGCTACGACCTCGCGCCGCGGATCGTGCACGAGACGCTACGCCTCTACCCGCCGGTCTGGATGTTCACGCGTCGCGCGCTGGAGGACGACGTGCTCGCCGAGCGTCCGATCCCCGCCGGGACGCAGATCCTGATCACGCCGTACCTGCTCCACCGCCATCCGCGGTACTGGGACGACCCGGAGCGCTTCGACCCGACCCGCATCCCGGCGTCGGGGATCGCCCCGACGCGGGGTGCGTACATTCCCTTCTCCTCGGGCCCCCGGCGCTGCGCGGGCGACGGGTTCGCGCTGAACGCGACCGTCCAGCATCTGGTCCGCACCGCGTCCCGCTACCATCTCGACGCGCTCCACCCCGAGCCGCCGGAGCTCGACCCCGGCGTGAACCTGCGGGCCCTCGGCTCGATCCGGCTCGGCGTGACGCGCGCGACGACGTAGCCCAAGATGGACGACGCCAAGACGCTTCCCGACCTCCTCCGCACGGAGCGGGCCGGGTCCCAGACGATCGCCCTCTTCGTGAAGCCGGGCGAGTACCGCACGATCACGATCGAGGACCTCCAGGCCGGCGCGCTGCGTCGGCTCGGCGACCTGCAGCGCGCCGGCGTCGCACCCGGCGACGAGGTCGTGATGCCGATCGAGGAGACCTCGGCGTTCCTCGAGACGTTCTGGGCCTGTCAGCTCGGCGGGTACGTGGCGATGCCGCTCGCGCCTCCGACGAACGAGGCCAGCCGCTCGAAGATCCTCGACGTCCTCTCGCGGCGGAGCGCCGCTCGTCTGGCCCTCGACGACGACGCCGCGGCGCGGCTCGACGAGACGGGGGACGCGAGACTCGACCCGCGTCGCATCTGGCCCGCCGGCGAAGGCGAGCCGGGCGCGCCGGTCGAGCGCGCGCCCGACGACATCGCGTTCGTCCAGTACAGCTCCGGTTCGACGCGCGCGCCCAAGGGCGTGATCGTGCGGCACGGGCAGGCGCTCGCGAACCTCGGTGCGATTCGGGCGGGCGCCTCGCTCGGGCCCGACGACCGCACGTTCAGCTGGATGCCGCTGTCCCACGACATGGGGCTCGTCGGCTTCCATCTCGCGCCGCTGTTCGCCGGAGCCGACCAGGTGATCATTCCCACGTCGGCGTTCGCGCGCACGCCGCTCGTGTGGATCCAGGACGCGTCGTCGATGGGCGCGACGATCCTGTCGTCCCCGAACTTCGGCTACCGCCACCTGCTCAAGGCGCTCGATCGCCGGGGCATGCCGGACGGCGTGGACCTCTCGCGCGTGCGTCTGGTCATGAACGGCGCCGAGCCGATCTCGCTCGAACTCGCGCGCGAGTTCCTCGACCGCCTCGCTCCGGTCGGGCTTCCGCGCACCGCGATGCTCCCGGTCTACGGCCTCGCCGAAGCGACGCTCGCCGTCACCTTCCCCGCGCTGAACGAAGAGATCGACGGGCTTCGCATCGCCCGCGACTCGGCAGGCATGGGGGAGTCCATTCGCGTCACGGACGACGCCGACTCCTTCGTCACGGTCGGCTGCGGCCGTCCGCTGCCCGGACTCGAGGTGCGGATCGCCGGCGACGACGGCGGCTCGGTCGCGGAGGATCGCATCGGCCGCGTCTGGATCCGCGGCGCCGGTGTGACCGAGGGCTACCTCGACGAGCCCGAGGCGACCGCCGGGGCGGTGCAGGGCGAGGGCTGGCTCGACACGGGCGACCTCGGGTTCCTTCGCGACGGTGAGCTCTACGTCACGGGCCGGCGCAAGGACCTCGTGATCGTCGACGGTCAGAACCTCTACCCGCACGACCTGGAGGAGAGCCTCCAGCGCGCGCTCGACCTCGACGCACTTCGCATCGCGGTCGCGCCGGTCCAGCGCGCCGGTGGAACGGAGGAGCCCGCGGTTTTCATCGTCCACCGCGGCGACCCCGAGGCGTTCCGCGACACCGCACAGGCTGCGCGCGGTCACCTCGCCGAGACCTACGGCGTGCGCGTCGACCTCGTCGTTCCGGTGCCGCAGATCCCGCGCACGACCAGCGGCAAGGTCCAGCGCGCCGCGCTCGCCCTGGCGCTCGTTCGCGGCGAGCACGACGACGCGCTCGCGGCGCTGGGTCCGGTCGAAGGGGCCGACGAGGCCGCGGCGGGGGACGACGCGACGCCGGGTGCCGACGACGCGAGCCCGGAAGCGCTCGAGGCGATGATGGTCGCGTTCTGCGACCGCGTGCTGGGCGGCAATCGCTTCGGCCCCGAGGACAACCTGTTCGAGCAGGGGATGAGCTCGATCGACCTCGCCGAGATCCACGGACTCATCGAGGCGCGCTACCCGAAGGGCCTCGACATCCGCGACTTCTTCGACCAGCCGACGATCCGCGGTCTGGCGGCGATCCTGAGCGAACGCGTGCGGAACGGCGGCACGGTCGCCTCGAGCTAGCTTCGATGGCGGAGCCCGACGATCGGCCGGCCGAGCCGGCGCTGCCCGACCGGGAGCGCAAGGCGCCGTCGAAGCAGAGGCCGATCCCGCGCTGGCGAACGGCGGTCTTCCCCTGGTTCGCGGGGCCGCTCGCGCTCTTCTTCCGCCTCTACTGGGCGACGATCCGACTGCGCGTCACCGGCGAGGAGAACCTCGAGCCGCTCTTCGCGAGCGGGAACCGGTTCATCCCCTGCGTCTGGCACCAGCGGCAGTTCATGGCGATCGAGTACATGCGCCGGCTGCGCCGCCGCGGCGTGACGCCCGGCGCCCTCGTCAGCCCGTCGAAGGACGGCGAGCTCGCCGCGCGGATCCTCGCGAAGCTCGGCGTGACGGCCGTCCGCGGATCCGGCCGGCGAAGCGGCGCGATGGCGCTGCGCGACATGTACCTGGCGATCAAGGAGAGCGACGTGTCGCCCCTGATCACCCCGGACGGCTCGACCGGGCCGATGCACGAGTTCAAGCC
>JBCCSK010000154.1:0-12929 GCA_039200205.1 Planctomycetota bacterium
CGCGGCTTCGCCGCCGACGCTCCGAACCGGGTTGCGGTCGCTCGCCGCTAACCGATCGCGGGATCGTCGGTCAGTAGCGGACCGAGGGGATCCGGCCCACGTGCACCAGCGTCAGGAGTGCTTCGTCGCGGATGTCGAGCACCTCCTGGCCGCGCGGGTCGTAGTAGAGCTCGGCGCCGACCGGGCCCAGGACGCCGATGTCGGCGGCCAGGAGCGCTCCCTGCACGCGGAGCTCGCCGTTCGTGCCCTCGCCCGGGCTGTTCGGGACGATGCCGAAGATGCTGTTCGCGCTGTAGAGGGTCGCATCGACCTTCAGCGACTCGTCCTCCGGGCGATCACCCAGCGAGTCGGTGATCAGGCCGCGCAGGACGTCCGCGTCGATCCACGAACCCGTCGACTCGAGAGTCGTGATCGCCGCGACCGGTCCCCCTGCGGGGTAGAGCAGCGGGTCGTTCGGGTCGCTCGGATCGGCGATGGTGATCTCGTCCTCGTCCCAGGCGGCGGCGCGCTCTTCGGCGACCCAGAGGCCAGTCGTCGGGTCGAAGTGCCCGTTCTTGTTCATCACGGGGACGGGGTCGCCGTCGCCGAACGCGTAGTAGCGCGGCACGAAGTCCGGGCCCCGGTAGTCGGGGTTCGGGTACGTCGGCGTCTGCCACTCGCGGACCGTGACCTCGTACGACTCGTAGCGCGGCGGATCGTAGGGGCGGCGCGCCGAGCGAGTGCGGGTCCGCATTTCGATGAAGGTGCGCTCCATCACGCGCTCCTCGCGCGTTCCGACGACGCGGTTCTCGTAGACCGGGACCTCGCGGGTTCCGGTCTGCCTGCGCACGCGTCGCTCGCGGCCGTACGGCGGGGGGAGCAGCGGCGGAACCGTGACCCACGTGTACACCGGCTCTTCGCGCGTTCCGACCTGGACGCGCTCGACGATGTCGACCGTGCGCATCTCGCCGTTCCAGCGGTTCGCGTAGTGCGCGTACTCCTCTTCCCACTCCACGGTGCGCATGAGCTGTCGCTGGCGCGTCTCGGAGCCGACGGCGACCTCGACGCGCTCACCGGGAAGCTCCGGCTGGGTCTTGATCCACTCGCGGCGATTGAAGATCGCAGCCTGCTCGATCGTGAAGTTCCACGTCCCGTCCGGGACACCGGTCACCGGCGAGCCCGTTCCCCACTCGGGGCGGTAGATGTCGCCGATGAGGACGTTGCCGCCCGCGGTCATGCCGAGCGCGTTCTGCTGTCCCGAGGGCGAGTAGCCGAACTGGCGCACGCCGGCGAGGACGCTGTCGTCGTACTCGAGATCGCCGCGGACGTAGATGTTGCCCTTCACCCAGAGCGAGCCGCTCCCGGTGATCGGGCCCGAGATGACGAGGTCGCCGTCGATCGCAACGTCGCCGTCGATCTGGATCGGATCGGTGTCCGTGCCCGTGAGGATCACGTTGCCGTCCGTCACGGAGGCGAGCGACGTCTGCGTCCCCGCGGCGAGCTCGCGGGCGCGGTCGATCGTCGTCACGCGCTCGGAGCCCGGCGCCACGCCGATACGACCGCCCGCGATCGAGCCCGAGAAGCTCGCCACCGTGGCGTCGAACTCGTTCGGATCGACCTGTCGGTTGCCCTCTCCGGCCTCGGGCGTCGCCGTGCCGGTCGCCACCTCGTAGCCGCCGTCGTCGCGGAACGGCAGCGGGAACGTCTCCGGAAGGACGCCGTCGATCGGCTCGGGGTTGTCGAAGTAGTTCAGGTAGAGGTTCTCGTACGGCGCCGGAGCCACGGCGTCCGCCGGGTCCATGTCGACCACGGTGAGGTCGCCGAAGAGGTCCTCCAGGAGCCGCCCGCTGCCGTCGAACTCCGCCGACTTCAGGTTCAGGCTTCCCCAGTTCGCGATCGGGTCGCCGTGCTCGTCGACGGCGGGGCCGCCGAGGTAGAGCGTCCCCGCGATGAACGAGTCGGGGTCGTGGCGGAACTGGAAGCTCTCGATCGAGCCGACGCGCGCGCGGTCGAAGTCGGGCGCGCCGCGGAAGCCGGGACTGCCCGGGTAGATCCGACGCGTGTCGTCGACCGTCGTGTGGCACATGATGCAGTTGATGTTGTTCGCGAGCAGCGTGTAGTCGAGGCCCTCCCAGCGCGGGGGTTCCAGCGCGAACACGTCGGTGGCGGTGACGACGACGTCGGTGTCCTCGTCGTCGGCGCCGCGGCGGGCGACCGCGACGGTCGTGACCTCGAGCCGCGTGCGCCGCGGATCGTCGACGCGGTGGACGAGCACGGACTCGATCTCGGTGTCGCCGAGCAGGAAGCGGCTCGGTCCGTCCGGCGTGAAGCCGAGCGTGTCGACGTACTCGGTCCGGGTCGGGGCGGCCGGGTCCTGGGCGAGGAGCCCGATCCCGTTGAGGTGGTTCCTCACGTCGATCAGCGTCGTGGGAGCGCCGCCGAGCGTGCGCATGTAGCCGCTCCAGATCTCCTGCGCCGCGAGTCGGTTCGAGCTCGTCGCGGCGCGCTTGACTTCGAAGCGATCGACGCGCGCGGAGACGCCGTCCGAGGCAGAGACGGAGACCGTCAAGAGCGCGCCGACGCCCGCGGTGACGAGAATCAGCAGGAGGAGACCGACGGCGAGGGCGTTTCCGGACCGAGACGTGCGGACTCGGCCCGAGCGAAGGTGTGCTCGGAGCATGGACTTCGTGGCGGTGGCGGCAGGTGCGAAACGCGCGCCAGATGCGCGCAGCCGAACGCTATCCCGCTCCCGATGCGGTCGCGGTGCGTGCGATTTGCCGTGACGGACACGTCCGCTGCGGGGTCTCCCCGGCCGCCGCTGATGCGCGCGAGGAGCCGCTTCGCCCCGCCCTGGGACACACTGCGATGCGGAATCCTTACGTTGGAGGCACGGATCACGGGCCCCGTGGGACCGGGCGAAAGGGCGGACTCGCACCTCGTACGAACGCGGCCTTGGGGCGATTAGATTGGGTCCCGAACTCGAAGTCCCCGCAAGATGCTCCGACCGACCCCTGGAACCCGCGAAGTCGACGACACCCTCCGGCTCGACGAGGGCTGGGTCCGGGCGCTGTTCCTCGACCTCTACGGCCGACCGCCCTACGCACAGGAACGCGCGCGCTGGATCGGGGCCGATCGCACCGAGCTCGTCGACGACGCTCTGCGCTCCGAGGAGGCCTGGCGCCACTGGCTGGACGAGCAGCTCTACTACTTCATGCTCATCGACACGTTCCGCCCCGTCGGAACGTCGCTGGACGAGCTGCCGGCGCTCCTTGCGCGCGGCGCGATGGCGCCCCGCGATGCGCTCCACAGGATCGCGCTCTCGACGAGCTTCGACCTCCGGAACCCAGGCGCCGACACGTTCGTCACAGTCGTGATGGAGCAGCTCTGCGGGATGCGGGTTCAAAAGTCGACGCGCGAGCTGGAGATCGGAAAGGCGGCCTACGACGGGAACCAGGGGCTGTTCCTCGGTGAGAAGGCGTCGAGCCAGTCGGACGTCGTCGCGGTCGCCGTGCGGCACGTCGACGCCGCGCGACACTTCGTCGAACGCGAGCACGAGCGACTCCTCCGCGCACCCATCGACCGCCGCGACCGTTCACGCTCCGGCAAGCGAGTCCACAGGAAGCCCGCCGAGTACGTCGCGCTCCTTCGCGAGTGGCTCCTGTCCGACGCCTACGCGGCGCGCGTGTCGCAGGGGGCTCCGCTCTCGAACCGCGTCTGGGTGCGCGCCATCTACGTCGACCTCGGCGGCTCACTCCCGACGGTCGACGACACCGAGTCCCTGCGCAGCGCGCTGGACGGACTCGGCGATCCGGCGCCGCTGCGCTCGGCGATCGTCCGAATGCTGCTCGACGCCGACGCGACGGGGGCGCCGCGTGCGGACGAGATCGACGACGCGGGTGAATGGGTCGAGGGCGTGTTCGAGCGACTGCTCGGACGCGCGCCCTCGGACGAGGAGCGCGCGGCGTTCACCGAGACTGCCGAGGGCGCTTCGGACGGGCCCGAGCTCGTCCTCTACGCCCTCCTGACCAGCGAGGAGTACGAGAGACCATGAGCCGTTTGATTTCCCTTTCGCGCCGCTCGCTCCTGCGGACGGCGGCCGGCGCTAGCGCGCTGGGACTCAGTCAGCCGCTCGCCTCCGCGCTCGGCCCCCTGCGCCCGGGCGCGCAGACCAAGCACGTCGTTCTCGTGGTGATGTCGGGCGGCGTGCGCAGCCGCGAGACGTTCGGGTCGCCGAAGCAGATCCCGAACCTCGTCTCGATGGCGGACGAGGGCGTGCTGTTCACGCGCCTGCGAACGGCGAACCTCGGGCACTTCGGCGCGTCGATGTCGATCGTGACGGGGATCGCCGAAGCGCGCGGGATTCGCGACAACAGCCGCGCGCCGGATCCGACGCTCTTCGAGTACGTGCGCAAGGATCTCGGCCTCGCGGCGAGCGACGTGTGGGTGACGACGTCCGGCGGCGCGCAGCAGGTCAACTACGCCTACGGCCTCCACCCCGACTACGGCCGAGCGTTCGGCGCCACGACCCTCGACGGCGACGGCATCTTCAACGAGGAGTTCCGCGGTATCGTCAAGCGCCTCGGGACGCCGCGTCCGTTCTCGGACGACGACGCGGCGCGCGTCGAGACGCTGCGCCGGGCGCTCCGCAAGGGCGTCCCTGCCGAGGCCTCCGAGGTCGCGCGGGCGCGCGTCGAGCGCTATATCCTGGAAGAGCTCGGACGTGGGACGACGGAGCTCACCGGCGCCGGCGCTGCGGACGCGAAGGCGCTGCGCCTCGCCCGGAACCTTCTGTCCGTCTTCCGGCCGCGCCTCGTCGGCGTCGTTCTCCAGGACGCCGACGTCGCGCACGGTTCGTTCAACGCGTACAGCGAGGTCGTGCGCCGCAACGACGCTGCGATCGGCGAGCTCATCGGCGCGATCCGCGGCGACGCGGACCTGCGCGATTCGACGGCGGTCTTCGTCCTGCCCGAGTTCGGGCGGGACGCCGACCTCAACACGCGTCGGGGCCTCGACCACGGCGACGGGTCCGAGGATCTGCGCTTCGTCCACGGCGTCGCGTGGGGGCCGGACTTCCGCCGCGGGAAGGTCGTCCGCGACGACCGCCGCACCGTCGACTTCACGCCGACGATCGCGCACCTCTTCGGTGCGGACGCGAAGCACGCCAGAGGATCCGTCCTGCGGGAGATCTTCGCCTGATGCGGAGAGCCGCGCTGGCCGCGCTCGTCGCACTGGCGCCGCTGATCGGCGGCGCGGTCGCGTCGAACGAGCCGGCGGTTCCGGCGCTCCTCGGCGTCCCGATCGTCGCGCCCGCACCGAGCGCGCCCGGCTCCGAGGGCTGCCTTGCGTGCCACGCGGGGATCGAGGACATGCACCCGGGATTCCCGCTCTCGTGCGTCGAGTGCCACGGGGGCGACGCCGACGCGCGCGACAAGTCGAAGGCCCACGTCACGAGCTCCGTGCGCGTCCAGGACGACGAGCGCGTTCCGCCGTTCGACCAGGACCTCGCGTACGTACGGTTCGTGAACCCGATGGACCTGCGCGTGGCCGAGAGGGTCTGCGGCGACTGCCACGGCGACCTCGTCGATCACCTGATGATCTCGCTGCATGGCACGACGGCGGCGCACCTCTCGGACGGCTACTACGAGAACGGCGTCCAGGGGGAGCGTGACTCGCGCTACGCCGTGTTCCCGGTGGCCGCCCCGTCGAACGGCGAGGACCACGCGCTCGACCGTCTCGTCCAGCCGCCGCGCTTCGACGCGTCGGACGATCCGGAGTCGCTCGCCTCGCACTTCCCCGACCTCGTTCGCAAGGAGTGCATGCAGTGCCACCTGTGGTCGCAGGGGCGCGCGGTGCGCGGGCGGGTCGGCTTCGACGGCGAGTACCGCGGCGCCGGCTGCGCTGCGTGCCACGTTCCCTACCGCGGCGACGGCTTCTCCGAGTCTCTGGATCCCACTGCGAACCGCAGCGAGCCCGGCCACCCGCGCGTCCACGCGCTCCAGACCGCGCCCCCGACCGAGTCGTGCACCGCGTGCCACTACGGCGACGCGTCGATCGGTCTGCACTTCCGCGGACTCTCGCAGCTCCCGCCGGGCGCCCCCGGCGGGCCCGAGATCCCCGGCACGACCGACCGGCTGCTGCACCGCGCGTTCTTCATCAACGACCCGGCGGTGACGCCGCCCGACGTGCACCACGCGTCCGGGCTGCACTGCGTCGACTGCCACACGCTCTCCGGCGTGATGGGGGACGGGCGGCTGCTCTCGAAGATGGAGCAGGCGACCGAGATCACGTGCGAGGCGTGCCACGGAACGTTCGAGGAGCGCTCGTCGCTGCGGACGGAGAGCGGGACGCGACTCGAGCACCTGTTCGAGCGCGACGGATCGATCTGGATGCGCAGCAAGGTCACCGGCGCAGAGCACAGGATCAAGCAGGCCGCGGACGTCGTGAATCCGGACCACGAGGACCACGTCCCCGAGGCCGAGCGTGCGATGACCGGTGCCCACGCGAACGTGGCGTGCTACACGTGCCACGCCGGCTGGAACGTCAACTTCCTCGGCTTCCACTTCTACCGGAACGAGGCGCTGACCCAGCTCGATCTCCTCTCGGGCGAGCGAACGCCCGGACGCGTGACGACCCAGGAGAAGGTGTTCACGACCTGGAAGAGCTTCTACGCGGGGCTCGACGAGAAGGGCCGCGTCGCCCCGTACCTGACGGGTTTCTCGACGATGGGAACCGTCGACGGCAGGGACGGCGAGCGCATCCTCGACCAGGAGTTCCCGGTCACCTCGGAAGGTCTCTCGGGCCTGACGATGATCCACCACCAGCTCCATTCGACGCGTCCGACCGCTCGGTCTTGCGTCGAGTGCCACCGCGCCTCGGAGACGTGGGGGATGGGCTCGGGCAACTTCCGCCTCGGACGTCAGCTCGTCTTCGCCGCCGATCGCCGGGGCGTCGAGATCGTCGCGTTCGATCGCGAGAACCCGCAGCTGAGCGTCCCGCTCGTCAAGGTCCCGCTGACGGACGTGGTCGACCTCGAGCTTCTGACCGACCCGCTCCACGGTCACACCCAGTACGTGTTCGCGAGCGAGGGAAAGCGCGGGATCCACGTCATCGATGTCCGCGATCTCCGCGCGCCGGCGACGGTCGACTTCCACATGTCGGTCTCGCCGCGCGGGATGGCGCTCGCGGGTTCGCACCTCTACGTGGCGGACGGCGTCGGCGGACTCAAGGTGTTCGACGTCTCGGAGCCGGCTGAGATCGAGCTCGTCGCAACGCTCCCGACGGTCGACGCGCACGAGGTCGAGATCCGCTGGCCCCACGCGTACGTCGCGGACGGCGTCGGCGGGCTGCTCGTCGTCGACGTCAGCATGCCGATCTCTCCGAAGGTCGTCGGCGGACTCGAGATCGCGGGCGGCGGCGACGGCGCCGTTGATGTCGACGTCCTCTTCCAGTACAGCCGCCCGACGGCGGACGAGGAGGGCGCGCCGACGGACGAGCGGACCCCCGCGCGCAGGCTCGTCGCCGTGTGCGACGAGGAGTCCGGGCCGATCCTCGTCGACGCGACGGAGCCGGCTCAGCTCGAGGTGATCTCGACCAAGAAGCGGCGGGACGGCCAGGCGGAGCGGCGCCGATCGAACGCGCGCTACCACTCCCTCGCGCTGCGCAGTCACGTCGACCTCGCGTCGCCGCAGGGCGGGAGCCGGACGGTGGAGCGCGACGTCCTGTACTTCGTCGAGGAGCTCAATCAGAGGAGCGGAGCGCAGCGTTCGATCCTGCGCGTCGTCGACGTCTCCGACCCGACGCGTCAGTCGTACATCGCGGACGTTCCCGTCGGCGATGCGTCCGAGATGCTCGAGCTGGGCGAGTGGTACACGCCGCCGTTCCTGCGAACCCTCGCCTTCGTTCCCGGGGACGAGGGGATCCTCATCTCGGACATGACGAACTCGTCCGAGCCGGTGGAGCTCGGCTCGATTCCGGCGCTGCTGGAGGCGTACGTGATCCGCGCCGAGCGCTTCCCGCTCGATCAGATGCTCGACGAAGACGGTCGGCGTCTGAAGGACGTCAGTCACCCGGAGTCGCGCTGGCTCCTGCGGCGTGAGATCGAGCGAGTCCTCGACGTGCCGGCGACCGAGCTCGGGACGGTCGGCCCGTACTGGCAGGAGTCGATCGCCGCCGCGTCTTCGGCGCGGCGCATGTTCGCGCGCGCGGACGTCGACCGCAGCGGTCTCCTGGTCGGCGACGAGATCGCCGCCGTCGGCGGAGGCGCCGTCGACGCCGACGGGGACGGTCGCGTCACTCTTTCGGAGCTCGCCGAGCACGGACGGATGACCGGTCGCACGGCCGTCGTTCCCGCCGAGCCCATCGTCGCGCCGGAGAGTCGCGCGGAGCCCGGGGGCGACCTCGCGCGCCTGCTCGACGGGATCGACCCGTTCGAGTACGAGCGAAAGAAGGACGGACGCCTCGATCGCGGCGAGGCCGAGCGCGCGGTGTTCGCTGCGCTGGACCTCGACGCGAGCGGGAAGCTCGACGTGCACGAGCTTTCGCGCGCGCCCGGACCGCTGCGCGACCTTCGCTTCGGCGATCGCGTGTCCGACGAGACGTTCGGCGACGTCGACGTCTCCGGCAGCGGGACGATCGGCCCGCGGGAGTTCCACCTGCGCGACGAGGACTGGGCCGTGCTCGACCGCGACGGCGACGGCGTGTGCCAGCTCGACCCCGAGGTCTTCGAGACGCGCCGCGATCGGAACGTCGGGACGCCCGAGAACGAGTGGCCCACGCAGCGCCGCTTTCCCCAGCTCTACCTGCCGCCGGGGACGACCGTCGCGAGCCTCTCCGCCGCCCTCGACGCCGACGGTGACGGCGAGCTGTCGCGACGCGAGCTCCGCAAGGCGGAGGACCTGGCGCGCGCACTCGACCGCGACCGCTCGTCCATCGTCGAGGCGGACGAACTCGCTTCCGCAGAGGAGCTCCTCCGCCGCTGGGGCGTCGAGAGCGTGCCCGACGCCTTCGACGACCGCTGGAACCTCGACGGCAGCCGCGAGGTCGACGACGACGAGCTGGCTCCGCTCGTCCGCACTTTGCTACGACGCCGCGGGCGGCGCTGAGCACGTCCACCTCGATCCCTCCTGCCCCAGAACCGCTTGTCCGAGACTCTCCTCTTCCGACGACGCCGCCGTCCGCTCGCGCCGCGCCTGCCGCACGCTCACCCCGCCTCGCCCCGCCACCGACCGCGTATCGGCCGTCGCCGCAGCGAGCGTTTCGTCGTCGCCTCCCAGCCGGGAGCGCGCCTCACGATGAGCGCCCTCGCCCGCGCCGGAACGCCGCGCTCGTAAAGGGGGCGCGCGACGGTCCGGGGGTCGAAGAGGCCCTCGCCAGGGTCGATGAGGGGGGCCGTGGGGCGGGTGGCCTTCGGCGCAGGTCCGGCCGCGGCGCAGGGGCGCCCAGGAGCCCATTCTGGTATTCTCTTGCGCCCTTTTGCCATCCGGATGAGCCCCCTCGACCCCCAGACGCAGGCCTCGGAGGCCGCACCCACCCGGACGGACAGGCCCTCGCGCCCCCGCCCGCGGGATCGCAAGCCGTCCTGGCTGAAGGTGCCGCTGCCCGGCGGGGACGGCTACTCGAAGCTCAAGGGCCTGACGAAGGAGCTGAACCTCCACACCGTCTGTGAGGAGGCCCGCTGTCCGAACATCGGGGAGTGCTGGAAGGGTGATCACGCGACGATGACCCTGATGGTCCTCGGCGACGAGTGCACCCGTCGCTGCCGCTTCTGCGCCGTCAAGACCGTCGACCGCGCGGCGCCACCCGACCCCGACGAGCCCGAGCACGTCGGTCGCGCGGTGGGGGAGATGGCCCTCGACTACGTCGTCATCACGAGCGTCGACCGCGACGACCTCGCCGACGGCGGCTCGGGCCACTACGCGGAATGCGTCCGATCGATCCGCAGCCACGCGAAGGACACGATCGTCGAGGTCCTGATCCCCGACTACGTCGACGCGAACCTCGCGACGCTCATGGACGCGGCACCCGACGTGCTCGCCCACAACGTCGAGGTCGTCCCGCGGCTCCAGCGGAAGATCCGCGACCCGCGCTGCAGCTACGACCGGTCGCTCGACGTGCTGCGTCAGGCGAAGGAGCTCCAGCCCGACGTCTTCACCAAGTCGTCCCTGATGGTCGGACTCGGCGAGACGCAGGACGAGCTGTTCGAGGCCATCGGCCTCCTGCGGGACGCGGGCGTCGACTTCTTGACGCTCGGCCAGTACCTGCGGCCGTCACCCAACCACGCTCCGGTTCGCGAGTACGTGACGCCGGAGCGCTTCAAGGAGCTCGAGGTCGAGGCGAGGGCGCTCGGCTTCCTGTACGTGGCCTCCGGACCGCTCGTTCGGTCCAGCTACAAGGCGGGCGAGTTCTTCGCGACGCGACTCATCCGCGGCCGGCGGGCGGCTGCGGCGAAGGGCGAGCAGCGGGCCTGAACCCCAACGCAGTGCTATGACCGACATGCTGACCGTGATCGCGCCCGACGGGGCGACGAAGAAAGGCTTCGACGCGGGCCTCTCCGACGAGGAACTCGTGCACTGCTACCGCACGATGCTGCTCGTCCGCGCCTTCGACGACATCAGCCTGAAGATGCAGCGGTCGGGGCGGATCGGATTCTCGATCCCGAACCGCGGGATCGAAGCGACCCAGGTCGGCGCGGCGAGCGCGCTTCGGAAGACCGACTGGATCTTCCCGAGCTACCGCGACTTCGGGATGGCGCTGTACCACGGCATTCCGACCGTCGAGATGATGCACAACATGTTCGGCAACGCGAAGGACAGCGCGAAGGGACGGCAGATGCCCGTCCACTTCTCCTTCGTCGAGCCGATCCGCTTCTACAGCATCAGCTCGCCGATCGGGACGCACATCCCGCACGCCGTCGGCGCCGCGTACGCCTCGAAGATGCGCGGCGAGGACACCGTGCACCTCACGAGCTTTGGCGACGGCGGAACGTCGAGCATCGGCTTCCACAGCGGCATGAACTTCGCCGCGGTGTGGAAGGCGCCGGTCGTCTTCCTGTGTCAGAACAACGGCTACGCGATCTCGTGTCCTGCGGACGAGCAGACAGCGAGCGACGGCTACGCGATCAAGGCGGAGGCCTACGGCATGCCGCACACGACCGTCGACGGCAACGATCTCCTCGCCGTGCGCCAGGCCGTGCTCGACGCGGCCGAGCGGGCGCGAAAGGGCGAAGGGCCGACGATGATCGAGTCGGTCACGTTCCGCATGGGCGGCCACTCGACCTCCGACGACCCGACGAAGTACGTGCCCAAGGAGCTGCTCGAGGAGTGGGAGAAGAAGGACCCCGTCGAGCGCTTCCGGCGCCACCTGGAGAAGCGCGGCCTCTGGAGCCAGGACGTCGAAGATCGCCTGCGCAAGGACACGCTCGAGGAGGTGCGCGTGGCCGCCAAGGAGGCGGAAGACACCGCGAAGCCCGGCCTCGAGACGATCTTCAGCGACGTCTACGCGGACGTCCCGAACCACCTCCGCGAGCAGGGCGAGTTCCTGTTCGACCTCTCGAAGCGCCGCGGTGAGGCCGCCGCGGGCGACGGCGAGTTCCCCCTCTGAGAATCCCCATGGCGAACCTCACCCTGATCCAGGCCCTCAACGACGGCCTCAAGACCGCGATGGCGAACGACGACTCGGTCGTCGTGTTCGGAGAGGACGTCGGCCCGAAGGGGGGCGTGTTCCTCGCCACCGAGGGGCTGACGAACGAGTTCGGCGAGCAGCGCTGCTTCGACACCCCGCTGTCCGAGGACGGCATCGTCGGGACGGCCGTCGGGATGGCGATGAACGGCCTGCGGCCCGTCGCCGAGATCCAGTTCCAGGACTTCATCTTCCCTGCGTTCGACCAGATCGTCAGCGAGGCGGCGAAGCTGCGCTATCGGTCTGGCGGCCAGTACACCGCGCCGATGGTGATCCGCACGCCGTACGGCGGCGGCATCCGCGGCGGCCTCTACCACAGTCAGTCGGGCGAGGCGTACTTCGCGCACACCGCCGGACTCAAGGTCGTGATCCCGTCGACGCCGCGAGACGCGAAGGGACTCCTGCTCGCTTCGATCCAGGACCCCGACCCGGTCCTGTTCCTGGAGCCGAAGGCGCTCTACCGCTCGGTCAAGGGCGAGGTGCCCGAGGGCGAGTTCACGGTCGACCTCTCGACGCTGCGCACCGTGCGCGAGGGCCGCGACGTCACCGTGTTCTGCTACGGCGCGATGGTGCCCGTCGTCGAGAAGGCCGCCGCCCAGGCCGAGGAGCAGCGCGGCATCAAGAGCCTCGTCGTCGACCTCCGCACGCTGCTCCCGCTCGACGAAGAGGGCGTGCTCGAAGCTGCGAAGCAGACCGGCCGCGTCGTCGTCGTGCACGAGGCGCCTCGCTTCTGCGGCTACGGCGCCGAGATCAGCGCCCTCATTGCCGAGAACTGCATCGAGTACATGGAGGCGCCGGTCAAGCGTGTCACCGGCTTCGACACACCCTTCCCCAACACGCTCGAGCACCACTACCTCCCGGACGACCGTCGCGTTCTCGACGCGATCGAAGAGGTCTACAACTTCTGATCCGCGCCGCACGCACCGCCCCATCCCCATGATCGAATTCAAGCTGCCCGACATCGGCGAAGGCATCGCCGAGGGCGAGATCGTCCAGTGGCTCGTCGCCGAGGGCGACGTCGTCGAGGAACACCAGCCGGTCGTCGAGGTGATGACCGACAAGGCGACCGTCGAGGTCCCCGCGCCGGCCGCGGGCAAGGTCACCAAGCAGCTCGCGGGCGAGGGCGACACCGTCCCCGTCGGCGACGTGATCTTCCACCTCGACGACGGCGCGGGCGGCGGCGCCGCCCCGGAGGCCGCGCCCGCTGCGCAGCCCGCTGCCGCGGCCGCCCCTGCCGGCGGCGGCGGTGAGACGCTGGAGTTCAAGCTGCCCGA
>JBCCSK010000155.1:0-12912 GCA_039200205.1 Planctomycetota bacterium
CGATCCTCGTCGCGCTGGTCGTGCCGTACCTCTTGATCGGGCTCCTCGGCGCCGGCGCCGTCGTGCGCGGTCTGACCGTCGGGATGTTCCCGGAGACTTTCTCCGGCACGGTGAACCCCGCGACGGGGGCGACGATGTTCGTCGGCGCCGTCCCCTCGTGGCTCACCGGGCTCGTCGTCTGCGGCGTCGTCCTCTACTACATCTTCGCCGGCGGCCTCCGCTCGGCGGCCTGGGCGAACGCGTTCCAGACGATCGTGTTCATGATCACGGGCGTCATCGCGTTCGTGCTCATCTCCGGCAAGCTCGGCGGGCTGGAGGCGGCGACGCAGGCCGTCGTCGACAACTCGCCGGAGCACATGACGCGCGCCAGGATCGGCAAGCTCCAGTTCCTGACGTACATGCTCGTGCCGCTCTCGGTCGGCATGTTCCCGCACCTCTTCCAGCACTGGCTGACGGCGAAGAAGGCGTCCACGTTCAAGCTGACGACGATCGCGCACCCGCTCTTCATCGGGATCGTGTGGGTGCCCTGCATCCTCATCGGGATCTGGGCCGCCGGCGCCGGCATCACGCCGCCCGGAGGGAACCAGAACGCGCTGCTCTCGAAGGTCGTCGCGACGCAGCTCCAGGACCCCTACCTGACGGGCGTCCTCATGGCCGGCATCCTCGCCGCGATCATGTCGTCGCTCGACTCCCAGTTCGTGTGCCTCGGCACGATGTTCACCCACGACATCGTGATGCACGCGGCGGGGGAGGAGCGCTTCTCGGACCGGGCCCAGGTCATGCTCGGGCGCGGCTTCATCGTCGTGATCGTCGGCGTCACGTACCTGCTGACCTTCTTCCCGCCCCCGAAGATCTTCGACCTGGCGGTGTGGTGCTTCAGCGGGTTCGCGAGCCTCTTCCCGCTCGTCTTTGCCTCGATCTACTGGCGGCGGACGACCCGGGCCGGCGCGATCGCGTCCGTCCTGGCGATGGTCGCAACCTGGGGCGCGCTCTTCTACCGCGGCCTCATCCAGCCCACGCTGGCGAACGAAGCCGTGGAAGGCGACTACCTCGTCGCCGGCATGATGCCGGTCACCCTCATCTTCGCGGCCTCCGCCGGAGCCCTGGTGATCGTCAGCCTCCTGACCCAGCCCCCGCCCGACGAGCACGTCGAGCAGTTCATGGTGAAGGCCTGAGACCTTCCGTCCGACCCGAGCGATGACTTCCGCCCCCGCACCCACGAAGGACCGGATCGACGCCGCGCGCGCGGCCCTCGACGCCCACGTGCGCGAGATCGTCGCGCACCACTTCTCGCCCGAGACGGGGACCCCCGTCTGGCTGGAGTTCGCGGCGAAGGCCGGCTGGGACCCCCGCCAGGAGATCCAGACCTTCGACGACATCATCGAGCGCTTCGACAACTTCGACGGCGAGCGCCTGCGGACCGACCCGCACGAGGCGTGGATCCCGAAGTCGTTCGAGGGACGGCCGTTCACGATCTTCGAGACGGGCGGCTCGACGGGCATGCCGAAGCAGCGCATCGGCTGGGACGACTACAAGGTCGACTACGAGGAGTTCTCCGAGACCCTCGACGACGCCGCGTTCCCGCCGGGCGGCTACTGGCTCATGGTCGGTCCGACCGGCCCGCGCCGGCTGCGCCTCGCGATCGAGCACCTCGCGAACCACCGCGGCTCGTCGTGCTACTTCGTCGACCTCGACCCGCGCTGGGTCAAGAAGCTGATCTCCAGCGGCCAGGGCGACCAGGCGAAGGCGTACATGCGCCACGTGATCGACCAGGCGCTCAGCATCATCAAGCACCGCAAGGTCGACGCGCTGTTCACGACGCCGCGGCTGCTGGAGACGCTCGGCGACGAGGTCTCGATCGTCGACTCGGGCATCAAGGGCGTCTTCTGCGGCGGCACCGAGATGAACCCGCAGAACGTGCGCTTCCTCTGCGAGGAGATCCTGGAGGGCGAGGTCACGCTCGTCCCGACCTACGGCAACACGCTGATGGGGCTCGCCTGCCACAAGCCCGACTTCGCGGCCGACGACTACTCGATCACGTACTACGCGCCGCAGCCGCGCGCCGTGCTGCGGGTCTCCGACCCGGACGACTCGCGCAAGCTCGTCGACTACGACGAGTGGGGGCGCGTCGAGCTGACGACGCTCACGAAGGAGTTCTTCCTGCCGCGCTTCCTCGAGCGCGACGCCGCCCGGCGCCGCCGGCCGTGCGAGCAGTACGCCTGGGACGGCGTCGGCGAGGTGAAGCCGTACGAGCAGAACGAAGAGAAGATCGTGGAGGGGGTCTATTGACCGATCACAGCGCAGTTCCTCACTTCCCCGTGCTTCGCGCGGGCAAGGAGTACGAGAGCCTCGACCGCGTCGAGCTCAAGAGTCACCGCGACGGTGAGACGGTCGCTTCGGTGAGCCAGGCGAACGCCGGGATCATCCGCCGCGACATGAAGAAGCTGGAGGCGAACGCGCGCGCTCTCCGTGCGATGCCGATCGCCGAGCGCATCGATCGCTGCCGGGAGGCCGCGCGGATCTTCTTGAACGAAGAGCTCCCGATCGGCGGCGATCACATGCAGTCGCCGGACGACTTCGTCGACCAGCTCAGCTCGACGAGCGGGCTGCCGCACGTGATGGTCCGCGCGAACATGGAGAAGAACGCGTTCGTGCTGAGCGAGATGCCGCTGATCCTTCGCGGCCTCATGCGCGGCATGGACCCGAACGTCCTCGACGAGGGCTACGGCGACCACGACGGCGTGCCCGTCTGGTACACGCCCAGCGCGCGCGCGCTCGGGGCGGTGCTGCCGAGCAACTCGCCGGGCGTGCACTCGCTGTGGATCCCGTCGATCGCGCTCGGCGTGCCGCTGGTGCTCAAGCCCGGGCGCGAGGAGCCCTGGACGCCGATGCGCGTCGCGCGCGCCATGATGGCCGCCGGGTTCCCGCCCGAGGCGTTCAGCCTGTACCCGACCGACCACGACGGCGCAGGGACGCTCTTGGAGCACTGCGACCGGTCGCTCCTCTTCGGCGACGCCCGCGTCGCCGAGAAGTATGCCGGCGACCCGCGGATCGAGATCCACGGCCCGGGACGGAGCAAGGTTCTGCTCGGCGACGACGTCGCGGACGACTGGGAGCAGTACGTCGACGTCTTCGTCGACTCCGTGGCGAAGAACGGCGGCCGCAGCTGCATCAACGCCTCGGCGATCTTCGTCCCGCGCCACGGCGACGCGATCGCGGAAGCGCTGGCCGCGCGCCTGGCCGAGATCGAGCCCCGTCCCTACGACGACCCAGACGCCGGCCTCGCCGCGTTCGCGAACCCCACGTTCGCCGACCGGATGAGCGCGGCCGTCGACGCCGGCGTCGAGCGCGGCGGCGCGCGCGACGTGACCGAGGCGACGCGGGGCGGTTCGTCCCGTCGGGCCGAGCTCGGATGCTCGGTCTACCTGCGTCCTACGGTCGTGCGCTGCGACTCGGTCGAGCACCCGCTCGCGAACACCGAGTACATGTTCCCCTTCACGAGCGTCGTCGAGGTCCCCGAGGCCGAGATGCTCGACGTGATGGGGCCGAGCCTGGTCGTGACGGCGATCACCAAGAACGTGCCGTTCCTGCACGCCCTGACGACGAGCCCGCTCATCAGTCGCCTGAACGTCGGGCCCGTCCCGACGTCGAAGGTCGAATGGGACCAGCCCCACGAGGGCAACCTGTTCGAGTTCCTGTACGAGCGCCGCGCCCTGCAGCGCGCCGCCGGCTGGTAGGGAGCGTGACGCTCGACGACCTCTTGCGGGCCGCCGTGACGACGCGCGTCGTCGAGGGGCGCGGATCTCTCGATCGGCTCGGCGAGCTGACGCGGGAGATCGGCGGCTCGCGCGTCCTGCTCGTCAGCGACCCTGGGGTCGTCGCCGCGGGGCACGCGGGGCGAGCGCAGCGCATTCTCGAGTCCGCCGGCCTCGACGTCGCGCTGTTCCACGACGTCGTCGAGAACCCGACGACCGACACGCTCGCGCTCGGCCTCGACGTCGCGAAGGACCACCGCCCCGACGTCTACGTCGCCGTCGGCGGCGGCAGCTCGATCGACGCTGCGAAGGGGATCGACTTCCTCGACGTCTGCGGCGGCGAGATGGCGGACTACTGGGGTCACGACAAGGCGACGGCGCCGCTCCGGCCGCTCGTCGCTGTGCCGACGACCGCGGGGACCGGCTCCGAGGTGCAGTCGTTCGCCCTCATCAGCGACGCCGAGACGCATCGCAAGATGGCCTGCGGCGACCCCTCCGCGGCTCCGCGTATCGCCCTGCTCGACCCCGAGCTGACGGTGACGATGCCGCGCGAGGTGACCGCGATGACCGGGCTCGACACGCTCGCCCATGCGGTCGAGAGCGCGGTGGCGAAGCCCCGGGACCCGAGCACCGACGGGAGATCGCGCGACTATGCGCGCGAGGCGTGTCGGCTCGCCCTCAGGGCGCTACCGCGGGTTCTCGACCGAGGCGACGACCTCGACGCGCGGGCCGACATGCTGCGCGCGTCGGCCCTCGCCGGACTTGCGATCGAGCACGCGATGCTCGGTGCCGCCCACGCGATGGCCAACCCGCTGACGCGGCACCACGGCGTTCCCCACGGCCTCGCGGTCGGGACGATGCTGCCGCACGTGGTGCGCTTCAATGCGGCGGACCCGGCCGCTCGCTCGGTCTACGCCGAACTCGCGCGAGCCGCGGGACTCGAAGGGAGCGACGAGGACGCCCTCGCCGCGGAGCTGGCCGAACGGCTCGGCGCGATCCTCGACGCGACCGGCCTCCCGTCCCGACTCGCCGCGCACGGGACCGCCTCCGACGGCGTCCCCGCGCTCGCGAAGGAGGCGGCGGAGCAGTGGACCGCCGGGTTCAACCCGCGGACCGTGGGAGCGCCCGAGTTCGAGGCGCTGCTCGGCGGCGCTCTCTGAAGGCGCGGCGATCGTCGCTATGGTTGCGGGGGTGTGATCTGGCTCCTCGCTCTTCTCCTGCAGTCCGGTGCCGTCGCGGAAACCGCGTCCGAAGAGTCGACTCGGGTGCGCGGCCGGATCGGCGGCTCCGACAGCGTGGAGCAGACGCGCACGACGTTCGGCGGTGACGGCGGCTTCTTCGACGTCGAAGCACAGCTCGACTGGACGGGACCCTACTTCGACCTGAAGCGGCGGCTCCGCGACGACCACGGTCTGAGCTTCAGCCTGAGCTCGCACCTCCTCTTCCAGGAGGCGAGCGAGACGCTCAGCGGTCGGACGTCGGGCGCCGGCGCCATCCTCCGCTTCCAGGGTTCGTGGAAGGCCTTCGCGCGCGACACGGGGCACGAGGGCTGGCTCGACTGGCGGATCGAGGACCGGAGCGCCCTCGGCGGATCGCGCGCTCCGTTCGATCTCGGGTCGGATACGGGCGCCACCGCACTCAACCCAGCCAACGGCTACTCGGATTCGTTCGACGCGGGCTTCTCCACGCTGAGCTGGACGCAGCTCCTCTTCGATCATCGCGCCGCGATCGTCGTCGGCAGGCTGGCGTACGACGTCTACCAGGACGCGCTCTTCGTCCAGGGTTTCTCGCGGGGCTTCCTGAACCGCGGCATCTTCCTGAACCCGACGATCGGCACGACCGGTGTTGGCGCGCTCGGTGCCGTCGGGGCCGTCGCGCTGACCGAGAACCTCTGGGTCGACGCGATGGCGTTCGACGCCAACGCCGTCAGCGCGGACTTCGACTTCGACACGATCCAGGAGGGCGAGTTCCTGAAGAGCGCAGCGATCGGCTGGACCGGTCCGCTCGAGAACTTCAAGCGCGACCGGATCCACCTCACCTACTGGGAGAAGGACGCGCGTCAGGAGGCGGGAACGACGCGCGGGTACGGGTGGACGCTGAGCGCGAGCTGGGAGGTCGCGGACGGCGTCCTGCCGTTCCTGCGCTTCGGCCACTCGAACGGCGGCGCGGGCGTGGCCGCGGAGACCTCGGCGGCCGCCGGCTTCGAAGCGGAACTCTGGCCCGATCGGATCCTGAGCGTCGGTGCGATGTGGGCCGAGCCGTCCTCGGAGACCTTCGGGCCAGATCCGCGCGACGAGTACGCGATCGAGACGTCGTTCCAGTTCATCCTGTCGCCGAACGTCTCGCTGATGCCGGACGTACAGCTCCTGATCGACCCGGCGAACGCGCCGGAGGAGGATCGGGTGTGGGTGTTTGGGCTGCGGGCGATCCTGTCGCTGTAAGGCGCTAGCGAGGGCGATCTGCCGTGAGCTGGATCTGATCCGAATCGACGAGCACCTGCTGAGGGTACAAGTCGACGACGTCACCGTTCGCAAGTCGGATGGCCGCGCTCAGATAGACACTACCCGCGTCCGGCAAGCTGACGACAGCGATACTGTCCGAGCCGATCGAGGCTTCCAGGTAGTCGACGGGCTCACGTCCGCCGACGAGCGAGGCGTTCCTCTTGCTCAGCCAGCACTCAAGGACGGAGTCCTCGTGCGCAGGCGAGGCCGTCAGGGTGAGTTTGACGCGCCGCGAGGAGTCGGGTGCGACCTCGTAGGACGACACGGAGGGGTCTCCGACGAAGAGCGAGCGCGATCCCACTCCGTGGAGGTTGACGTCGAGATAGTCTGCATCCGAGGGAATCCAGCCCCGCCAGGCGTTCGCGGTCAGCCTCCCCGTCGAGTACCCGTTGAGTCCGATCGACCAACCTGTCATCGAGGCGAGCGTCGCGGGGTCGTCGATCGAGACCTGGATCAGCCTCGGCGAAGGCACTGTGGCGGAGACGATCGACGGATCCCGGCTCGGGTCCGAGCTGCAGCCGTACAGAGTCACGTTGTAGAGCGAGTGGGCCCCGCTCGAGTCAGAGCCGGCCTGGAACGGCGTGATTCGGATGTCGTACATCCCTGTGGGAAGCCGCAACGCGTAGTCACCGTCACCGCTGTAGGAGGCCGCTCGCATCACGTTGCTGTTCAGTCTCCAAGGGCCAGAGGTGCCGACGGGTCGATCCGTGATCCGCGACGCGAACACTGTCCGTGGATCGGGCGTGGACCGAACCGAGAGCTTGGGGAGCGCAGCCTCCGAGGTGGAGGACTCGAGGCGGATGCGGATCTCGCCGAGCCGTTCGGCGTCGTACTCGAGCCGACCGGAGAGATCGACAGCCGCATCCCGAGTCGCGCGGGAGACGAGCGCGAAGCGCGTCTCGTCAACGAAGAGATCGATCCTCTTGACCCACGAGTCGACAGGGACGGACAGCTTCCCCCGTTCGTCGAAGTCATATTCGACGGCGGAATCACCGACGCGTACGACGCGCGCGGACGTCGCGAAGCAGCTCGCGTCGGACGATGGATCGAGCGTCAGGAGCGAAGCTGAGCCATCGCTCGGACGAAGGATCGCCGTCGACTGTGGTGAATCGACGAGGTGCTCGATCGTCGTCCACTCGCCCGAGGTCCACTCGGCGATGATCGAGTAGTTCCCGAAGCGGCAGTCGATCGACGTCGAGCTCGAGCCTGATTCAGGCGTGATCTTCATCGACGTGGGACGCCGTTCGACGTTCACCCCATCGTCGCGAGGCGAAATACGAATCTTCTTGATAGCGTCCGCGTGGAGCAGTGTGAGCTCCGAACGGTCGGGTGTCTTGATGGAGTACGTCCCGTCGTTCGAGCGGTCGTTCGGGATCCGGAACCGTAGGCGCCAGCCTCCCGGAGAGTCGAGGACGAGGCTCTTGTTCTTCGCCCAGCCTGGAACCGTTGCGATGCCTCGCTCGTCCGTCGACGTCACAGCGCGATCGCCGTCGCAGCGTATGACCGCGTGGCTTTCCGGCGACCCGGTTCGTTCCGACGTGAATTGGAGCTCGGCGTCATCGAGCGAAGAACGACGTAGCGCGATTCGGATGGGCTCGTCTGGCCATCCGCCGGCGAGACGCACTTCCGCAGGCAGAAAGTCTCGGTGGAGGACGGACAGCACCCCCGAGGACTCGCTCGACTCGAGCGAGTAGTTGCCGGGACTGGAGTCGTGTTCGACGAGCGTCTCGAGCGCTTCCTCGGAGCTCCTTCGCAGCGTTGTGCGTGCTCCGCTGATCGGCGCGCCCTCTGCGTCCACCACGGAGATCTCGAGCATCCGGTGCCTGCGGAGGTAGAGAGCGGCGAAGTCGTGTGGCTGGACTCGGATCTCGGCTGGCGTGATCTCCGACCCCCCCGGCTCCGCGAGTGCCACCGAGTAGTGACCCGCCGGCAAGTCCACTCTCCCGGACCGACCGGTGGTCGCGCGGAGAGTTCGCCCGTCCGACTCCGCGATGAGGTCGATTCCGCGACACGCTGCTCCGGAAGCGGCGTTCCATACGACGACTCCGCTAGCGCCCCTCTGGAACTGCTCCTTGTCGATCTCTGTCACGGGATCGAGCGCGGAGCGCGCCCGATCGATCTCCCTTGCCAGCGAGAGGCGAACCGCTTCGTCCTTCGTCCGTCCGATGGCCCTCTCGACCGGTTCTCCGGATCTCTGGTGAGGCTCCAGTCGCGCGACGGTGGTCGCCACGACCGTGAGCAGAGCGACGAGAACGGCCAGTCGGTGTGCGCGTTTCATGCAGATCGTTGCTCTCTCGAGGCCGGCGGGCGCCGGCCTCGAATGGCCGGGCTAGAGCGTGCGCCAGGATCCAGATGCGCCGGACCGGTTCCTGTCGTTGAGCAGCCCGGCGGGTCCTCCATTTCGCTTGTCAGTGATTCGCATCTTCCAGTTGGCTGGGAGCACATCGGACCAGATGGACTCGGCCGAGAGATCGAAGACGTGCGTGTAGCCGTCGGGTTCCTGAAGCACGACGCAGACGTCATCCTTGCTTTCGTTGTCGATACGGAAGGGCGTGGCAGACTCCCACTCCCCGAAATAGTCCGTGGACTCGTCATCGCCCACGGCCCAGGGAGTCGGAGCAGGCGTGGTCGGTTCGCTGCTCTGTGCGCGGCTGTGAAGGGTCGTTGCGAGTACGGCTGCGATCGACAGCGTTGTGATAGTGAGTTTTTTCATCTGATCTGGTGGTCTCTTGTGTTCTGTCTAGAAGAAGGGGTGGTCGGTTTAGAAGAGCCGCCAGTCGCCTGACGCGCCGGTTGAGTTCTCGTCGTCTTGGAGCGAGCCGTCAGCCGCCCTTTCCTTGTCGGTGATCCGCATCCGCCAGTAGGCGGGGAGGACGTCCCACACGACGCTCGAAGGGGCAATCTCGCGGATATAGGTATTGCCGTTCCTGTCGTAGAGAATCACGCAGACCTCGTCGTCGCTCGTATTTCTGATCGAGAAGGTCTTGGATGAATGGCCAGCGCTGTGGCTGATCGTCTGGAGGTCGTCTGATACGGACCAGTGCTGTGCGTTGTCCGATAGGGCGACACTGGACTGCGCACGGACGTGAAGAGTGCTCAAGGCAAGGGCCACGGCGGGTGCCAAGATGAATGCAATGCGTCCGACGTTCATCGTCGTGTGGTCTTCGAGGATGCTGATGGGGTGCTGTTCGGGCCAAGGAGCGGCGTTCGCTCCTGGCTGCGCGTCTTGTCACACCCTTGGTGGTGCGGAGCGCTGGTCCAGCTGCAACTCGTCACGAAGAATCCGTGAGAGAGGGCCCGTCGAGGCCATCAGTGGCGCGAGGTCCGGGTATCGGCGGTCCCGGTGCCTAGTGTTCCGATCGCTACACTTCGCGTCTCGAATCCCGCGCGGCGCGCGTCTTCACTCAAGCAGTGCGCGGCCCGAAGCGGGGTACTTGCTACCGCCCGGCCCTGAAACTAGGAACCAGCATGGTCCGCCTGTTGCTCATCGCCCCCCCAACTCTCGCCGCGCTCGTACTCGGCACCGCGGCGTCGACCGCTGGCGGTCCAGCGACGATCGAGACATCAGCCGCAGACGCGACTCGCTCCGAGGTCAAGCGGACCGAAGATGGCTGGCAGCTTTTCGTCGACGGTGAGCCCTTCTATCTCCAGGGTGCAGCCCTCGAGTTCGGGAGCATCGAGTCGCTCGCCTCGCACGGCGCCAACTCGTTTCGCACCTGGCGGACCAACAACGGTCAGCGGTCGGGGCGCGAGGTCCTGGACGAGGCGCACCGGCACGGCCTCAAGGTCACGATGGGTCTCGAGGTCGGTCGCGAGCGGAAGGGCTTCGACTACGACGACGAGGAGGCGGTCGCGGCGCAGCTGGAGCGGATCCGCAGAGAGGTGACCGAGCTCAAGGACCACCCCGCGCTCATCATCTGGAGCATCGGCAACGAGCTGAATCACCACGCGACCAACCCGCGTGTCTGGGACGCGGTCGACGAGATCTCGCGGATGATCCACGAGGTCGATCCGCATCACCTCACGACGACGCCGCTGTCCGGGATGGACCCCGAGGTCGTCGCGCTGGTCAAGGAGCGCGCGCCGGACCTCGACATCCTGAGCGTCCAGATGTACGCGGAGATCGAGATCCTCCCGCAGAGGATCGCTGACGCCGGCTGGGACGGACCGCTGATGGTCACGGAGTGGGGGGCGACCGGCTACTGGGAGGTCGGCGAGACCGAGTGGGGCGCGCCGCTGGAGAACGACAGCTCGACGAAGGCGGACTTCTACGCGAGCCGCTACGAGAAGGCCATCGCGTCGCAGCGCAGCCAGATCATCGGCTCCTACGTCTTCCTCTGGGGCCAGAAGCAGGAGCGTACGCCGACCTGGTTCGGGATGTTCATGCCGGACGGTCGCGAGACCGAGGCCGTTCACGCGATGCACCGCATCTGGAACGGCGAGTGGCCGCGCAATCGCGCGCCGCGCGTCAAGACGCTGCGCCTCGACGGGAAGGTCGCGAGCGACAGCGTGCGGCTTGCCGCCGGCAAGCGATTCGAGGCACGCTTCGATGTCGACGACCCCGACCGCGATCGCCTGAAGTTCCGCTGGGAGATCATGCGCGAGAGCGAGTCCGAGAAGACGGGCGGCGATGCCGAGCGCATCCCCGAGACGATCGCGACGCGATTCAAGGAGTCTGGCGGCGGGCGCGTCACGTTCCGCGCGCCCGAGGAGCCCGGCGCGTATCGCCTGTTTGCCTATGCCGAGGACCGCGGCGGAAGCACCGCGCACGCGAACGTTCCGTTCCTCGTCCAGTAGCTCCCTTCAGCTACCGGACGTTCGTGCCGCGAGGTCGCGGTGGACGGCGGTGATGACCACGGACCCCTCGCCGACGGCGGAGGCGACGCGCTTCACCGATCCCGCGCGCAGGTCGCCGACGGCGTAGATGCCTGGACAGGACGTGGCGAACCCGTCCAGGTCGGGACCGGCGTCGCGCCCGGTCAGGACGAAACCCTTCTCGTCGAGCGCCACCCGTCCGCCGAGCCAGGCCGTGTTCGGCGCGGCTCCGATCATGATGAAGAGCGCGCGCGACTCGATCGTCGCTTCTTCACCCGTGTCGGCGTTCGTGAGCGTCACCTCCTCCAGCCGCTCCTCTCCCGCGAGCGCGGTGACCTGTGTTCGCGTCCAGAGGCGGATGCGGTCGTCCTCGTCGATCCGGCTGGAGAGGTACGACGACATCGTCTGCGCCAAGCCCTCGCCGCGTACGACGACGTGGACCCGATCCGCGTGCCGCGACAGGAACATCGCCGCCTGGCCCGCCGAGTTGCCCCCGCCGACGATCACGGCCTCGGTGCCCCTGCAGAAGCGCGCCTCCAGATCCGTCGCGGCGTAGTACACGCCGCGGCCCTCGAACTCCGCGAGCCTCTCCAGCGGCAGCCGCCGGTACTGGACGCCGTTTGCGAGGACGATCGCGTGGCCGGCGACCTCGTCTCCATCGTCGAGAGTGATTCGGAAGCCGGCGTCTTCCTCGACGAGGCGAGTCGCGCGACGCGGCGCAACGATGCGCGCGCCGAACTTGATCGCCTGCACGCTCCCGCGGAACGCGAGGTCCGCGCCCGAGATTCCCGCGGGGAACCCGAGGTAGTTCTCGATCCTCGACGAGGTTCCGGCCTGTCCGCCGATCGCAGTGTCCTCGACCACCAGCACGTCGAGCCCCTCGGAGGCGCCGTACACCGCGGCCGCGAGGCCCGCCGGCCCGGCGCCAATGACGATGACGTCGAAGGGGCGAGAGAGGTCGGCGGCGAGGTCGAGGCCCATCACGCAGGCGAGGGCCTTCGGCGACGGGTTCGAGAGAACCTCCGAGCGTCCCGTGACCACCGCGGCGCCCGTCTCCGGCAGGACGCACAGACGCCGGACTTCCTCCAGCGCGGCCTCGTCGTTGCGGGAGACCCAGCGGTGGGGAAGTCTGCTGCGTCCCGCGAACTCGCGAAGCCTCAGCGCGACGCTGTCGTCCTCGTCGCCGACGAGGATCAGGCCGCCTTCGCCCCAGTCCATGAGAAGGCGCCGACGCGCGGCGAAGGCGGTCACGATGGTGTCGCCCAGCTCCGGGATCGTCTGGATCAGATGCACGATGTCATCGTGCGGAACGCGGATGATGCTCCCCGGCTCGGCGATGATGCCGGCGAAGAACGTCCGCTGCCCCATGAGCATCCCGAGCTCGCCGACGAAGTTCCCCTCTCCGACGCGAACGACCGTCCGATCCTCCGATCGATCGACCACCTCGAACACGCCGCTCTCGACGTAGTAGAAGTCGTAGCTCCGCTCGCCGACGTCGAAGAGCACGTCGCCGCGGCTCGTCTCGATGCGCTCTCCCGTCGCCGCCAGGAGGTCGATGAGGTCCTCGCTCAGCGCGGGCCAGGCGGCGACCTCGAGCGCGGTGGTGGGGACGGAGTGTCTGGGCTCTTGAGAGGGCATCGGTGGACGGCGCAATAAGCGGTCACTTCTCCCGCGTCAGTCGCGTTCCTTCGAGTTCGATCCTCGAGGTCTTCGCCGGGTCAGCGCTGAGCTTCAGTCGGCCCGCGACCTCGTTCTTCGACCAGTCGTAGCGAACGAGCTCGCGCTTGCCGACGGGCATCCAGAACGTCTGCGGAAGGACGTCCGATGCCGCGTCCTCGCCC
>JBCCSK010000156.1:0-12885 GCA_039200205.1 Planctomycetota bacterium
GCGGACGCTCCAAGCCAGTGGGTTCAGGTCGCTCGCCACGCACCCAAAAAAAGAACGCTCCCCGACGGCAGCCGTCGGGGAGCGTCGTACGTCAGCGGCTCACGCCTCTCAACATGCGCGCGAGAGGGAGAGCCGTGACGGCGCGATCAGGGGCAGAAGGTCACCGACAGCCCGTCGGTGAGGTTGGCGTTGCCGCCGCCCGCTGCGAGGTCGCGGAAGAAGAACTGGAAGTTCCAGGTCGACCCCGGCGTGACCTGCGCGATCGGGAGCGGGGGAGCCGTGTTGTCGAACGAGTACACGACATTGCCGAGACCGTCGACCGGAGCGGTGCCCAGGCGGATGATCGTACCGAGCGTCTGCGCGCCAAGGCACAGCGTGCCGTTGGCGATCGGCGTCGAGGCGCGATCCGGGGAGTTCGCGAAGAGGCCGACCGAGTTGGGCGGGCAGTTGGCGGCGAAGATGACGAGGTCGTTCGCCGCGACGCTGGTCGATCCAGATGCACCGAGGAACGCTGCCCCGCCCGTCGAGTTCGGCTCGGCGATGCAGTAGTTCGTGATGCCACACTCGCCCGGGCACTCGTCGAAGATCTGAAGGTCGTCGATCGCCGCCTCGACGATCGAGCCTCCGCCCGAGTCCTCGGCGATGAAGCGCAGGCGAACCTGCGTCGTCGGCGTCACGAAGTCGCGAACGCGCAGCTGCGAGCGAACCCAGCCGCCGGAGACGGCGTTCGGACCCAGGGTCTCGACGCTCGTCCAGGTGATGCCGCCGTCGTCCGAGATGTCGACCCGGAAGACGTCGTCCACCTCCGTGCCCTGGCTGTTGCTGTACCAGCGCCAGTAGCTCATGTACGGATCGCCGTAGAGCGACATGTCGTAGATCGGGGTCGCGAGCGTCGTGATGCCGTCGTCGACGTCGTTCTCACCGAGACCACCGTTCGCGGTCCCCTGACCGGTGACGAAGCAGAAGGAGCCGTTGGGCGAGCGGTCGTCCTCGGGCTGGGCTCCGGTTCCGATCGGATCCACGAGCTCCCAGACGCCCGTCGTGGCCGTGTCGCCGGCAACGCCTGCGACCCAGAGCGTGCCTGGCGCCTCGAGGTCGTCGGATTCGAAGATGGTCCGCTCGACGGCGAGGGCCTCGAACGCGAACGCGGATCCGCCGAGAGGTGACGTCACGGACGCCCCACCCACGAGCGGGAACTCGAAGTAGTAGCGGACGTTGCTCGGGCAGCTCGCCGACGGGAACGTGCCGCGGAACGTGTCATTGCCCACGAAGGAGGCCGACTGCGCGACGAAACCGCTGCCCGTGTCGACCCACATGATGGCCGCAGACGTGTCCGGAGCATCCGTTCCAGGCGTCACGACGACGTCGACGGTTTCACCGCCCGCAGGGGTGAGCTCGTCCGGAGTTCCGTTCGGGTAGGAGACCGTCACGAACGGCAGCGGGGTCAGCAGCATCGCCGTGTTCGAGTTGATCCGGCCGTAGCCGAACGTGTTGTCGATGCCGGCGGGGCCGAGGTCGTCGCACGAGTTACGCAGGATGTCCTCGACCTCTTGCGGGGTGAGGTTCGGGTTGCGCGACCAGATGAGCCCGCAGAGGCCAGCCGCCATCGGGCAGGCGAAGCTCGTGCCGCTCACGCTCGAGTAGCTGGAGTTGCTGTTCCGGCTCGTCGTCCGGATCCCGGCGCCCGGAGCGGAGAGGTCGACGAACGAGCCGCGGTTCGAGAATCCCGCGAGACTGTCGCTCGACGCCGTCGCGCCGACGACGATCACGTTGTCGTCACGGCTGCCGTTCAGGACGTTGCTCGAGTTGCCCGCAGCCCAGACGAGCAGCGCACCACGGTTGCGGATGTAGCCGCCGGCCGTGTTGACGGAAGCCGACGTCACGCCGCTATAGCTGACGCTGGCGACCTTGTCGCCGACGTCCGACGCCGTGCGGGCCGCGTTGGTCAGGTTCGACAGCGAGGCGCCGCCACCGGTGGAGTCGGTGACGCGCATCGTGCGGTGCCCGAGGTTCCAGCCGACACCGGAGAGGCCGACGCCGTTGTCGCCATTGGCGGCCGCCGTGCCGGAGCAGAGCGTGCCGTGACCGTTGATGTCGTCGATCGGGCCGCCCTGGTTCTCCCATTGGCCGGACGGGGCGTGGTAGCCCTCGTAGCGGTGGAGCAGCAGATCCTGGTGCGTCGCGCGGATCCCGGTGTCGCAGATCGCCACGACGATCGACGGATCACCGGTCTCGATGTCCCACGCGTCGCAGGACTGCATGCGGTTCGCCTGGTGGTGCCACTGCTGGTTGAACTGCGGGTCGTCGGGACAGGCGATCGGGAAGACGAGCCAGTCGGGCTCGACGTACTGGAAGCCGCCGGTCGCGAGCAGCTCGTTGGCGACGCTGTTCTCGGTCGCACCCGACGGCACGAAGAACAGGTACTCGTCGGTTCCCTCGACGTACTTCTGCAGCTGGTAGCTGTCGAGCGCGTCGCGCGCAGCGTTGGCCCGGGCGTCGAGCTCGACGCCCGTCAGCCCAAGGCGATCGGCGTCCTCGGGCTGGAGCGGGCGCGCACACATCACGCCGGTGAACTCCATCTCACCGCGAACTTCTTCGAACTCCACGAAGCGTTCGCTGGGAGCGGCCTCCTGGGCGTAGGCGGGGGCGACGGCGAACGCTGCGGCACCTGCCGCGATCGCGAGGGATAGCTGGTTCATGAGAGAGATCGATGTGGGGATCAGCGGCGACCCACTCAGGGAGCCGTGGAACTCGAATGAGACGCTTTCGCACGCCCGAGTGTTCCGTCCGACCAGCGCACTCGGCGCGTCTCTTTCGCGATCTGTGACACCGAGGGGTGCGACAGTGTTGCGCTTGTTCAACTGCCGAATGAACTCGGGGGGCGGGTAGAACGGGCTGGTGACGTCTCTGGCGCGCCTCTTGGGGAAGACGCGCGTTGAGCCTGGGCATTTTCCCGAGGCTCTGACGCAGCACACGGCGAAGCGTACGCCGGTCGACGACACGGACCAAAGATCAGCTCGAAGGCGGGATCCAGGTCAGGGAGGAGTGGTGGAGTGAGATCAGCACTCGCCCACCGATCTTGTGATACGCGAACGTGTAGTCGGCACGGGTCGCGTCTCCCTGTTCGTTGACGAACGTGTAGTGCCCCATGTCCTTGTAGCCGAGTCCGCCGGCCTTCAGGATCGGCCCCACGGCGCTCTGGAACTCGACGTGCTTCCAGCCGTGATTCAGGAACCCGGCGTCATTGGGGTAGTCCGGGTCGCCGCCGACGAAGTACGAGCGCGCCCCCGCTTCGTCCAGTCGGATCACGTCGGCGAGAGTGGGCTTGAAGAGCAGCGGCTCATCGGGGGCGCCGAAGTCGTAGAGGCCGATGAGGGTCTCGACGTCCTGTTCGACGACCGCCCTCGCCCACGCCCGCTGAGCGCTCACGACCTCGGCCTTGCTCATTTTTTCGTACGACCTCATCGCTGCTCGATCGATCTGGAGACTCGCTCGGCTGTCATCCGTTCGCCGCGTCGTCCTTCGCCCGCTGGAACCACCCGATCGTTCGCTGCAGGTGATCCGCGCCGTAGAGCTTCGCGAAGGTCTTGGTCTTCGAATCGTTCGCGTTCTCGAGCTCCTTCAGGCGCTCTTCGATGAACGCCGGTGTCAGCGGGGTCTCGCAGTGGACTTCGATGCACTCGCGCCACTGCTCGTAGCTTGTCGGAATCATGGTCTAGCTCTGTCTGGAGTAAGATCCGTCTGGCGTAAGATCCGTCTCGCGTAAGAAGCGATCGGGCCGGCGTGAGTCACCGGCTCAGTCCAGCCAGTCGAGGGTCAGGAGGACCCGAAGACCCCCGTCAGCCGGCGGTGATCGATGAACGACGGCCCGCTCGGCCGCTCCCGGCCACGCAGTCCCTTTGAAGACCGCGAGTGTGCCTGACTCGGCCCGACCGAGTCGACTCCCGGGCCGCACCAGTCCCGAGGTCGCGTCGTCGGGTCCACCTGCGTGACCCAGTCGGGTGCGGTCGACGTCGGCCTCGTCCAGCCACTCGGTCCGTCCGCCAATCACGTTGAGGACGCCGCGCGCAAGGATCTTGTCGACGTGGAAGCGGGGGCAGTGCGGCCCGTCCGAGACCACCTGGCGAACGCCGACGACGCGAGCGCCGACGAGGGAGGCGAACACCCCGGTCACCTCTTCGAGGTACGCGGTCCACGCCTCGGCGTGCTCCCCGCCCACTCCCGCGAGCCCGTCGAGCTGCCCCGCGAAGGGGACTTCGTCGGGCGTCTCGACCTTGACCTGCGAGTGTCGGAGGCCTGCCTCGGCGAGCGTGCTCGCGTGCAGCAGAGCCTCCGGACTCGGCGGGATCGGCGCTGTGACGAGCATCACGTCCGGGTCGTAGAGCCGCGCCAGGTCGGCCAGCTCCACGCCCCGGACGATCGCTCCATCGGTGGGCGCAAGAGGCCCTGCGACACAGTCGAGCGTCCGGGTTCCGCTCGCTTCAGGTTCTCCCTCGGGCATGGTGAGCCAAGCGAATGCCGGTCAGAGGCCCCGGGTTCCGAGATTCCAGGTCAATTCAGCTCGACCTCGACCGCGTTGGTGAAGTTCGAGGTGACGGTCCCGCCGACCGTATCCCTGTACCAGCCCTGGAAGTGCCACGTCTCGCCAGGCTGGGTGGCTCTGAAGCCGTTCGGGGTCTCGAGGCGGGTCGGATCGACCGGGATCGTCGCGGTGCGATCGGCGCCGATCGGCGCGATGACGCTCCCCATTCGACCGATCGCCCCGCCGAGGCAGAGGTTGCCGCTGCTCCCGCCCGGCTGGCTCGTGAAGCCGTCCTGGAGGCTGTTGAGAAGCAGGACGAACTGAGAGCTCGGCAGGGACGACGCGACCGCGGACTTCGTCGAAGTCGTTCCCTGGTCGCCGAACATCGCGAGCCAGGCGGTGTGCCCGGACGAGTTCTGCATCGCCGAGCAGTACTGCCTCCCGACGGCCCGCTCCTCCAACCGCTCGATCTCGCCGATGTGCACCGTCATGCGATCCGGGTTCGGCGGGATCGACCAGTAGGCGACGAGTGCCCGCCGGCTCTGCGTGTCGCCCGACTCGGCGCGGCTCGCGAGGTTCGGGTTCTCCACGCGGTCGGTCGATCCGAGGTACTGCACCCGCTGTGCGCGCTCACCGAGCACGAGCTGCTTACGAGTCCCGACGTCGGCGATGGATGCGCTCGTCATGTACATGCGATCGTCCGACTTGTACGCGATCACGAATCCGTCGCCGGTCCACGCGACCTTGGGGATGTACGCGCTGTTGCGAGGCCGGATGTCCTCCAGGCGCGTGATGTTGTTGAGCGACTGGATCCCGCCGCCGGCGCACAGGAACGTGATGATCTGATCCTCCTGCGTCCCGCCATCGGCCTCGACCGCGACGGCGTAGATCGGATCTCCTCCGTTCGACAGGACGGGCGCCACGTTGCTGATCGACGCCCTCGAGAAGCTGCCGAGCTCGCCGAGGCGGTACGCGGGCTGGACGATCTGGATGCCGAAGGGCGTGGGTCGAAGCTCGCCCGTGTAGACGGTCGACTGCTGCTCCTGCGTGTAGGCGAA
This sequence comes from Planctomycetota bacterium, assembly GCA_039200205.1. GTDB lineage: Bacteria > Planctomycetota > UBA1135 > UBA1135 > Saltatorellus. Next base: position 5,581 of record JBCCSK010000156.1, read on the forward strand.
CGCGAAGCGCCCGTCGCCGTAGGGCGCGGAGCTCCCCTCGGAGATCACCGGGGCCGATTCGTTCGTCGACCCGGGCGCGGACAGCGAGCGTGAGAAGCCGACCGGGGCTCCGGTCGTGCTGACCACGCGAGCGCGGATCTCGGCGGTCTCGTCCCCCACGTTGCGCCACACGACGCACCAGTACAGCGCGTGCAGGCCGTTCTCACCGCCGACGTCTGGCTGCGTGTTGCGCGAATTCGGGAGCTCGTCGCTGATGTGATTCACAAGCCCCATGTCGCTCGATCCGGCCCGCCGAACGCGCGATTCGATGCGGACGGAGTCGGTCCCGCCGACTTCGACCTCGTAGACGATCAGGAACCGATCGATCGCATCCATGGCAGCCACGGCCGGCGCCCTCGTATCGTCCGAGGAGATCTCGACGGCGCCGAAGTTGACGATTGCGAAGTCGTCGGCGCGGACCTCGATCGCGTAGAGATCGCGGTCACTGGCGCTGAACCCCGTCTCGTACACGACGACGTAAACGCCCTCGTTCCCGATGTCCTTCTCGAACGCGACGTCGGGCTGAAGAGCGCCCACGAGGTCGCTGATCGGCGCGTCCGTCCGGATCACCGGGTCGATGACGAGTCGTCCCTGACCTTCGATCGGGAAGACGTCCGGGACGGTCAGGGAGATCGTTCCGCCCCGGAACTCCGAGCGCACGTCGGCGCGTCAACCGACGGGATCGAGGGCGAAGGCCTCGCCGTACTCGACGGCGCCGAAGGCCCCCTCGAAGCGCAGCGCGCGTCCCGCGGAGACGCCGGGGAGGTCCGACTCGACGTCGATGTCCACCTGCACCTCGCCGCGCGTGGTCCGACGCGGGAGGATGAAGGACTGCTCGATGCTCGTCGGTGCGAGGTCGTACACCTCCAGGATCGAGCCGTGGTCGAGGATGACGCGGTCGCCGTCCCGGGTGACGGTCGGGCTCTCGACGAGCGGAAGCTCCGTGCCCCGAAGCGTCGCGCTCGCCAGACGGAAGGTCACGGGGAAGTTGCGTGGTGCATCGGCGCCGAGGAACGGCACGTAGGTGGCGCCGTCGGCCGTGAAGTGGGCCTTCCACGTGGCGCCTCGCGCATCGATGCGGTTCGGCGCGGGCGCGTCGTAGACGAGCGTGGTCTGCGCCGCGTCCACCGCAGCCTGGAGGGAGGAATCCAGGTCGAACGGAGGGTCGCCCTCGCTCGCGGTCGCGGGGGTGACGAGGCCGAGGAGGGACAGGAGGAGGGGGCAGGTGGCGCGCTTCATCGAAGGTGGGTGGCTCGGTGCCTTGGGCTCGATGCGGCGACGCTCGACGTCGCCTTCACCACCCCTCTGCGCAGGCGCGCGTCAGACCCTGCCAGGAAAAAGGGCTCATGGGCCGCCGCACGAACGACGATCGCCCCCCAGCGGCACGGCGCTGGGGGGCGATCGCTCTTCCTGTTCGGGCGCGACAAGCTCGCGCGGGATCAGCGGAAGCGAACCGCCCAGGGGTCGGTCCAGTTCGACACCGGCCCGTTCGGGCCGCTGTCGCGGTGCCACATCTGGAAGCCCCAGATGTCGCCGGCCTTCGCCCCGACCGGGCCCTGCGGCTGCGGCAGCGAGTTGACGTCGATGACCGTGACGATCGCACCGGTCACGCCGCTGCTCTGGACCTGGTCGACGTAGCGGCCGATCTGGCCTCCGAGGCACAGGTTGCCGACGCTGCCGCCCGGGTTGGCGATGAAGCCCGGCGTCAGCGAGAGGCACAGGTAGCCGAACGAGTCCGGCGGCAGCTGGGTCGCGACCAGCTCGAGGTCGTCGGCCGCGATGAAGCTGGAGCCCGTCGCGACGAGCCGGCCGCGCTGTCCCGTCGAGTTCGGCTCGGACGTGCAGTTGATCTCGCCGCCGACGCGGCGCTCGAGCGCACAGAGCACCTCGACGTTGCCCGAGAGCTTCGCGTGGAACAGGCAGTGGTTGCCGTCGCGCGAGACGCGGAGCGAGTCCTGCTGGCCGGCGAACTCTTCGATCCTCTCGCCGCTCGCCGTGCTGGAGTCCGTGCGGAGGAGGAGTCTGTCGTCGACCATCATGAGCTCGACGTCGCCCTGGTTCGAGGTCACCGGGATCTGGAAGAAGAGCTCACCTGTCTCGGCCATGTCGATCGTCGGCTGGGCGAACTGCCGAACGACGAAGCTGGACGTGCCCGGCAGGATGCTCCCCTCGAGCGCCATGATGGTATTGCCCTTCGCGAGGACTCCGCGGCGCTCTCCGGTGACGATGTTGAACGTCCATCCGCCCACGGCGTAGCTCCCGCCGAGACCGGCGCACATCGACGGCCGATCCGGAAGGTCCCAGACGGTGTTGATCGGCGGGGCCGGATCGCCGTCCGCGTACACGGCGAAGCCACTCGCGACGCCGGCCTTGGTCGGAAGAGGACCGCTATCGAGGTCGATCGGGAGTACGAACGTCCCGTCGGACACCGCGTCGAAGCTCCGCGCGAACTGCGGGATCGACTTGATCGGGTCCGAGAACGGCGCGATCGGAGTGTCCGAGATCGCCTCGACGGTGATCGCCGGCAGTCCGCCGGAGTAGTCCATGCGGAGGACGACGTCGCGTCCGCCGGCGGCGGCGGACAGGGACGCGCGGCCGGCGACGAGCAGCTCGTCCTGGCGGCCGACCTCGAACTCGTAGATCTCGTCGAGCACCGCGCTCGCCGGCACCCCGGTGCCGATGATCGGGCCCGCGCGGAGGATCGTGATGCCGTTGAACCAGATCGCGTCGACGAACGACGCCGCGCCCGGCGGATCGATGATGATCTGCGCGAGGACCTGGCCGCTCGGATCGATCGCGATCCCCCCGATCTCCTGCACGATCGCTCCGCTCGGAAGCACGTCGCCCTCGGCGAGGATGACGTCGCCGTCGCGCAGCAGGACCGAGCGGAAGAAGCCGAGGACGGCCGGGCCGTCGGTCCCGACGACAGCGGCCCAGCTGCCCGTGTTCGTGATGCGGTAGTCCGTGAAGATGAGGCCGGTCTCGCCGTTGGAGATCGGGTCGCCCTCGCGGATCAGGATTTGCGCATCGTCCGAGGGCATCGCGGCGGCGAGCGTCGGGGCGAGGGAGGTGAGCGCGAGGAGCTGCGCGGACCGAGTGATGAGGTGTCGCATGGCGAGGGGAGTGGGCGTGAGGTGAGTGGGGGGCACTGCGCACTGCCGGGTGCGGACTCGGGTGCCGTTCACTGGCTCACGCGTGATTCCTCCGGCGTTCGACCATCGATCTCTCACTTTTTCCGGGCGCCCGCCGATCGCCCGGATCGCAACGCGGTCTACGCCGCTTCGGGAACTCGCTTCTTGTTTCCCTGCGCCACGGCGTACGCCACCAGGACGGTGAAGACGCAGACGGCGCACAGGTAGCTCGCGGTGAGCGCGATCCCCGACGGTCCGACGCGAGCGAGCGACAGGGTGAAGGTCGCGGTCAGCGCGATCGCGAGGACCGCCCAGGCCGCGCGGGCGTTCGGCGTCGAAGCGCGCTGCCTGCCCGCGAGCGCCAGTGACACGAATGCGAGCAGCAGGGGGATGCGGAGGTCCGGAAGGACGCCCGCGGACACCAGCGCCGACTGCGCCGCGGCGACCAGGACCAGCCACGTCGCGGCGCGCGACCAGCGGTCCGCCTCCTTGGTCGTGCCCCACGTCGCTGCGGCGAGGAGCAGACAGGCGAGCGGATCCCAGGACAGCGATCCCAGCGGCGTGGTCACGCGCTTGTCGAGAGTCATCCCGGCGAGGATGAGCGCCCCGCCCGCGAGCGACCCCTTCGACGCCGCGCTCGCGCGCCGCGATCCGATCAGCAGGAGCAGCGAGCCAATGACGTAGCCCATCCAGATGAACTCGCGCTTCGTCGGAGAGCGGCGAAGCTCGCTCTCCATCGAGTGCGAACGCGGAAGCGTGTCGATCGAGGGGCCGGGACCCCTCGTCCCGCGATCCTCCGCGAGCGCGAGCCAGGTCGCGACGTCCCCGCCAGTTCGCGTCAGGGAGGTCTCGGGCCAGTCGGGAGACAGGCTGCTGCCGATCGCTTCGAGCTCGCCCGAGCGGTCGCGCATCGACGCGCGAGCTCTCTCGTCTCCGAGCAGCGAGATCGCAATGACGCGGTCGACGATCGACTCGCTCGGCGCGCGGTCGGGGCCATCGCCCACATCCTGCGCCGCGGAAAGATCGCGCTCGAGGGAATCGGTGACGGCGTTCAGCCAGTCGTCGAGCGAACGGGCGGCGCCCTCGACCGTCGGACCGAGCGCGGCCTCGGCGAACATCACGACGGTCGCCCCTCCGCCCTCCCACTGGAAGCGCTGCGCTTCGATCAGGATCGGCGCACCAGGGCTGAGTCCGTTCGACGCGAGGTCGACGAAGGTCGAGCGCGCGAGCGGGCCGAAGCCGGTCCATGACTCATTGTCGCTGATGTGCCAGTAGAGCCGGCCGTCTCGCGTCTCGATCTCGCCGCCGGCCTCGACCGAGATCGCGCCGTTCGGCCTCGGTCGCGCCCCCGGGGGCGCCACGTGCAGGAGGTCGAACCCCGAGCGCGCGGCGGGAACGGCGGAGCGCGTCCGTCCGGCCCCGTCGAAGCGAAGCGTCTCTCCGAGGTCCGCCGTCGCTTTGCCGCGCCAGATGCGATCAGCGCGGCCGTCGTCCATGACGAGCCACGCTCCGAAGGCGACCGACATCGTCGAACCGTCCTCCGTCGCAGCGTCGACCGTGCGCCGCCTGACGGACGCGGGGCGTGCCGCTGCCGCATCGAACGAAGAGCGCAGGTCGTCGACGAGGTCGCGCTCGCGATCCGTGAGCGAGACCTCCGCCTCCAGTCGATCGAGGACGATCGCCGCGGCGCGCGTCTCTCCTTCGCTCGTCAGGTGATCGGCGGCGCGGATCCACGCGAGCCGCTGCTCGGACCCGTCCGAGTCGGAGAACGGGATCAGCGACAGGATCGAGACCACGGCGGTGCTGGCTGCGATCACGAGCTCGCGGGTATGGCGTCGGATGAGCCTCTGGGTGCGGCGGAAGGGGCCCGGCGCGCGCGCGAGCACGGGGCTGCCGGCCTCGTACCGCGCGAGGTCCTGTGCCATGGCCTTCGCGTTCGGGTAGCGCTCGGCGGGGTCCTTCGACATCGCCGTCGAGACGATCGCGGCGAGGTCGCGCGGCGTTCCCGGGACGGCTCTGTCGAGCGACGCCGGCTCGTCGTAGCGAACCGCGTCGAGGAGATCGGCCAGCGCGGTCTCACCGAACGGCGGTCGACCCGCGACGCAGCCGTACAGGACCGCGCCGAGCCCGTAGACGTCCGTCCGCTCACCGATCGCACCGCGGTCGTTCGCCGCCTGCTCCGGCGCCATGAACGCCGGCGTGCCGATCAGTCCCGCGCTCGTCGTGTGCGAGCCGAGCGAAGCGGCCTGGATCGACTCCAGCTCGCGCGCGAGGCCGAAGTCGGCGATGCGCACGTCGCCGTGCTCGTCGAGCAGCACGTTCGCGGGCTTGAGGTCGAGGTGCACCACCCCTCGCTCGTGCATGTAGGCGAGCGCCTCGGCGGCCTGGCGCGCGACGCGTGCGGCGCGGCCCGGGTTCAGCGCGCCGTCCTGGAGCACGGACTGGAGGCTGCCACCCGACTGCAGCTCGAGCGTGAGGTACACGCCGCCGTTCGTCGTGCGCCCTACGTCGAACACGCGCACGATCCCCGCGTGGCTGAGGCGCGCGATGCGTCGCGCCTCGGCGTCGAGCCGCTCGGCGTCGCGCGCGTCCCAGCCCATGAGCGCGACGACCTTGACCGCGACCTCGCGGTCGAGGCTCTTCTGGCGTGCGCGGTAGACGACCCCCGAGGCGCCTCGACCCAGGACGTCGAGCACGACGTAGTCGTCGGGAAGGCCGGGGTCCGCGGCGACCGCCGGATCGTCCTCCTGCATCGCTTCGCGCAGCGCGTCGAGGGCGACCTCCGCGTAGGCGCGCTCCGCGTCGTCGGCCGACGAAAGGTCGATCGGATCGTCGCCGCTCATGCCACGTCCTCCCCGCTCAGCTGTCGTCCGAGCGAGCCGAGCGCGCGCGCGACGAGCCTGCGAACGGCCGACTCCGAGCGGTCCATGATCTCCGCGACCTCCGCGAGGGGCCGGGCTTCGACGACGCGCAGCAGCACCGCCTCCTGCTCCGCGGCGTCCATCGTCGCCATCGCCGCGCGCACGCGCTCGCGCACGTCGCGGCGCTCGGCGCGCGTGGCCGGACCGCTCATCGGATCCGCAGCGAGGGCGAGGGCGCGGTCCGCGGGGCGATCGGAGCGAACCGCTCGCCGATGAGCGGCCCCGTGATGCGCGACGAGCCGCCGAATCTGGTTCTCCGCGATGGCCAGAAGCCAGCTCGCGAATGCACCCTCGCGGGTCGGCGTGAACGACTCCAGCTGGGTCAGCGCCGCGGCGTACGTGTCCTGGATCACGTCGTCGCGGTCGACGCGTTCGCGGACACGCGCTCCCATGCGGAGATCGACGAACCACTGGAGCCGCGGCACGACGCGCGCGAAGAGCGCATCGAAGGCGTGCTCGTCCCCGGCGCGGGCGCGGGTCAAGAGGTCGGCGGTTCGGTGAAGAGGCTCCACGATTGCGGCACGTCCATCCATGTCGCACGACTCAGGTCGGCCCGGCCGCTGGAGCGCCGCGGAAAGTCCGGATTCTCTCGCTCCTCAGTCGAGCAGCGCGCGGAGGCCGTCCGGGACCTGGTCACGGGTCCGGAAGCTGCCGGCCGAGCCGCCGTTGCCGCCCACCGCCGGCTTCCCGCCATCGACCCGCCTGTCCGCTGGCCCCGCCGGGCCGCCCGCTCCGCTGATCGACGCCCGGCCGTAGCTCGGGGGTCCGAGGTCCCCGATGTCCATTGGAATGCCAATGGCGAGGACGCTCCCCCCCTGTCCGCCCCGGCCTCCTCGACCGGCGCATCCGCCGTTCCCGGCGACGATCGTCCCACTGACGCCGACCTCCGGCGCCTCGATCACGATGTTCGAGCCGCCACCGCCCGGTACGCCGAGGGCGCCGTCCGGCTCCGCGTCGTACGACCGACCGGGGGCGCCGTGCACGAAGCCCGTCACCGCCACGGACGTGGCCGACCTCAGAAAGACGTGGGGTCCGTCGGCGCCGGACTCGCTCGGCAGGCAGACGAGCGTCCCCTCGATCGAGATCGGACCCTTCGCGACGACACGCAGGTCGGCGCGCGCGTACGCGATCACTCCGCGCGGCAGGGTGAACGACTCGCAGACGCGCTCACCCTCGAGCATCTCGCCGCCCAGGAGGACGACGTCGCCGTCCGA
>JBCCSK010000157.1:0-12873 GCA_039200205.1 Planctomycetota bacterium
CTGCGGGCCCATCTCCTCGCCGCCGACGATCAGCGTCGTCGAAACGCCGCGCGCCGCGCCGAGCTCCTTCAGCACGTCGTGCACCTGCTCGGCGAGCTCGCGCGTCGGCGAGAGGACGAGCCCGAGCACGGTCGCGCGATCGGGGTCGACCTTGGCCATCATCGGCGCGCCGAACGCGAGCGTCTTGCCCGTGCCGGTCTCCGCCTTGGCGATGACGTCCTTGCCCGCGAGGACAGGGTCGATCGCGAGCGCCTGGATCGGCGTCGGGCTCGTGATGCCCATTCCCGCGATGGCAGCTTGAATCTCGTCGCCGAGGTCGAATTCCTCGAACGACTCGATGTCGGGGGGCTCCAGCGTCGGCTGGAGGGGATCGATGTTGTCGTTGCGTCGTTTGGCCGGGCGGCCGGATCCGCGCTTCGCAGCGGGGCGTCGCCCGCCGGCGCGGCGCGAGCGGCCTCGGCCGCGCGCGCTTCGTTGGTCAGTCATTCCGTTTCCGTCTCGTCGTTTGCCGCGCTGGCGTAGGGGTCGTCGGCCTCGTGGTTCTCCTGTCGTCGAGGGCGGACGTCGCGGCGGGTTGGGTGCGGTCGCTCTGTGAACGCGGCCGCTCCAAGGATCGCGCCGTAGGCCGTGTGCCCCGTTGCGCGCGATTCCTGGCGACGGTTTCGATCTCGTCCCGTCGCCGGCGTGGAGGCGCGACACGTCGCAGCCTCCGTGCGGAAGCGTAAGCCGAATTCCCCTGCGATCCGCACTCCGCATCGGGATTCTGGGGCGATTCCTTGAATCCTGATCCCGCGCTGACGGCCGCGAGGGCGTGCATCCGCGGGCTGCTAGACTCGCGCTCCCCATGGACATCGTCACCTGGAACGTCAACTCGCTCCGCGCCCGCATGCCGCGGGTCCTCGAGTACCTCGAGCGCGCGAATCCTGACGTCGTCTGCCTCCAAGAGACGAAGGTCGTCGACGAGCTCTTCCCCCGCGAGGATCTCGAGGCGCTCGGCTACCACGTCGCCTTCCACGGGCAGAAGACCTACAACGGCGTCGCGATCCTCTCGAAGTCGCCGATCGAGGACGTCCGAGCCGGCATTCCGGGCTCGGACTTCGAGGAGGCTCGCGTCCTGAGCGGGGTCGTCGACGGCGTCATGCTGCTCGACCTCTACGTCGTGAACGGGAAGGAGGTCGGCTCCGACAAGTACGACTACAAGCTCGCCTGGATGAAGGCGGTGGCGGACTACGTCGCGACGGGCTTTCCCATGACGGAGAAGGTCGTGGTCACCGGCGACTTCAACGTGACCTTCGACGATCGCGACATCTACGACCCTGAGAAGTGGCGCGGGAAGATCCTCTGCAGCGACCCCGAGCGCGAGGCGCTGGCGCGGATCATGGAGCCCGGCCTGAAGGACGGGCTCCGAAAGCACACGGACGAGGCCGGCATCTACACGTGGTGGGACTTCCGGACGAGGGGGTTCCAGAGGGGGAACGGCCTGCGCATCGACCACTTCCTCCTCTCCCCGTCGGCCTACGACGCCTGCGAGGCCGTCGTCGTCGACCTCGAGGCGCGGGACGGCGAGAAGCCGAGCGACCACGCCCCCGTCCTCTGCACGCTTCGCTGATCGGGTCGCGGCGCGGGACGCCACTTCACGATCCGACTCGACCCCTCCATGCGCTCTGAAGACACCATAATGCGGCGCCCTCCCGGGCGAGCTCCCGCACGAATGACCGACGTCCTCGAGCTGCCGTTCGACCAGTACCAGCGCTACGAGCTTGTGCGTGCGCTCGTCGAGAGTGTCCGGCGCGACGGCGAGTCCCTGCGCATCCTCGACGTCGGAGGCCGGACCGCACTTCTCCGCTCGTTCCTCCCGAGCGATCGCGTGGACCTCGTCGACATCGACCCGTCGGACGCCGAGGGGCTCGTCCTCGCGAGCGGGAGCGAGCTCCCCTTCGCCAGCGACTCGTTCGACGTGGTCTGCTGCTTCGACACGCTCGAGCACGTCCCGCCGCCGATGCGGTACGCGTTCGTGTCCGAGTGCGCGCGTGTTGCGAAGCGCTACGCCATTCTCGCCGGGCCGTACGACGCGACGGACGTGGCCGAGGCCGAGCAGACGCTGCTCGAATTCCTCCAGGTCCGCCTCGGCTGGGAGCACCGCTACCTCGCGGAGCATCGCGAGAACGGACTCCCCTCGCTCGAGGCGACCCAGCGCGCCCTCGAGGCCGCGGGCGCGTCCGTCGCTGCGATTGGCCACGGACGCCTCGACCGCTGGCTCCTCTTGATGGCCCTCGAGCTGTACATCGAGCACGAGGGGCTCCTCGGAGACTTCGCGAAGAAGCTCTACCGCCTCTACAACGAGCACATCTTCCGCACCGATCACGGCGGACGGGTCTACCGCCACGCGGTGGTCGCGGCGTTCGACGGCGCGCCGATGCCGAGCGTCGAATCCGCGCTCGATCCGGCGGGCTCCGAGCCGCGCGAAGCGACGCAGGCGCTGGTCGACGCGAGCCGCGAGGTGCTGCGCTACGACGCGCTCCGGGACACGTTCACGCCCGAGATGGAGCGTCTCCACGTCGTCGTCGCCGGCGTTCAGAAGGACCTCGACGGTCACCGCCGGACGATCTCGACCCTCGAGAAGGACCTCGAGGGGCACCGCCGGACCGTCGAAGCACTCCGCTCCGAGATCGTCAGCGAGCGCGAGGAGAGCCGGAAGATCCAGCGCGCGAAGGACGACGAGATCACCGCAAAGGCGGAGGTGATCGACGAGCTCGAAAAGCTGCGCAGCGCCGAGCTCGAAGAGCTGGAGCTGCGCGCAGAGCGCCTCGACTACGCCAACCGCCTCCTCAACGACCAGAACGAGCAGCTCGTGCGCATGAACGAGCAGGTGTCGGCAGCCAGCGAGAGGCTCGAGGCCGCGGACGAGCGGCTCGAGTCGCGCGAGGAACTCGTCGTTCAGCTCCGCGGTGAGCTCGACGCGGCGCTCGCCGACTCTGTGCGCCTACGCGAGAACAACGCCGCCCTCGCCGAGGAGGCGAACCGCTTCTGGAGCCGCATCGGGCGGGCCCTCACGTTCCGACGGCTCGATCCGAGTCTGACGGACGAGGGCTGACGCGGATCGAGGACTACTCCGCCGAGATTCGCGGCTCGGCGCCCTCGGCGTGCACCGACCAGCGCGTCGGTAGGAACAGCAGACCGTGCTGGAGGTGGTTCGCGTCGAGCACCTCGAATGCCGCGGCGTGCTCTCGGTGGTCGATCGGCGTCGGCGCGGCCTTGCCGTGGTCGTAGACGAACACGCTCAGGTAGTAGCTGCCCTGCAGCAGCGGCAGCTTCTCGAACGCCATCTCGACGTGGCCCTTCGTCCCCTTCGCGACGCGGCCCAGTTCGATCGGCTCGCGGCGCCAGAAGTGGTTGCTCCCGTTCACGTACGTCCCGTCCGAGCGGTAGACGCCGATTCCGAAGACCGGCTCGTCGCACGAATCGTGCGCTTCGAACTGGACTCGCACGCGGAACGGACTTCCGGGCTCGAAGACGTTCGTCGGCTCGTTTCCGTCCGCGAACAGCTCGATGCCGCCGGTCTCGATCTCGCCGGACCCCCAGCGCGGATAGGCGTCGGTCTGGCGGTTGATCGCCGAGATCCGCTCGTTCCCGCGCGTGTGCGCGCGGCGGAGGTACTCGTCGGCGACGGTCTCGGCCGTTCCCTGCTCCAGGATGCGGCCCTCGTGCATCAGGACGACGTGCTTGCACATCGACTTGATCGAGCCCATGTCGTGGGAGACGAAGAGCGTCGTCTTGCCCATCTCCTGGAAGTCGTTCAGGCGGTTGATGCACTTGCCCTTGAAGTGCTCGTCGCCGACCGACAGCGCCTCGTCGATGATCAGGATGTCGGGGTCCACCGTCGTCGCGACCGAGAAGCCGAGGCGGACGTGCATCCCCGAGCTGTAGGTCTTCACGGGCCGATCGATGAACTCGCCCAGCTCGGAGAACTCGACGATCTCCTGGAAGCGCGCCTCGGTCTCCTCGTCGGACATCCCGAGGATCGAGCAGTTCAAGCGGATGTTCTCGCGTCCGGAGAACTCGGGGTGGAAGCCCGCGCCGAGCTCGAGGAGCGAAGCGATCCGACCCTCGGTCTCGATCACACCCGTCGTCGGCTGCGTGATGCCCGTGAGGAGCTTGAGGAGCGTGCTCTTCCCCGCGCCGTTCTCGCCGATGATCCCGACCGTCGCGCCCTGCGGGATGTCGAGGTAGACGTCGCGAACGGCCCAGAATTCACGCCCGCGAGGACCGCCGGGGAGGATCAGGTCCCACAGGCGGTGGATCGGCTTGTCGTAGAGGCGATATGCCTTGCTCGCCCCGCGCGCGATGATCGCCGACGAGCCCAGCCCTGCCGATTCAGGGCGGGACCCGGCCTTCGCGCGCTCGGTCTCGGTGTCGTACATCGATCGTCGTACCGCAGTCGGGCAGGCCGGTCAGAGGAGGTCGGGAAAGCGCGAGCGCTGGCGGTCGAAGAAGGTCGCTCCGAGGAAGAGCGCGGCGACGCTTGCGATGGCGAACCGGACGAGCAGCTCGGGATCCGGAGCCTGGTTCGCGGCGAAGACGTCGCGATACATCTCCATCAGCCAGTGCATCGGGTTGATCTCGAGCATCCAGCTGTACCCCTGATCGATCATCCGCTGCGCCGGATAGAAGATCGGGGTGATGAACATCCAGACGGTCAACGCGACGCCCATCACGTGGAACGTGTCGCGCCAGTACAGGTTGAAGGTCGCGAAGAAGTAGCCGAGGCCGACGGTGAAGATCGTCTGCAGGACGAGGAGCACGGGAACCCAGAGGAGCTGCGCACCGATCTGGACTCCCCGGTGACCCGACGCGGCCGCGGCGGCGATGACGGCGGGATCCTCCGACGGGTTGAGCATCGCGTAGAAGAGCACTCCGATGACGATCGGGAGCGCGACGACCATGTTGATCATCGCCGAGCTGACGACGAACGCCGGAAGGACTTCGGAGGGGAAGACGACCTTCTGGATCAGGTTCTGATGGTCGACCAGGACATTCGTCGATCGCGAGATGCCCTCGGAGAACGCGGTCCAAGCCACGATCGAGACGAGCATCAGCAGGACGACCTCCTGCGGCGACTTGTCGGGACCCCACGTCATCTTCAGGATGACCTGGAAGACGAGCAGGTACACGGCCAGGTTCATGATCGGGTAGATCACCGACCAGAAGAACCCGAGGCTCGACCCGACGTAGCGAGCGCGCAGGTCTCGCGCCACGAAGGTCCTCAGCAGCGAACGATTCTGCGCGAGGTTGCCGAGAAGCTGGATCAACGAGGTGCCGCCGTCGTGGCGCCCGAAGCGGGCGGCTAGAGTCGCGCGCGGGGGGGGCCGCCGCAACCGGGCGTCCGAAGCCTATCCCGACGATGCGCTCGATCCCCGGACCTCCCCCCCGGTCCCGCGTGTGCTGAATCGGGACGGTGGGCCGGTCTCGTCAGTCGATCTGCGGCGGAGGGAAGGCGTCGTGCGCCTTCAGGGTCAGCCGGGCACGGCGAGCGACGTCCGGCTCGGTGAAGATCGGCTCCATCGCGCTCTGGGGCAGGTGCAGCTTCTGGGCGAGAGCGTCGGCCAGGAGTTCGATGGGCACGTCGTCCGGCAGCTCCAGCGGCTCCTCGGTGCGCGCATCGAGGGCGCTCCGCAGGTCGGTGCGCAGATGCCCCTCGCTCGCGGACTCGATCGAGACCTCCTCGAGCGGCCGCACCTTCACCTTGCGGTAGAGGCGATCGGAGGGGATCTCCTCGACATCGAAGCGGCCGAGCCCGAACAGCCAGACGAAGTACCGACCGTCTGCCGTCTTCTCGTGGCGAGCGATCTCACCGACGCCCGCCACGTGGAGGATCCGGGGCGGCATCTCCTCGTCCGCGTCCATCGACGTCGTCTCTCCCTCGAGCACCGTTCCCATCGCCAGCCGGCCCTGCCCGTCGAGCACGTCGTCGACCATCTGGCGGTAGCGCGGCTCGAAGACGTGGAGCGGGAGGATCTGGCGCGGGAGCAGGAAGACGCCGCGCAGGGGGAACATCGGAACGATGCTCGCGGGCCTCGTGTCCTCCTGGGGCGGCCAGACGTCGGGGATGTCCGTCATGTAGGGGGGTGATTAGGTCGTCCCGGCCCGCGTGGAAGGGCGCGCCCCGGCATTCGGGGCCGTCGCAGTCACCTTCAGCGGCTCTCGAGCTCGTCCACGAGGGCGGCGAGGTCGCCCGCGTCCCGATGCCGCCCGTGGCGGGCCATCGACGCGCCGAGGTTGCGGACCTGGCGCACGATCATCGAGCGGTCCGAGGCGGGCTCGAGCCAGCGGCCTCCTGGGGGCGCACCCATGGCGTGAAGCCTCGCCTGGCACGTGCTCTCGTCGACTGCATCGCCGCCTGTGAAGGGGTCCAGGATCCGGCGCGCGCCGCCGGCGCCCAGATGCAGGAGGACGTGGCCCGGGAACGGCAGCAGCGCCGCGATATACCCGGCACGCCGGGCGACCAGGGCATACACCGCAGACAGGGTGAGCGGGAGCCCGCGCGCGCTCTCGATGCAGCGCGTCAGCGAGACGTGGTCCACGTTGTGGAAGTCGACCTCGGCGCCGTCGAAGCCCACCTCGCTGCCCAGGAGGGCGCGGATCGCTGCCGCCAGGCGCTCGACGTCTGCGTCGGGCCCGACGTCACCGCGGAGCGAGTCGGCCCAGGCGGCGAGCTGCCCCGGGACGTCCAGCGCCGGATCGGCGGCCCCGATCCACTCATCGATGGCCAGCAGGCCGTCCTCCAGGGGCACCGTGTCCTCGGCCAGGAGAGAGCGGAGCCGCGCCTCGCCCCGTGCGCGACGCATCTCGAGCAGGACCTGGCGGGCCCGGGCGCGCAGCGGCGCGTCGTTCCCGTCGCTCGCCCGCCGGAGCGCGGGGATCGCGCGTGGACCCAGCTCGACGAGCGCGCGCCGCACGGCGGCGCGCGTGGACGGCGCCTCGTCCGTCAGGAGCGAGACGAGGGTTTCGGGGGACGGGGTCTCGGGCATGGCCGTGCGCCTCGGCGGCACCGCCACGTTCGCGCATCGTCCGCTGCCGGCGGCGGCCACTGCGCAGATTTCGGCTCGGCGCCCTTTGGACTGGCGATCGGGGTCATCCCGATTGCCCGGACTGGGTCGGATCCGTACTCTCCTTCCCCCGAAAAACTGGGGGCAGCCGCGGCCCAGGAGCGCGGCGGACCCGCCCCGGTCCCCCGGAACCGATCGCCAGGAACGCCGAACCGATCGCCAGGAACGCCGAATCGATCGCCAGGAACGCCCATGTCCGCCTCCTCCCACACCTCCGCCGGGCGCGTCGCCGTGGTTGCTGCGAAGCGGACGCCGATCGGGAAGTACCTGGGGAGCTTCTCCGACATGACGGCCGCCGACCTGGGAGTCGAGGCGGTCCAGGCGGCGCTCGCGGTCCAGAACGTCGCGCCCGAACGGGTGGGCGAGGTCTTCCTCGGGAACGGCCGCCAGGCGGGAGGTGGGCCGAACGTCGCCCGGCAGGTCTCGGTCCGTAGCGGGATCCCGCACGACGTCTGCGCGACCACGGTCAACATGGCGTGCGGCTCGGGCCTGAAGTCGATCGTTCTCGCCTCCGACGCGATCCGGCGGGGGGAGATCGACGTGGCCGTCGCGGGCGGAACGGAGTCCATGAGCGGCCTCCCGTTCTTCCTCCCGAAGATGCGCCGCGGGTACCGGCTCGGCCACGCGCCGCTGGTCGACGCGATGTACCGCGACGGCTTCGACTGCCCCCTGGCCGAGATGGTGATGGGGGAGACGGCCGAGAAGCTCGCCCAGGAGCTCGGCATCACGCGGGAGCAGCAGGACGAGTTCGCGCTCGCGAGTCAGCGCAAGGCCGGTGCGGCGATCGAGGCCGGCCGCTTCGGCGACGAGATCTCTCCCGTGACGGTCAAGGCCCGCAAGGGCGACGTCGTGGTCGAGGCCGACGAGCATCCGCGGCCGACCGCGACGATCGAGTCGATGGCCAAGCTGCCCGCCGTCTTCGGCAAGCGCTACGACGGCAAGGGCACCGTCGGTCCCGGCAACTCCAGCGGAATCACGGACGGCGCCGCGGCCCTCGTGCTCGCCTCCGAGTCCGCGTGCGAGGCCAACGGCTGGACGCCGCTCGCCTTCCTCGGGCCCGCGCGCCAGGCAGGGGTCGATCCGACGGTCATGGGGCTCGGGCCCGTGCCGGCGTGCGCGCGACTCGAGGAGGCGACCGGTCGCGCTGCCCGCGACTACGACCTCGTCGAGCTGAACGAGGCGTTCGCGGCCCAGGTGCTCGCCTGCGACCGCGAGCTCGCCCTCGATCACGAGCGGCTCAACGTCAACGGCGGAGCGATCGCGCTCGGCCACCCGATCGGGGCCACGGGTGCACGCATCGTGACCACGATGCTCCACGAACTTCAGCGCAGGGGCGGCGAGCACGGGCTCGCGACCCTGTGCATCTCCGGCGGCATGGGGATGGCCGTGGCGTTCGATCGCACGGGCCTCTGACCGTCTTCCCGGTTCCACCCAGCACGAGACTCTTCCACGCGATGGACATTCAGAAGGTCGGCGTCGTCGGCTGCGGCCTCATGGGCCACGGCATCGTTCAGGTTGCGGCCCAGGGCGGCTGTACGGTCGTGGCCCTCGAGACCGAGCAGGGCTTCCTCGACAAGGGCCTCGCCCGCGTCGACAAGAGCCTCGCCAAGCTCGCGGACAAGAACGTCGAGAAGGGCAAGATGGACCGCGCCGCGGCGGACGCCTGGGTCGCCGAGGTGCGCGGGCGCATCACCGGCACGACGGACCGCAAGGACGTCGCCGACTGCGACCTCGTCGTCGAGGCGATCGTCGAGAACCTCGACGTCAAGAAGGAGCTCTTCCAGGAGCTCGGGACGATCTGCAAGCCGGAGACGGTCTTCGCGTCCAACACGTCGTCGTTCCCGATCGGCGAGATGGCCGAGGCTTCCGGTCGACCCTCGCGCTTCGTCGGGCTGCACTTCTTCAACCCCGTCCAGCTGATGAAGCTCGTCGAGGTCGTGCGGACGGACGAGACCGACGAGGACGTCTTCGCCGCCGCCCGCTCGTTCGGCGAGGCCTGCGGCAAGGTCCCGGTCGCGTGCAAGGACACGCCCGGCTTCGTCGTCAATCGCCTGCTCGTGCCGTACATGGTGCAGGCGATCGAGATGCTCGATCGCGGGGATGCGAGCAAGCAGGACATCGACGCCGCGATGCAGTTCGGCTGCGGCTACCCGATGGGCCCGCTCACGCTGACCGATTACGTCGGCCTCGACACGACGCTGTTCATCCTCAAGGGCTGGACCGAGCGCTACCCGAACGAGCCCGCGTTCAAGATCCCCGCGTCGCTCGAGCGGCTCGTCGCCGAGGGCAAGCTCGGCCGGAAGACCGGCGAGGGCTACTACAAGTGGGACGGGGACAAGAAGGCATGAGCGCGGCCGTACTCGTTCCTGCGCTCGCCGCGACTCTCTTCGGGTCGGGCGCGCCCGCCGCCGATGGCTACGTCGCCAGCGCGAGCGCGCCGTCGATCTGGGTCGTCGGCCAGCCCTTCATCGTCGAACTGGAGCTTCGTGCGATGGGGGAGGGTGCCGTCGAGGTTCCGTGCTGGCTCCTGTCGCCCGCGGGCTGGCTCGTCGATCGCAAGCCGCTGACCAAGCGCGCGAGCAAGGCGGAGTTCCTCATGCAGCCCGGCCAGACGCTCGTGACCGAGGTCGACCTGACCGCGAGCCTCAGCGAGCGATTCGGCGACAAGCCCAAGGACTTCCGCATCCAGTTCGCCGAGGCCGACGGTGAGCCGACTGAAGTCATCGCGCTCCGCCCCGCGGCGGAGGCGCCGACGTTCGACGGCCTGACCGACGACCAGCTCGACGACTTCCACGTCGTCCTGGAGACGAGCGGCGGCACGATCTGGCTGGAGCTCTGGCCCGACGTCGCGCCGAACCACGTGCGGAACTTCCTCGACCTCGCGGGGTCCAAGTTCTACGACGGCTCCGCGTTCCACCGCGTCATCCCTGGCTTCATGGTCCAGGGCGGGCAGTCGAAGGAGGGGACGCCTGCGCCGCGCAAGCTCGAGGCGGAGTTCAACTCGCGCAAGCACACCGCCGGCGTGCTGTCGGCCGCGCGACTCGGAAACGACATCAATTCGGCGACGAGCGAGTTCTTCCTCGTCCACGAGACGTCGCCCCACCTCGACGGGAACTACACGCCCTTCGGTCAGGTCGTCAGCGGGATGGACTAGCTCCAGCGCATCGTCGACGGCGTCTCCGTCCACTACGACCTCGTCGAAGAGCTCATCAAGAAGAACGTCCGGGTCAATCCGAGAAGCCCGAACGTCGCGATGGTCATGAACCGTCCGAATCCGCCGCAGTCGATCGAGCGCGCGATCGTCGTCCAGGCGACGAAGTCGCGCCCCCGGACCCAGAAGTAGCCGCACCCAGACCGTACCGATGACTCACGAACTGACCGGCGTGCGCGTACGCCTCGAGACCACCGAGGGCGACCTCGTCCTGGAGCTCTCGCCCGACGTGGCCCCGAAGCACGTCGAGAACTTCGTCAAGCTGAGCCGCGACGGCTTCTACGACGGAACGAAGTTCCACCGCGTGATCCCCGACTTCATGATCCAGGGCGGCGACCCGAACACGAAGTCCGGGAACGAGAAATCCTGGGGGACGGGCGGTCCTGGCTGGAAGGTCGACGCCGAGTTCAACGACACGCCTCACGAGCGCGGGACGCTCTCGATGGCGCGCTCGCAGGACCCGAACTCGGCCGGCAGCCAGTTCTTCATCTGCCACGGCGCAGCCAGCTTCCTCGACCGCCAGTACACGGCGTTCGGAAAGCTCGTCGACGGCTTCGACGTCCTCGACAAGATCGCGACCGCTGCGACGGTCCCCGGCGGCGAGAGCTCGCGTCCGAAGGAGCCCGTCGAGGTCAAGAAGGCCGTCGTCGTCGAGGTCGAAGGGGCTTGAGCGTCATGGCCTACGAGAACATCCTCTACGCCGTCGAGGGCGGGGTTGCGCGCGTCACGGTCAACCGACCGGACAAGATGAACGCGCTGAACCACAGGACGATCACCGAGCTCGGCGAGGCCTTCGACGCCGCCGGCGCGGACTCGTCCGTGCGCGCGGTCGTCCTGACCGGCGCGGGCGACAAGGCGTTCGTCGCGGGGGCTGACATCTCGGAGCTCCTCGAGCAGGCCGGCAACTCGAAGGGCGCAGCCGACCTCGCGGCGTTCGGACAGTCCGTGTTCAGGAAGCTCGAGCACCTCGGCAAGCCTTCGATCGCGATGGTGAACGGCTTCGCGCTGGGCGGCGGCTGCGAGCTCGCGCTCTCCTGCACGCTGCGGACGGCCTCGACCAAGGCCAAGCTCGGGCTCCCCGAGACGAGTCTCGGCATCATCCCCGGCTACGGCGGGAGCCAGCGCCTGGCCCGCGTCGCCGGCCCGGGGGTCGCGCGCGAGTGGATCTTGACCGGAGACATGTTCTCCGCTGCCGAGGCCCATCGCGTCGGCGTCATCAACCGCATCTTCGAGCCCGAGGAGCTCGCGGAGGGCACGCAGAAGATGCTGAAGAGCATCCTCTCGAAGGGCCCCCTGGCGATCCGCTTCGGCATGGAGCTCGTGCTCCGGGGCTGGGACATGGACCAGACCGCGGGCGAGGCCCTGGAGACCGAGTTCTTCGGCAAGGCCGCCGCGACGGAAGACATGCGCGAGGGCATGTCCGCCTTCCTTGAAAAGCGGGCCGCCGCGTTCAAGGGAAAGTAGGCGACAGACCGTCGCGCACCGCCCGATCCCGATTCGAGGCGCGCTCCACCGCGCCGCCCACGACCAACGACCCTTCGCTCGCGCGTTCCGCGGGCCCCACATCATCCCATGACCAAAGAAGTCGTCATCGTCGGCGGGGCGCGGACCCCGATGGCCGAGTACTCGGGCACGCCGGGCTACGGGAAGCTCAAGAACGTCAGCGCGATCGACCTCGCGGCACACGCTTCGAAAGCCGCGATCGAGCGCGCGAAGATCGACGCCGAGTCGATCGATCACACCGTCGTCGGCAATGCTCTCCAGACGTCGAACGACGCGATCTACGGCGCCCGGCACGTCGCTCTGAAGGCGGGCGTTCCGCAGTCGGTCCCGGCGCTGACCGTCAACCGCCTCTGCGGCTCCGGCATCCAGTCGATCGTCAACGCGGCCCAGCTCATCCGGCTCGACGAGTCGCAGACGGTCCTCGCCGGTGGGATGGAGAACATGAGCCAGGCACCGTATGTGCTGCACGGCGCGCGCGACGGCTTCCGCTTCGGCGTCCAGCCGGCGCTGGAGGACCTCCTGTTCGCGAGCCTCTACGACCCGTACGGCGACACGTACATGGCGCAGACGGCTGAGAAGATCGCGCGCCGCCTCGAGATCGGACGCGAGGCCCAGGACGAGTACGCGCTGCGCAGCCACCAGCTCGGCGCCGAGGCCGTCCAGTCGGGTCGCTTCGCCGAGGAGATCGCGCCCGTCGTGATCCCGGGCAAGCGCGGCGATACGGTCGTTGACACCGACGACCACATCAAGCCGGACACGTCCCTCGAGGCGCTCGGTAAGCTGCGCGCTGCGTTCGGCAAGGACGGCACGGTCACCGCGGGCAACGCCAGCGGCATCGTCGACGGGGCCGCGATGCTCGTGTGCACGACCGACGAGCGCGCCAAGGCTGACGGCCTCGACGTGATGGGCATCGTCCGCGGCTACGCGTACGTCGGCGTCGATCCGAAAGAGATGGGTATCGGCCCGGTGCCGGCCATCCGCAAGCTGATGGAGCAGGCCAGCATGTCGACGGACGACGTCGACTACTTCGAGATCAACGAGGCCTTCAGCGCC
>JBCCSK010000158.1:0-12855 GCA_039200205.1 Planctomycetota bacterium
CGTGGGGGCAGGGGGGGCCGCGTCCATCCGCCGCGGTGGCGGCGGCGACACGAGCTGCCTCAGTTCGCGAACTCGACCTGGATGCCGTCCGTGGTGTTGGACGTCACCTGGCCGCCGATGGCGTCGCGGAACCACATCTGGAAGTTCCACGTGCTCCCGGCGGTGATCTGGACCGCGTTGGTCGTCGCGTCGGTGAAGTCGACCGGGTAGAAGGCCGTGCCGAAGAGGGCCGCCTGGACCGCCGGGAGGCGGAAGAGGGTCCCCGCGACGCAGATCGTCCCCTGGCTGTTCACGATCGGCGCCTGGGTCTGGGCGTCGCCGAAGAAGAACAGCCCGAACGAATTCGGGGGCAAGCCCTGGCTCTGGAGGAGGAAGTCGTTGGCGCTGATCTGCTGGCTGCCCGCCACGTCGATCGTCGCCGCCGTTCCCGTCGAGTTCGGGTTCGAGATGCAGTAGCGCTGCGGGGCGTTGACGGTGCTCTCCAGGGAGATGATCCGGATGTCGTCGACGGCGGCCTCGACGACCGCGCCGCCATTGTTCGGGCGGTCGGCCGCGATGAACCGCAGGCGCATCTGCGCCGACGTCGGGACCGACGACAGGTCGACGATGCTCCGGAACCAGCCTCCGCTCGTGCCTTCGCCAGCCGGGCCGACCGACTCGACTTCTGCGTAGGTCGCGCCGCCGTCGTTGCTCAGCTCGACGCGGAACCGCTCCGTGTTCGGCTCGCCGCCGGTGTCGTTCGAGTACCAGCGCCAGTAGTCCAGCTCGAGCAGGCCACCCGTGCCGTCGAAGATCGGCGAGAGGAGCGTGGTCCGGCCGTTGTCGATGTCGTTCTCGCCGAGGCCGCCTCCGGGCGTGCCCTGGCCGGTGAACCAGCAGTTGACGCCGGGGTTGGTGTTGTCGTTCTCGGGCTGTGCGGCGGTCCCGATCGGATCGCCAAGCTCCCAGATGCCCGTCGTTGCCGTATCACCCGGCTCGCCTCCGACGAACCCGGCCGGACCGCTCTCAAAGTCGGTCGCGAAGATCTCGCGCGTGACGCCGATGCGGAAGATGACGGGGTCGTCCTGGCCCTCCAGGGGGAACGTCTCGGTCTGCCCGTCGAGGTCCGTCGCGCTGACGAAGTACTCGACGCGAGCAGGGGACGTCTGGCCGGGAATATCGCCTCGGTACAGCGTGCCGCCGAGGTTGGTCATCGGTACGACCGTGAATGCGCCGGTCGTGCCGGAGCGGTAGTTGAGCTCTGCAGCGACGATCGTCGAACCGAAGTTCGGGAAGATGTTGGCGTCGACCACGTACGGACCGGTCTGGTCCGTCGTGTCGGCGAGCTCGGTGACGTTCTCGATCGTGATCAGGTCGAGGTCGAAGCCGGGGAAGCCCTGCGTGCGGAAGCCGGCGTCGATGTCGAGGTAGTTCGGCGTGCCGTTGTCGATGTTGCCGTCGTCGTCGTCCAGCGTGAGCCACTGGATCTCGATGATCGACCGGATCTGCGTCTGGTTGAAGCCGTTGAGCCAGCCGAGGAAGAGGAGGTCGGCCACCAGGTCGCCGCCCGCGTTTCCGAGGGTGACGTTCAGGTTCTCGCGCAGCTTCCACGCCGCGCCCATCCAGACCTCGCCGTTGGCGTGCACGCCGCCGTAGCAGCCGGGGTTCGTGTCGCCGCAGAACTGCCGGAGGTTGGTGCCCGTCCGCACGATGCCGCCGTTCGTCGAGAAGAACCGACCGACGACGGGGTCGTCGTAGCAGTACATCGCGAAGACGTCGGCATTGCCCTCACCCATGCCGTCGCTGCCGTTGCCGGTCCCGTAGCGGACGTTGAGCCAATGACCCATCTCGTGCGCGACGACCGTCGAGAACGACGTGTTGTTGCAGCCGCCGCCCCGCGTGAAGTGGTTGATCGAGTTGCCGTTGAAGAACGCGTTGCAGTTGCTGTTCTGGTTGATGTTCGCCGTCGCCCGGAAGTCAGCGGTGTTGTCCGTCGGAAAGCGGTCGACGATCCAGTCGCGGAGGACGTTGACGTGCAGCTGAGCGTTGGCCTCCGCCGTGATGAACTGCGTCGGCGACGGGTTCATCAGAAGGTTGTTCTGAACGTTCGGCTGGACGTTCTGGAACGTGATCGTGTAGTCGGGCCCGGCGTCGTTGTTGACGTTCGTGAACCGACCGAAGAAGTCGACCGTGAGGTCGATCGGCGAGTTGACGCCCGTGATGTTGAAGTTGCCGTCGCGGTCGGTCTCGACGTTGCCCGCGCTGCTCTGGATGCGGACGCGCGGCATCGCGAGCGGGGTGGGCGGGTTGCCGCTGTGGTCCGCCTCGGTGCCCGGCGACGCGTTGGACCGCACGGTCCCGAACACGTCGAAGTTGTGGATCGTGTTCTCGCTCTTGAGGACCGTGCGCCCGTGGGCGTCGACGCTGTACCGCCGCCCGATCGGCTGGGCGCCGTCCATCTCCCAGGTCACCTCGACCTGCCAGACGAGCGGCCAGCGCCGCACCTCACCGTCGTCGATGTGCGCGTGGACGAGGCGCGTGTTGGCGGACGAGGTCGGGGCGACGTCGAACTCGTCCCGGAAGGCGCGCGCGGCGACGAGCGTCGCGAAGCCGCCGTCGATCGTCGGCTGGCCCGTCGGGTCCTCGACCTCCGGGGCTCCCGTCGCGTGCAGCGACAGAAGGCGTCCGGACGCGTCGAAGAGAACGTTGACCGCGCCGTCCTCGACCGGAGCGCCGCCGACCGACTGCTCCAGCCGGACGGTGACCTTGTCGGTCGTGTTGCCCTGCCCGAGGGGCAGGTAGCTGAAGCGGGGGGTGTCGAGCTGCTCGTCCTCGAGCCCGTGCATCGCGTACGTCTCGGCGACCCAGTGCCGCGCGGCGATCACCCACTGCTCCGGATCGGAGACGCTCGGCTCGAACGGCGACCGAGCGTTCCCTCCATAGAGCATCTCCAGCGTCCCCGTGCGCGGGTTCTGGAGCGTGCGCCAGGACGAGCCGTACTCGGCTCGCCAGTTCTCGAGGAGGCGGTCGGGGCTGGACGTGGGGCCGGTCGGGTCGCTCGAGGCGTCCGTCTGTGCGAAGACGGGCGCTCCGACGAGGCCTCCCAGCGCGATGGCTGCGGTTGCTCGTTGAAGCATGTAGGGGCTGATGAAATTCGAGACCTGGGGATCGTCGAGCCGCCCGCGGGGGAGAGGGCGGCGCGGGAAGGGGGCGCTGGAGCGCCCGGCGCAGACAATGGTAGTTCCACCGTTGTGCAACAGTCGCGAGACGCTCTTCGAGCCTCTCGGGTTCCCGCCGATCGGGACGTCGATGTCAGTAAATCGTATTGGGTTTTCCCTCCCCAGCCGGCGCTGGGGCAGGGCGTCGCGGGGGCTGGCGCGTTGGAAAGCACGCTCCCGTCTGCTCCAATCTCGCGCCCCCGCGCACCCCCGACGGGTCTCGACCGCCGCCTCCGGTGCGCCGCGCACTCCGAATCGTCCCGGGAGAAAACGACCATGGATGTCTCGATCGAATACTGCATGCAGTGAAACTACGCCCCGCAGGCGGCCGGTCTGGCCGCCGAGATCGAGGGTGCGTTCCCTGGCACGAACGTGACGCTGATCGAGGGCAGCGGCGGCCGGTTCGAGGTGACCGTCGACGGCAGTGTCGTGTTCTCCAAGGCTTCGCTCGGGCGCTTCCCGGCGTACCAGGAGGTGCCGACGCTCGTCCTCGAGGCGGGTCCCTGACGGCCTCGCTCCGAATCCGCCGATGCACACCGCAGAACGTCCCCGAACCCGGCGGCTTCCCAAGCGCTTCCTTCCGACGCGCGAGCGCGCCGAGCCTCCGCGCTTCACGAAGATCGTCGCCACGATCGGGCCTGCTTCGGAGGATCGGCTCGAGGAGCTGATCGACGCCGGCCTCGCGGTCGCGCGCCTGAACTTCAGCCACGGCACGCCGGACGACCATCGCCGGCGCATGGACAAGATCCGCGCCGCTTCGGCTCAGCGGATGACGCCGATCGCCGTTCTTGCCGACCTCCCCGGACCGAAGATGCGCACGGGCCGTTTCCCAGACGGCTCGGTCGACCTCGCCGAGGGCGACGTCGTCCGGGTCCGGTCGGGCGGCGGCATGGCCGAGGAGGGCGAGGTCTTCGTCGAGGTCGATGGGCTCGTCGACGATGTCCACCCCGGGCACCGCATCGTCCTCGCGGACGGCCAGGTCGTCCTGATCGCCGAAGGGGTGAGCGACGGCGCCGTCGTCGGTCGCGTCGTGCGTGCCGGGCCGGTGGGGAACCGCAAGGGCGTTCACCTGCCCGACTCGGACGTCAAGTACGAGCTCCCGACGCGCGAGGATCGCCAGCTGATCCAGCTCGCTCGCGAGCTCGGCGTCGACATGCTCGGCGTGAGCTTCGTCGGTCACGCGCGCGAGCTGGAGGAGATCCGCGGCCTCGCGCCCGGGATCCACCTCGTCTCGAAGATCGAGCGGAAGACGGCGCTGGAGAACCTGGACCAGATCCTCGAGACGACGGACGGGATCATGGTCGCGCGAGGCGACCTCGGCGTCGAGATCGACCTCGAGCACCTGCCCCTCCTCCAGAAGGAGCTGCTGCAGCGCGCCGTTCACGCCGGCGTCTATTCGATCACCGCGACCGAGATGCTCGAGTCGATGATCGAGGCCGGGCGGCCGACGCGCGCCGAGGTGACCGACGTCGCCAACGCGGTCCTCGACGGGACGGACGCCGTGATGCTCTCCGCCGAGACCGCGGTCGGGAAGCACCCGGTCGAGACGGTCGCGACGATGTCGAAGATCGCGCGCGCCGCCGAGCGTTCCGAGATCTACGCCCGTCGACCGCGTCTCGAATCGGCCCCGGAGCGCAGCGATTTCTCGCGGGCCACGGCGATGGCCGCCGTCCACGTCGCCAACGAGGTCGGGGTCGACCGGATCGTGTGCTTCTCCGAGACCGGGAACACGGTGCGACTGCTGTCTCGCTTCTGTCCCGACGCCGAGATCATCGCGCTCAGCCCCAGACCCGATACGGTGAGGCAGATGACCGTCCTGTCCCACGTCCGTCCGCTTCTCTTCCGGCGCGAGCCGACGCTGGAGGCGATGATCGACACCGCTGCCGATCTGCTCCTCGCGCGCCAGATCGTGCGCCTGGGAGATCGCGTCGTCTTCGTCGGGGGCGTCCCCGTCGGATTCGCGCGCAGCACGAACGTGCTGAAGCTCCACCGGATCGGAGAGGACTCACGCTTCGCCTGAAATCGCCCGCTCTCCTGACCTCGAGGGGGCATCGGCGGAAGTCAAATGGAATCCGCCCGCTCCTCGAAGCCTGCCCTTTGAGTTGACCCGGCTCCGTCCCGGCTCATGATGGCTTACGTGCCATGCTGAATCGCTTCCAGTTTGCGCGCCTGCGCTCCCTTCGTCGTGGGGCCAAGAAGGCCCAGGACCGCGACGCCCGCGACGCCCGAGCCGTGGCGCGCTCGGCCGAGCGCGCTGCGGACGCGTCCAACGGCGACGTCCACGACAGCTGGAAGGACGACGATCGCGTCGCCCGCCTCCTCGCCCGTCGCCGCCAGGCCCAGGACGCCGAGCGCCGGGAGGCCCTCGCGCGCCTCGGGGCACCGCAGAGCGACACGTCGGGCACCGCGACGGTGACCGAGGGCGATGCCAACGGAGCCCACACGACCCAGGTCCACTTCCGCCCGGTCGAACCCGAGGCTGCGCCCGAGGCGCGCCTGGACGATCGGGGGCAGGACCGCCTCGAGGACCCGCCGACGGATCGTCTGGGTCGACGGAGCGCCGCCGCGCGCACCACGACCATCCCGCCGCGCGTCACGCCGGCGCCCGAGCACCGCGCCGGAACGCGTGCCAACGTCGCTCCCGCTCCGACCTTCGACGACGACGAGGCGCGGGTGCGGCTCGTGGAGGAAGTCGCCGCCACGACGACCGCCCGGATCGTGTGCGTGGCCAGCGGCAAGGGTGGGACCGGGAAGAGCGTCCTCGCGACCAACCTGGCGCTCGTTCGCGCGCGCCGGGGAGAGCGGGTCCTGCTCGTCGACTTCGACGCCGGCCTCGCGAACGCGCACCTGCTTCTCGGGCTTGCGCCCCCGTACGACGTCGGGCACGTGATGGAGGGCGAGGTGAGCGCGCGCGAGGCGCTCATCGAGGGCCCCCACGGCCTGAAGCTCCTCTCCGGCGGCGTCGGGCGGCAGTCGATGATCGATCCGACGCGGCGCGAGCTCGACAGGCTCTTCCGCGCGCTGAGACCGCTGGAGGACGAGTTCGACCTGATCATCGTCGACCACGGCGCAGGGCTCAGCTACAGCACGGTTGCGCACCTCGCCGCGACGAGCACGCTGATCCTCGTCACGAACCACGAGGTGACGGCGCTGTCGGACGGCTATGCGCTCTACAAGCGCGCCCACATGGTGAACCCGTCGATCCGCGTCGGCGTGGTCGTCAACCGTGTTCCCGACGAGCGGATCGCGATGGACGCCTGGGCGCGCTTCCGCGGCGCCGCACACAAGTTCCTCGGACACACGCCGGAGCTGATCGGCTGGATCCCCGCGGATCCTGCGATCCCGCAGGCGGTGCAGATGCGCCAGCCCGCCGTCCTGTCGTACCCCGAGAGCGCAGCGTCGGTCGCGATCGAGCGCGTCGCGGAATGGGCGCCGATCGACCACGCGCGGACCGCCGTCCCGTTCTACGAGAAGGCGCGCCGCGCGATGCGCTGACGAGACGCCGGCGGCTTCGCTGGCGAACGGACTCGGCATCCGGCATCATCCGGCGGTGCCGCCATGCCCCCGCGTCGACCGCAACGACGCGAAGGAGCGGGCGTCGCAGTCGGGACGCGGTTCGGGCCGTACGGCCGCCCCCGATCCCGCACATGATCACGCCCGTGGGGCCTCCGATGGACGAACCGACAGCGACGACGTTCCCGGTCTACGCCTTCCTCAACCAAAAGGGTGGCTGCGGGAAGACGACGACGGCGGTCCATCTCGCGGGAGCCCTCGCTGCGCGCGGTGAGCGCGTCCTGCTCGTCGACCTCGATCCGCAGGCCCACGCGACCCTCGGGCTCGGCCAGGCCCCAGATCGGCCGACGGTGACCGACGTGCTCCTCGGCGACGCCCGACTCGAGGACGCCATCCTCGAGGCGCCTGGCTCGATCGCGCTTCTGCCGTCCGAGCCGCGGCTCGCCGAGTTCGAAGAGGTCACCGAGCGGATGATCCAGCCGGAGCGGAGGCTACGGGAAGCCCTCGAGTCCGCCGCCCGTCGCGGTTTGGCGTTCGACCGCGTCCTGATCGACTGCCCGCCTCGGGCCGACGGCGTTCTCTGTGCGAACGCCCTCTACGCGTGCACGACGACGATTCTCGTCGTCGAGACCGGGGCCTTTGCGCTCCAGGGCGCTCTGCGCGCGCTCGCCGTCTTCGACGAGGTCGCCGAGAACCAGCAGCGGACGTTCGACGTTCGGGTCGTGGGGACGATGTTCGACCGCCGGACGAAGTTCGCGCGCGAGCTCCTCGTCGCGCTGCACGCGCGCTTCGGAGCCCGGATGTTCGACACCGTCATTCGGATGAGCGTGCGCCTGCGCGAAGCGCCCGCGCTCGGCGTTCCGATCCAGACGCTCGACCCGACGTGCCGCGCCGCCGCGGACTTCGCCGCCCTCGCCGACGAGGTGGTCGCGCTCGACGTGGCCGCAGCGCTCGGTGACGTCGAACTCCGCCCTGCCGTCGCCGCTCGCCGCGACGTCACCGCGCTCCCTTCCTGAACCTCGTCTCGCGATTCGAACGATGGACGCACTCGCCCTGCTCTGCACACTCCACGCCGACGGACCGACGTCGCTCAAGCAGCTTCGGGCCCGCGGCTGCGGCGACATTCAGGCCCTCGTCGCGCGAAGCGTCGACCACGTCGCCGAAGATCTCGGCGTCGAGCGTTCCGCAGCGCGTCGCCTCCTTCGCGAGGCGCGACTGCTCGTCGAGCGCATCGGCGACGGAGAGCTCGACGCCGAAGATGCGTCTCCGGTCCAGCGCACGGCGCGCTTCGAGACCGCGGCGCCTCCGCCGACCGCGCGAACGAGCGGAGCCGAGGTCGAGCTCGATGCGAGTGATCGCGCCCTCGTCGCTCGGATCGCTCGGCCCGAACCTCCGTCCGAGACGGAGCCTCCGCTCGAGCCCGAGCCGGAGGCCGAGCCGCCCGTCGGCGAGTCCGGCCCTGCGCCGGTCGCCGTCGAGCCCGGCGTCCTGACGGCCGGCTGCCTGCCGGGCCTCGACGAGAGCCTCGTCGTGGATCTGCGGGCGATGGGGATCGAGACCCACGACGCGCTCGGGCGGGCGGACAGCCTGCGCCTGACGCGCGAGCTCGGAGTCTCGTTCGCCCAGGCGCGCAGGCTCAGGTTCCTCGCGCGCCGCGCCGCCGCCGACGCGCCGGTCCCGCCGGCTTCCCCCGCGAAGCCCGCTGCTCCCGCGAAGCCCGCCGCACCCGTCACGCCGGCGGCCACGGCGGCTCCGGACCAGCCGCTCCTGACCTCGCCCGTCGCGCCGCTCGAGCCCGAGGTGCCCGAGCCGGAAGTCGCCGAGGACGTCCTGGAGCCGCAGGGCGTGCGGATCGATCCGTCCGAGATCGAAGCCCGCCCCCGCTTCGGCGATCGGTTCGCGCGCGCAGCGGCCGAGCGGGCCGCGGCGAACGGCACGCCGGGCCGCACCGTGCTCGGCTGGAACTTCGAGATTCCGCGGCCCGAAGAGGAGTCGCTGCCCGCGCCGGAGCCCGGCGTCCGCGAGGACGACACGGCCGGCCCGTTCGCGCGAACGTAGTCGCGGAGGCGCCCTATACTCGTCGCCTCCGCGAGAAGCGGAGCCGACGATGAAGAGCCTCATCCAAGACGCGCGCGGGCGGCCCGGCGACGATCCGATCTTCACGATCAACGCGCGGGCGAACGAGCGGAAGGCGCGCGGCGAGGAGGTCGTCAACGCGAGCCTCGGCGCCCTCCTCGACGACGACGGCAAGCTGGCGATCCTGCCGACCGTCTTCGAGGCGCTGCGCAGCGTGCCGCCCGAGCGCGCCGCGGCCTACGCGCCGATCGCGGGCGATCGGCCCTTTCTCGACGCGGTCATCCGCGACGTCTTCGGCGAGGGGGCCGCGGCGCAGAACGCCGTCGCCGCGGCGACGCCCGGTGGAACGGGCGCGCTCCTCAACGCGATGATGAACTTCCTGGAGCCCGGCCAGGCGCTCTACACGACGGACTACTACTGGAGTCCGTACCGGATCATCGCGAACCACAACCGACGCGGGCTGGAGACGTTCCCGATGTTCGACGGCGCGGGTCGCTTCCAGATCGACGCCTTCGAGGAGGGGCTCGTCGACCTCGTTCGGCGTCAGGGGCGCGCGCTCACGATCCTCAACTTCCCGTGCCACAACCCGACCGGCTACTCGCTCGATGCGAACGAGTGGGCCGGCGTCGCTGACGCTCTGGAACGGGCGTCCGGCCACGGGCCGATCGCGCTCCTCGCCGACCTCGCGTACGCCCAGTTCGGGAAGCCCGAGTCGCTCGGCTGGTTCGAGTCGCTCGAACGGGTTGCGGACAAGGTCACGATCCTCGCGGCCTGGACCGCGTCGAAGTCCTTCGCCCAGTACGGGGCGCGCGTCGGCGCTCTGGTCGCGACCGTCCCGGACGAGGCGGACCGGACCGAGGTCGCGAACGCGATCTCGTACACGTGCCGCGGCTCCTGGTCGAACTGCAACCACCTCGGGCTCCTCGCGGTGGCCGAGCTCCTGCGCGACGACGCGCTCGCTGCGCGCATCGCGGACGAGCGCGCTCGTCTCGTCGCCCTGCTCGACGAGCGCGTCGAGGCGTTCAACCGCGAGGCGGCGACCCGCGGCCTGCGCACCCCGCGCTACGAGGGTGGGTTCTTCGTCGCCGTCTTCACGCCCGACGCCCGCGAGACTGCGCGCGTTGCCGCCGCGGAAGGGGTCTTCGTCGTTCCGATGGACGGTGCGGTCCGGGTCGCGCTGTGCGCCGTTCCCGAGGCCTCGGTCCCGCGGCTCGTCGAGGCCGTCGCGCGAGGCGTCGAGGCCGCCGAGGGCGCGGCGCTCGAGCGATGAGCGACACGATGCGCACCGTCGAGGGGCGGCCCTCCGACCCGGGGCATCGATACGGGGATCGAGTCCACCTCGTCGACGACGCCTGGACCGCGACCGCGGTCGCGCGCATCTCGTCTCCCGCGTGCACGCACCCCGAGCTCGTTCAGCTCCTACGGGCCGTCACGACGCGACTCGCGATGGAGGCCTTCGGCCGCGAGCTGCCGACCGCGGAGCGGACCGTTCCGACGCGCATGGCCGAGAAGCACGGAGCCGCCGGTCGATGGACGGGCACCGCGCTCGACCCCGAGGCGCGGGTCATCGTCATCGACGTCATCCGCGGAGGGATCCTCCCGGCCCAGACGTGCTTCGAGCTGCTCGGCCTCGTGCAGCCGATCGAGACCCTTCGACTCGATCACCTGAACATGCAGCGCGTCGCCGGCCCGGACGGTCACGTCGAGCGCGTCGACCTGACGGGCAGCAAGGTCGGTGGCTCGATCGAAGGAGCGACGGTCGTGCTTCCCGATCCGATGGGGGCGACGGGGTCGACCGTGCGCGAGGCGATCGCGCACCTCACCGAACACTACGGTCGACCGGCGAGACTGATTCTCATTCCGATGATCTGCACGCCCGAGTTCCTGCGCTCGACCCTCGAACTGGACCTCGACGTCGTGATCTACACAGCGCGCATCGATCGCGGGGCATCGTCCGCAGAAGTGCTCGCAGCGGTCCCTGGAGAGCGTTGGGACGAGGAGAGCGGTCTCGATGAGAGCGACTACATCGTTCCTGGCGCCGGCGGGATGGGCGAGGTTCTGAACAACTCGTGGGCCTGAGCGGCCCCGCGCGAGACGATCGGACACTTCTCAACGCCCCGGTCGAGGACTAGTCTTCACGCGTCCGCATCGAACCCCGGCGCGAAGGCCTGCGCGGACGCCGTCACCCTGAGATCTAGGAGGATCCCCGATGGCCTACGTCGTGACCGAGCCGTGCGTGAAGTGCAAGTACACCGACTGCGTCGACGTGTGCCCGGTCGACTGCTTCACCGAGGGCGAGAACTTCCTCGCGATCAACCCCGACGAGTGCATCGACTGCGGGGCCTGCGTCCCGGAGTGCCCGACCGAGGCGATCTTCGAGGAGACGGAAGTGCCCGAGAAGTGGGCCGAGTACGTCGACCTGAACGCGAAGCTCGCTGGTTCCTGGCCTTCGATCACCGAGCGGAAGGACGCCCTTCCCGAAGCGGAAGAGTTCAAGGACGTCGACGAGAAGCGTCACCTCCTGTCCGAGTCGCCCGCGGCGACCGCCTGACGCGTCGACCGGGCGAGTTGGCGCGCCAGGAGCGCGCCTCGTCGAGGAGACGAATAGAAGTACCGCAGCGCACGCCGACGAAGGCCGTCGATCGCGCCGCGGTGCTCTTCGTTCGACGGTTCTTCGCCGAGCAAGATCTCGCCACCGTCGCCGAACCGCGCCGTGTGCGCCGCTGAGGCGCGCGCCCAGCGCACCGTCTGTCGCGCTTCGTCGAGCGTCTCGGTGGGGAGCCCGATGCGGAGGTCGAGGTGACCGAGCGCACCGGCGGCGGCAATCTCTTCGAGTGCTCGCGCCGCCCGGTCGATGCGGACGTTGCGTTTCGTGAGTCGCTGAAGGCGCGGCGACGCCGTGTCGATGCGCAGCGGGAAGCGTCGGACGCCCGCACGAACGAGCGCTTCGACGAGCTCGGCGTCGAGTCCGTCGCCGCGCAGGCCAAGCGGGAATTCGACGCGGAGGCCGCCGTGCCCTGGGGCTGAGCGCAGCGTGGCGATCCCGTTCGCGATCTCGAGCGCTCGCTCCGGCCGCCCGTCGAAGGCGACGTCCGCGATCCGGAGCGTGCGGACACCGCGCTTGCGAACGAGCGCTCTCACCTCGGCGATCACGTCGCGAACGCTCCTATCGCGCGACGACGGGCCGAAGCTCCCGTGGCAGGTCTTGCACGTTGGCTCGCAGACGCGCGACGTGACGATCGTCGCCGTGCGCCGCGGCCGCCTGAGCGCGGTGAGTCCACGTCGTTCTCCGACGTACCGGTCGAGCTCGACGAGGTCCCACGCGGCCGCCCGAGGAGCACGCGGCGGAGGTGCGTCGACTTCGTGCCGGACCCCGCGCTTCGGGCAGCGCCAGCTCGCGCCGCGCGTCCCGTCCCAGCTGGAGCGTCCGGCGAGCGCCTGCGCGACGACCGCCGGGAGGGTCTCGTCGGCCTCGCCCCGCAGGACGACGTCCGCCCCGTCCTCGCGGAGGATCCACTCGGCGTCCTTCGTCCCGTCGACGAGCCCGATGCGGAACGGGCCCGCGCGACCCTCCGACTCGAGGCGGCGGCCGACGCCCGCGAGCGCGCGCGCGTCCGAGGGCGCCGCTCCCGGGGTCGTGGCGTGGCCGGTCCCCAGGACGACGACCCGCGGATCACACTCGACCAGACGACGAGCCGTGTCGGCCTCGCCCCAGCGGTCGATCGTTCGATCGACCAGCGCGACCTCGATCCCATCGGGCTCGACGCAGTCGCGGACGGCTTCGGCGAGCGCGGCCAGCGACGTGGGCGGCATCGGCGTCGAGGCGGTCGGCCGGGGGTCGACGCGCGCGAGGACGACGCGTCGGCGGAGAGCGTTCGAACGCTCGGCTCCGCCCCGATCACGGCCCCGCCCCTCCATGGGGCGAGCTTAGTGTTCGAGGTGGGGTGGAAGCTAGAGCGTCGCGAACGACCGCAACCCGGAGCGACCGCAACCCGGCTTGGAGCGGCGGCGGCGAAGCCCCGGACGCTCCAAACCCGGGTGGGTTAGCTCCCGCGAGAGCCCGCTCCCC
>JBCCSK010000159.1:0-12840 GCA_039200205.1 Planctomycetota bacterium
ACCGGTCGCGAAGCGTCTCGGCCTCGGCTCGGTGCTCGGCTACCTCGCGGCCGGCTTCGCGATCGGCCCCGCGGGCTTCGACCTCGTCGGCGACGCGAGCGAGGTCATGCACTTCGCCGAGTTCGGCGTCGTGATGATGCTCTTCCTGATCGGGCTCGAGCTGCAGCCGCGCGCGCTGTGGCAGATGCGCAAGGACGTCCTCGGCCTCGGCGGCCTGCAGGTCGCACTGACGACGCTCGCGATCGGAGGCGGCGCGCTCGCGGTCGGCGTCGATTCGCGCGCGGCGATCGCGATCGGCCTGACGCTCGCTCTCTCCTCGACGGCGATCGTCCTCCAGACGCTGAGCGAGAAGGGTCTCGCCGACAGCTCCCCGGGGCGCAAGGCGTTCTCGGTCCTCCTGTTCCAGGACATCGCGGTCATCCCGATCCTGGCGCTGCTCCCGTTCCTCGCCGCCCCCGACGCCGCCGCGTCGGGCGCCGCAGCGTCGAGCCACATCGCCGATCTTCCCTCGTACCTGCAGGCGGCCATCATCCTCGCGACGATCGTCGGCATCGTCGTCGGCGGCCGGTTCGTCGCGCGTCCTCTCTTCCGCGCGGTCGCGTCGACGCAGCTGCGCGAGCTGTTCTCAGCCACCGCGCTGCTGCTCGTCGTCGGGATCAGCCTGCTGATGGGCTACGTCGGTCTGTCGGCCGCGCTCGGCACGTTCCTCGCGGGCGTCGTTCTCGCGGACAGCGAGTATCGGCACGAGCTGGAGAGCGACCTCGAGCCGTTCAAGGGTCTCCTGCTCGGCCTCTTCTTCATCACCGTCGGCGCGAGCATCGACTTCGGGCTCATCCTGGAGAGGCCCGCCCTCATCCTCGGCCTCGTCCTCGCGCTGGTCGCCGTGAAGGCCGCGATCCTGTTCGCGCTCGCGCGCCTCTGGCGGACCCCGACGTCGTCCGCGAGCACGCTCGCGCTGATCCTGGCGCAGGGCGGCGAGTTCGGCTTCGTGCTGGTCGCGACGTCGCGAAGCCTCGACATCTACGACGAGCCGACCGGCCAGATCGTGACCGCGGTCGTCGCTCTCTCGATGGCGATGACGCCGCTGCTGCTCCTGCTCGACGATCGCGTCCTCCAGAAGCGCTTCCACGACAGCGGGAACGAGTCCGAGCGCGAGCCCGACGTTCCGGCCGAGCGTCGAGCGTCGGTCGTGATCGCGGGCTTCGGTCGGTTCGGCCAGTCGGTCGGCCGAATGCTGCTCGCGAACGGCGTCGACATCACCGTCCTCGACCTCGATGCGAACACGGTCGACGTCCTGCGCGAGCACGGCCTGCCCGTGTTCTTCGGCGACGCGACGCGTCCCGACCTCCTGCACGCCGCGGGCTGCGACAGCGCCCAGCTGTTCGTCATCGCGACCGACAGTCGGACGCACTCCCTGCGCATCGCGGAGACGCTCGAGGAGCACTACCCCGACCTGCCGGTCGTCGCCCGCGCGTACGACGTGCGGCAGGCCCACATCCTCCGAGGTGCCGGCGTCGAGCGGACGGTCTGTGACGTCAACGGCGGCGGTCTCGCGCTGGGACGTGAGGCGCTGCTCGCGCTCGACTTCGACCCCTACCGGGCGCAGCGCGCCGTCAAGCGCTTCGAGAGACATGAGCAGGAGACCCAGGCGATGCTCTTCGAGGCGCTCGGTGACTCGAAGCAGACCCTCCAGGTCGCGCGCGCTCGAACGGCCGACCTCGGGCGGCTGCTCGACGCCGACTCGGACGCCGACGACCTGACGCGAGACAGCGCGTGGACGACGAGCGAGGCGATCGAGGCGGCGCGCGACTGACGGCTACACTCCTCTCGTGACGCGAGAGGCCGAGAACGAGGAAGAAGCGGCGACCGAGCGCTGGCGGCGCGTCCGCGCGATCGTCGAGGCGGCGCTCGAGAGAGAGCCTCCGGAGCGCGCTGCGTTCGTCGAGGAGACGGCAGGTGGCGACGACGAGCTCGCGCGCGAGGCCCTCGACCTGCTGGAGCTCGAGAGCGTCGACGCGCTGGACGCGACGATCGCCGACGCGATCGAGGACGACGCCGACGCGGAGAGCCCACGCCTCGGACCGTGGAAGCTCCTGCGGGAGATCGGGAGCGGCGGCATGGGGACCGTGTTCCTCGCCGTGCGCGACGACGGCCAGTTCAAGAAGCGCGTCGCGATCAAGCGGATCAAGCGCGGCATGGACACCGACGAGGTTCTGCGCCGCTTCGAGCGCGAGAGGCAGGTTCTCGCAACGCTCGATCACCCCGGCATCGCGCGCCTGCTCGACGGCGGCGTCAGCGACGACGGGCGGCCGTACCTCGTCCTGGAGTACGTCGAGGGCGAGCCGCTCGATCGGTGGTGCGACTCGCAGCGCCTCAGCATCCGCGAGCGCATCGAGCTGTTCTGCGAGGTGTGCGACGCCGTCGACGAGGCGCACCGAAGCCTCGTCGTGCACCGCGACCTGAAGCCGAGCAACGTCATGGTCGACGCGCAGGGCCGACCGAGGCTTCTCGACTTCGGCATCGCCAAGATGCTCGATCCCGAGAAGGGCGAGCAGACGGTCGAGCTGACGTCGACGCCGCTCCGCCTGCTCACGCCGGCCTATGCCAGCCCCGAGCAGATCCGGGGCCAGCTGATCACGACGACGAGCGACGTCTACTCACTCGGCGCCGTCCTGTTCCAGATCCTGACGGGGCGTCCGCCGTTCGAGTTCGAGACCGCGAGCGCTTCGGAGATCGAACGGGTCGTCTGCCACGCCGAGCCGACGCGGTGCAGCCAGGTCGTGAGCGGCGCCGACGAATCCGTTGCGGAGAGACGGGCGAGCTCGCCGCGCGCGCTCGCACGAACCCTCGACGGCGACCTCGACACCGTCGTTGCCAAGGCGCTGCGCAAGGAGCCGCGGCGCCGCTACGCGACGGCCGCTCTGCTCGCCGACGACCTGCGTCGCTACCTGCGCGGGCTTCCCGTGAGCGCACGGCCGGACACGTTCGGCTACCGAACGGCGAAGTTCGTGCGTCGACATCGACTCGGCGTTGCGTCCGCGGCCGCGACACTGCTCGCACTCGTCGTTGGCCTCGGCCTGAGCCTCTGGCAGTACTCGGAAGCGCGCCAGGCGTCCGATCTCCTCGCCGACGAGGTCGAGCGCGGCAAGCGCAGGAACGAGGCTCTCGAGGCGCTGGCGGAGGATCTCCGCGTCCGCACCGATGAAGCCGAGCGAGCACGCGCGGCAGCGCTCGCGGCGGAGGCCGACGCCGAGTCCCAGCGCCTGCTCGCGGAGAGCCGCGCTTCCGCGGTGCGCGACTTCGCGACGACGCTCGTCTTCGACGTGCACCGCGCGCTCGTCCCCGTCGAGGGCGCCCTCGAAGCCCGCAAGGCCCTCGTCGAGCTGGGGATCGAGCACCTCCAGCGTCTGCAGGCCGAAGGGCTCTCGGACCCGGTCCTCAGCCGCCAGCTGATCGGCGCGTACCTGCGCAATGCGGAGATCCAGGGCAGCGATCTGGCCGACACGTTCGGAGACGTCGAGGCCGCGATCTCGAGCATCCGAGCGGCCGTGGAGCTCGGCGAATCGCTCCAGGCCGAAGACCCAGAGAGCGTCCCCAACGACTACGCGCTGGGCTCCGCGTGCCTTGCGCTCGGCGACGCGCTGATCCTCCGGGGAGAGAGGGTCGAGGCGAGAGCTCTCTTCTGGAGAGCCGCGGAGGTCTGCGGCATCGACCGCGACGAAGAGCCGGAGAGCCTCGGCGCGGAGAACATCGTCTGCGAGTGCTTGATTCGCTTCGGAGCCGCCGCGCGCGAGGACGGCGACCTCGACAGTGCGCGCGAGCACCTCGACTACGCCCTGGAGCGAAGCGAGAGACTCGCGGATCGGCACCCGCCCTCGCGCAACAAGGTCGCGACCATCCTGTTCGAGATGGCGCAGATCGAGCGCTTCTCTGGCAACGCCGACGACGCCATCGCGCTGCACGAGGACGCCGAGGGCATGCTCCAGTCGATCATCGAAACCGCATCCGGGAACGCCAGCCTGCAGCGCGCCCTCGATGCGCAGACGCTCGCGGGCGGTCGACTGCTGATCGAAGCGGAGCGGCCGGAGGAGGCGCTCGCGCGCGCCGAGAGGCTCGTCCTGCGGTTCCGCGAACAGGCCGATCGCGTCGAGAACAACGTCCAGCCGCTGAGGCTGCTCGTCAACGCGTACGACCTGAGCGCCGACTCCGCGGGGACTCTCGGACGTTGGGACGAGGCGCTGGCCGCGGCGCGCGACGCTGAGTCGCTCGCCGAGGACCTCGTCGAGCAGCAGCCAGCGAGCGGCTTCGCGCTGCACGATCTCGCGCGCATGCGGCTGCGCGTCGGTGAGCTCGAGCGCGCCCGGGGACGGCTGCTCGACGCGGAGGACGCTTTCCGGGCCTCCATCGACGACTTCACGCGATACGTCGATCGCGACCCCACGTCCGCCTTCGGGCTCCGATCCCTGAGCAAAGCTGCCTACGCCCTCGCGCGGACGCATCTCGAGCTTGCGGATCGCGCCGGCGACGACAGCTCGGAGCGCAGCTCCTGGCTCCGGCGTGCGCGTGTGTCTCTCTCCGAGACGACCGCCGTCATGGATCGGCTGGCCGAGGTCGCCGCGTTCCTCCCCCCGGACGAGGAGCTTGCGCGGGTCATCGACGAGAGCCGAGAGCAGTGCGAGGCCTCTCTGGGCGCGCTCGGAGAGGGCCGCTAGTCACCTTCGCGAAGATTTCACGCGAAGACCCTGTCTCCAAAGGCCGCTTCCGCGCGTGGATTCCCTCTGGAGGAGGTCCCGCCCGACTGCCATCGCGCGAGCTGGCGCGCGCCGTGTCCCCGATGCGCGTCGTCGATCCGACGATGCACCGTCCCGCCTGCCCCATCGAAACTCACCATCCCACGCCTGCCCACGCAGAGGGCGATTCGACGTCTGCTTTCGCGGAGGGCGTCGTCGTCCTCGAGCGATTCGTCCTGCGTCGCCCCCTCGGCAGCGGGATGCAGGGGAGGGTGTGGGCGGCGACCGACCTCGTGAGTGACGACGAGGTCGCCGTCAAGATCGTCCCCCGCTGGTCGGAGAGCGACCTGGCCGCCGCGAGCCGCGAGATTGCGGCGCTGCGACTCCTCGCGCTGCCTGGGATCGTGCGGCTCCTCGACGCCGGCGCGCACGCTGGATGCGGATGCGTCGCGATGGAGCTCGTCGAGGGTCGCCCCTTCCCTGGGACGGAGGAGGCCGTCCCGTGGGACGAGTTGGAGCCGCTGCTGCGCGAGCTGCTCGAGACGCTCTCGCGCGTCCACGCGGCCGGGATCCTCCACCGCGACCTCAAGCCGGCCAACGTGCTGGTGAACGACGCCGGATCTCCGACCGTCCTCGACCTCGGCGTGGCGGGTGGGACCGCTCTTGCCGAGGACGCTCCGGAGGTTCTCGCCGGCACGCCCCGCTACATGGCTCCCACGCTCTTCGCGGGCGCTCCTCCGTCGGTGGCAACCGACCTCTACTCGGTGGCGGTGATGGCGTTCGAAGCCGTGACCGGTGAGCCGCTCCGGGGTCCGCAGTGCGGGCTCGACGAGCTGGTCGAGCCACCCCCGGCGGCTCCGATCGAACGCCGGCTCGAGCGCGTGGCGCCGGTCCCGATCGCACGGTCCCTCGCAGCCGTTCTGGCGTGTGGTGGCACGGCCGCGGAGGACGCCGAGGACCTGCTCGACGCCCTCGATGCCGATGCGTGTGACCGCGTCGAGCAGCTGGCGAACGAGGTGCGCACTCTGTTCGGCGACGTCGAACGACTCACGGCGGCGCGACTCGAACTGCTCTTCCGCGCCGAAGAGAGGATCGTCGGCCTGCGTTCGGCGGCCGCGCGCCTCCTGTTCGAGGCGACGGCGGGGCGGAGCGACGCGATCGTGCCGGAGCTCGCGCGCTGGCTCGCGCTCGGGATCGGCCGCGTCCGGCTGGGCCGCGTCGAGCTCCAGGACCTCGACGTCGAGCGCCTCGAGCGAAGGCGAGGAATGAAGAGTCTCCGCGAGCAGCGAGAGCTGCAGTCGGAGTGGCGCCGCGCCGGGCTCTTCGGGCTCGCGAGGGCCTCGTTCGAGGCCGTCGAGGGTCGGATCGAGAGCGGCGATCTGAGGACGTCGCTCGGCGATCTCGCCGCGGTGCTGGCAACCCTCGTCCAGCTCCGGCGGTATGAGGAGGTCGAGCCAGTGCTCCAGCGCTGGCTGCGCGTCGCCCTCTTCGCGAACGACCGCCGCGCGCTCGAGCTGCTGCTGCACGAGATCCAGAAGATCGGTGCGGCGACCGAGGCGGGAACGAGGGTGGCCGCAATCGCGATCGCGGCGCTCTCGGCGCTCGACGGCGCGTTCGATCGAGCGCGCGAGCGGCTCGCGACGGTGCCCGGCGACATGCCCTTCGAACTTGCCCTTTCGTGGCACGCGGTCGACCTGTTCCGCGCGCGCCAGGCCAAGGAGCCAACGGAGCTGGCCCGCTCGATCGAGGCGACGCGACACTGGGTTGCGGAGACCCGACGACCTGTCCCCGAACTCATGGGGTGGGACGGGTGGTGTGCGTACCACCGCGGTGAGTACGAGCGCGCGGAGCAGCTGCATCGGGAGTGCGCGGTCGACTTCGACGGCCCCCGTCGAGCCCAGTGCATGCTCGATGCGGGGAGCGCCGCGCTCGAGTCTGGCGACTTCGGCGCTGCTTCGGAGTGCGTCGCAGCGGCACGGGGCGCGCTCCACGGGCACCGCCACCCCTTCGCTTCGGGACGCGTCGAGTGGCTCGCCCGTGCGATCGAGTATCGATCGAAGAGAGCGCTCGCCGTCGACGAGGAGCTCGTCCGCCTCGCTGAGCTCGTCGGAGCCCCGAAGGTGACGGGCATGGTCTTCTTGACCGAGGCCGCGGTCGCCTGGCGATCGGACGAGCTCTTCAGGGCGCGCGACCTCGGGCGGTCCGCTGCGCGCGCGCTCGTCTGCGCGGGACAGCGGCATCTCGCTCGACTACCGGACGCGCTCGCCCGAGTGGCCGCTGGCAGAGACGCGGGTCCAGCGATGCCGCTCGCCGTCGAGAGGATGCCGCCGGCGCTTGCGATCCAGTGCGCCGAGCTCTGGCTCCGCGGGGGCGGCACCCTCGGGCCGGACACCGCCGCCTCGATCCGAGCGAGCTGGGCCTCGGTCGCCCCGCTCGACCACGATCTCCGTCGTGAAGTTCTCGCGCTCGACGAGTGCGAGATGACCCGGTCCATGTTCGCGTGATCGACTCGCGCGTTTCGACCTGCCCCCCCATCGGCCCGCGCCAGGCCGCTCCCCCCCCAATCGAGAGAGTCTTCACCATGCGCATCAGCGGCATCCTCCTTCTCCTCGCAGTCCTCGGGATCGGCGTCTACAGCGCAGTTCCCGCTCGGTCCGCAGCATCTTCGACGCCGTTCGTTCCCGAGGTCGATACCGGCGGCTTCGTTCTCTACCAGCCGCCAATCGCCGACATCGAGGCGCGCGTGAGCGAGTCGATGTCGAGCTGGACGAGCAGCGCCACGGGCGGTGCTGGACCGTGGACGCCCGACTGGAAGCCGGTCGGTTTCGCGTTCTTCAGCTACGAGCCGTCGCGTTCGCAGTACCAGGGCGTCCAGTGGATCGCGACGGAGACGTTCACTCCGACCGGCGGAGCCGAGATCCAGCAGTACCTCCGTCCGGGGGCGTTCCCCGGCAGTGGGCCGGAGGTCATCAGCGCCCCCGTCCTCTACGTCCCCGTGCTCGGCGACGACGGAGCCAAGCTCGGCCAGTTCGAGTACTTCCAGTGGGTCGAGGACAACTTCGGCGTCAGCCTGGAGCGCGGGTCGACGCCGACGGAGCTCGAGGCCTGGGTCGTCACCGAGCGCTCCTGATCGATCGACCTCACCTGGAGCGCGCGACCTCGGGGACGCCGTCGATCGGCACGTCGAGGAGCGCGCGCTCCTGCCAGCCCTCCGCATCGAAGTGCCACCACTCCGACGACAGGACTCCGAAGCCCTCGGCGGCCATCACGTCGATCAGGAGATCGCGGTTCTTGCGCATCGGCTCCAGGACCTCGGCGTCGGAGCGCGCTTCAGGCACGAACGCGTCGAACGTGGTCGGCATCTTGAGCGGCCGTCCCTCGCCATCGACGAGCGCGACGTCGACCGCCATCCCGCGGTTGTGGCGCGACCCACGGCTCGGATCGGCGACGTAGTCGGGATCGCCGATGACGTCCCACATGCGCTTCGTGACCGACCAGGGCCGGTAGCCGTCGTAGACGATCAGTCCGAGCCCCTGGGCCTCGAGTCGCGTCTGGACGCGCGAGAGTCGCTCCATCGCGGAGCGGCGAAGGTAGAGACGTGGTTCGGGGTAGAGCGTCTCCCCGACGAAGTTGTCCGGCGTCGCGTAAACCGCGTCGATCCGGATCCGTGGATCGACGACGGCGATCTCGACGAGCGGGTCCTCGGTCGGCGCGACGGTGAGGACCTCGAGCTCCGGCTCGGCGCACGCGAAGGCGACGACGAAGATCGCTGCGACGAGGGCCCTCATCGCTGCCTCTCGTACAGGAGGTAGGGCGCGCGCTGCCGCCGGAACGCGGTGACGTCGTCCGCCCAGGTCGCCGCGATGCTTCGCCAATCGTCCGCGACGAGGAGCGCCTCCCACGTCGAACGTGAGATCAGGCGCGAGTCGCCCTCCGTCGCATCGAACGACCGTCCGAACAGTCGATCGAGGTGCCACATGATCGCGAGCCCGGCTTCGACCGGACGGAGTGCGTTCCGATCCACGACGGTGACGTGCACGCCCTCGCAGAGCTCACCCTCGAACTTCGACGCGTCGGGCGTGAACTCGATCGGGGTGAACGCGAGCCCGGGAAGGCGAGCGGCTCGCAGCGCGTCGCAGAGCCGCGGGCCGTCGATCCAGGGCGCGCCGAACCGCTCGAAGGGCTCGTCGGTCCCGCGGCCGACCGACAGGTTCGCGCCCTCCAGCAGCCCGGTGCAGGGATAGAGGACCGCCTCGGTCGGGTTGCGCATGTTCGGCGAGGGATCGATCCAGCGGACGCCGGTGTCCTCCCACCACATCGAGCGGGACCAGCCCTCCATCTCGACCACCTCGAGAGCGCAGTCGATGCCGCCCCACTCTTCCAGGAACATGCGAGCGAGCTCGCCGACGGTCATGCCGTGCGTGATCGGAAGCGGCCGCCAGCCGATGAACGACAGCCGATCGTCGTCGATGAGCGGCCCCTCGACGCGGACGCCCGTGATCGGGTTCGGACGATCGAGCACGACGACCGAGACGGAGTGCTCCGCGCACGCCTCCATCGCGAGGCCGAGCGTCGAGATGTAGGTGTAGTACCGAACGCCGACGTCCTGGATGTCGAAGACGACCGCATCGAGACCCTCGAGCATCTCGGCCGTCGGCTTGCGCGTCTCGCCGTAGAGGCTGAAGACGGGCAGACCGGTCGCTTCGTCCACGGCGTCCGCGACCTTTCCCTCGACGCGCGCGTAGAGCCCGTGCTCGGGCGAGAAGAGTCGAACGAGCTCGACGTTCTCCGATTCGTGAAGGACGTCGACGGTTCGACGGCCGTCCCTCGCGCGGCCCGTCGTGTTCGTGATCAGGCCGACCCGCCGTCCCGCGAGG
Organism: Planctomycetota bacterium; assembly: GCA_039200205.1. Taxonomy (GTDB): domain Bacteria; phylum Planctomycetota; class UBA1135; order UBA1135; genus Saltatorellus. The sequence goes on from JBCCSK010000159.1 coordinate 9,608, forward strand.
CGCGCGCAGTCCTCGGCCGCGAGAACGTCGATTCCGCTGAGGACGAAGGGTGCGGACGGCGCCGCGTCGAGCTCGAACGCGGACGCGACCGCGTCGGCCACGCGGCGTCGAAGGGAGTTGACGCTCGGCGATTCGGGATTCTGCAGCCGGCTCGTCATCAGCACGTACCAGACGCCCGATGCGCGATCGACCCAGAAGCACGGGCCGGTGAATCCGGTGTGCCCGAACGAGCGGGTCCGCGGAAAGAGCGAGCCGCGGGGCGAGTCGTAGCCGGACGTCATGTCGAGGCCGAGTCCGCGCGCGAGGGCGCCGCCCTCCAGGACGCGCGGTCGCGTCATCTCCAGCACCGTCTCCGGCTCGAGCCCGCCGCGCGCCGCGCCCGCGAGGAGCGAGCAGAAGCGACTGACGTCAGCCGCGGTGCCGAAGAGACCGGCGTGCCCCGCGACGCCGCCGAGCGCGGAAGCGCGCGGGTCGTGCACGGTGCCGACGTCGACGTCCGCCGACGTGGGCGCGCAGCGCGCCAGCGCGTCGCCCTCGAGGGGTCCGAAGCGCGTGTCCGTCATCCCGAGCGGCGCGTGGATCCGCGTCGCGCAGAACTCCTCCAGCGGCAGCTCGCCGACGCGTTCAACGATCTCGCCGAGCACGATGAAGCCGAGGTCGCTGTACTTGAACTCGGCGCCGGGCGCGCTTCGAAGCTCGCTCGCGCCGAGGATCTCGAAGCCGCGCTCGGGCCCGTCGGCGTAGTCCTGGACGCTGTTCACCGGAGCGAGGCCGGAGGTGTGAAGGAGCAGATGCTCGATCGTGATGTCCGCCTTGCCCTCGCCCACGAGCTCGGGCACGTACCGCTGAGCGGGATCGTCGAGCTGGAGACGTCCCTCCTCGACGAGCCGCAGGACCGACGCGGCGGTCGCGATCGGCTTGGTGAGTGAAGCGAAGTCGAAGATCGTGTCGAGCGTCATCGGATCGCCCGGCCGACGCTCGCCGTGGGCGGAGCGATGCAGCGTCGCGCCCCGACGCCCGACGAGCAGGACGGCGCCCGGGACGAGGCCGTCGTCCACGGCCGCCTGGACCGCGATGTGCGCCTCGGTGAGGTCGACGGGGCGCCCCTGGACGGGGAGGGCAGCGAGGCCCAAAGCGAGGATCCACATGCGCACAGTCGAGCGAATCGCGCCGCCTTGCCCACCGGCAGCGGTGAAAATCTGCGACGATTTGGTCGCGGCGCGAAGGGGCTCCGACGCCTCTGCGCCGCGCACGCTTCCAACCCATCAACCGTCAGATCCTGTGAAGACGCTCTCCCTCTGCATTCCGGCTGCGCTGCTGGTCGGCTCGACATTCGGCCAGGCTCGCTTCGTCGAGCTCGCAACGATCAACCTCGACGTCACGTCCGACATCAACAACAGCGAGTTCATCGGCTCGAACCCCTCGTGCGTCGCGTGGGACGGCACCGACCTCTACGTCGGCGGCTACAACAACGGCTCGGGAACGAACGTCGACGTCAAGATCATCCGCGTTCAGGACGCGCTGGGCGCCGCGACGCTGGGCGTTCCGTTCGCGCCGGCCTCCGCGCCGATCCTGCGCGGCTACATCGGACTCGACATCTCGCCCGACGGCATCGCGGCGGCCTTCGACTCCGGCCTCCCGGACCCGAATGGCATCACGCTCTGGCGCCCGAACGGGACGCAGGTCTGGGCGCGGAACGGCCGCGGCGGAAGCGGCGTGGCGTTCGACCCCGGCTTCCCCGGCGGCAACGCCTCGCTCGGACAGGGCGTCGCCTGGACGACGTTCGGCTCGGGCCGCCGCGCCCTCCAGAACGCGACCAACGGCGCCGACATCTGGGACGACTCGGACGGCATGATCATCTTCACGCCGGAGGGCACCTTCTGGCGCGACATGGACTTCGACGACGACAGCGGCGACATCTATCTCCGCGAGGGCAACAACGTCATCAAGTGGGAGCGGACGGGCGACAACAGCCTGGCGAACTCCGCGCTCATCTTCGACGAGCCCGGGATGGCCGACTTCACCGCGGGACAGAACGTCGCCTACCTCGGCGGCTCGTTCACCGACTACGTCATCTACAACACCCGCTTCGACTCGGCGCCCGGTCAGGACTTCTTCGCGACGGTCACCGTGATCAGCCCCGACGGCTCGCCCGTCGCGACCGACTGGGGCAGCTTCGCGCCCGCCCCGTTCTCGGGCTGGTACGACTTCTCGTGGGACGCGGCGTCGCGCACGCTCGCGGTCCTCGACTTCGGCGCCCGGAACGTCACGATCTTCAGCCTCGACGGCGGGATCGGAACGCGCTACTGCAACGCGAACCCGAACTCGACGGGCGTGCCCGCCGTGATCGACGCCGAAGGCTCGGCCATCACCGCCGACAACTCGGTGACCCTCTTCGCCGGCGACCTTCCGCAGGCCGCCTTCGGCTTCTTCCTCGCGAGCCGGGTCCAGGGCTTCACGGCGAACCCCGGCGGTAGCGCGGGCAACCTGTGCCTCGCCGGCCAGATCGGCCGCTACGTCGGACCTGGACAGATCCAGAACTCGGGGGTCCAGGGGCAGATCAGCCTCGCGATCAACCTGACGCAGGTCCCGCAGCCGACCGGACCGGTCGCTGTCATGCCCGGTGAGACGTGGAACTTCACGTGCTGGTTCCGCGACTCGGTCGGCGGCACCGCGACGTCGAACTTCGCGGACGGCGTGTCGATCGACTTCCAGTAAGACCCTGCGGACGTCCGTCCCTTCGACGACCCCGGCCGAGGATCGTCTCGGCGGGGTCGTCTCGTTCAGCGCGCGTCGAGAATGACTCTGCCCACCGCTTCGCCGAGATCGGCGAAGAATCTGTCCGCGGTCGCGTAGCCGTAGACGCCGTCGCCGACGATTTCGTTCGGGTTCGTGTAGATCGTCGCGGCCAGGAAGAACGTGCGCCCCGTGCGCGCGTCCAAGACCTCCGAGTTCGTCGTGCTGAAGCCGTAAGCCCGGCCCACCTTGTCACGCACGACGACCTCGTCCGCCTTCCGGAAGCGCAGCAGGCCCGGGAGCAGGAACTTCGAGAAGTCGTCGGGGTACGCCTTGCGGTCGTAGACCGGGTCCTTCGACTCGCCCGGAGTCGACGCCATCGCCTCGGCGATGAACGCGCGATCTCCGTCGGAGATCGGGAACCCCGACGCGCCGTCGATCGCGACGTCCGGCCGGAGGAGCATCACGTGCATGTCCTGGAGATCGCGCAGCGAGAT
>JBCCSK010000160.1:0-12716 GCA_039200205.1 Planctomycetota bacterium
CCCCGACCTCGACGCGCTCGGCTCGCTCGATCGCGCCGCGGTCGAGGCGGTGATCGACCGCTCGCTCACGCGGCTAGGCGTCGAGCGACTCGATCTCGTCCAGTTCTCCTGGTGGGACTACGCGGTGCCCGGCTACGTCGAGGTGGCGCAGTGGCTCACCGAGCTCCGCGACGCCGGCAAGATCCGCCACGTCGGCGCGACGAACTTCGACACGCCGCGGATGCGCGAGATGCTCGACGCGGGCGTGCCGCTCGTCAGCAACCAGGTGAAGTACTCGCTCCTCGACCGACGGCCGGAGCGCGAGCTCGTAGAGCTCGCCGAGGAGAGAGGCGTTGGGCTCATCTGCTACGGAGCGCTCGCGGGCGGGCTGCTGACCGGCAAGCACCTCGGCGCACCGCCGCTCCAGGAGCCGTTCGCGAACCGCTCGCTCGTCAAGTACCGCCTCATCGTCGACGAGGTCGGCGGCTGGGAGCGGTACCAGGCCCTGCTCCGGACCATGAAGCGCGTTGGGCTGCGGCACAGCCGCCCGTTCTCGGACGTTGCGCTGCGCTGGGTCCTCGATCGCCCCGCCGTCACCGCGGCCATGGTCGGGACCTTCGACGCCCAGTACCTCTTCGCGAACCTCTTCGCCCTCACGCTTTCGCTCACGGACGAGGACTGCGCCGAGATCGACGAGGCCCTCGCGCAGCTCGACGACGTCGAGGGCGACGTGTTCGGCCTGGAGCGCGTGAACGGCGGTCCGCACTCCACGATCATGTGGAAGAACATCGCGAGCGGGCGGCGTTAGCCGACGACGGCCGTCGAAGCGTATGCTCGCGGCGTGGGTCGCCTCTACTACAGGCCGCAGACCGCGGCGCAGTCCCTCTACTACACGGTCCGCGCCGCCGCGCCGGCGACGTTCCGCCTTCGCCCCGACGTCGACGACGTCTTTGCCGGCGACTACGTCGGCTCGACGGAGCTCTTCGGGGACTTCGTGCCGCTGTGCTACCTCTCCGCGCGCAGTCGAGTCGTCCACGTCGGCTTCGATCGGACGTACCTCGACAAGGGGCTGTCCCATCCACTCTTGGAAGCGGCGACCGTCGGACCCGATGGGGCGGTCCTCGCCTTCGACCCCGACTCGCGCAACGTCGACGCGATCAACGCCTTTGCGGAACGGCACGGGATCGCCCAGCTGCGCGCGAGGAAGGCGGCCGCCTGGAAGGAGAACGCCGAGCTCGAGTTCCAGTTCGACGCGACGTGGGGGCCGATGAGCGGAACGACGGCGATCGCCGAACAGCAGGACCACGCCAACGCCGCGGCGGAGAGCGTGTTCGAGCGCATCGCCGCGAGACCGCTCGACGACCTCGTCCTGGAGCACCTTGGATCCCACAGGATCGACTTCCTCGCGCTCACGGCGAACGGCGCCGAGCCCGAGATCCTCGAGGGAGCCGCGCAGGTCCTCGCCTCGAACGACGACCTGCGGATCGGACTCGCCCTCGCGTCGGAGCACTTCTCGTTCGAGATTCGCCGCGAGCTCTGCGATCAGCTCATGGGGGAGGGCTGGAGCGTCGTCGTTTCCAACGCGCTCCACGATCCGTGGGACGCTGGCCCGTTCCTGTGGTGCTGCCTCCTTCGCGAAGACCTCGCGAACGACGATGCGCTGCACGGCGTGACGTGGGAGGAGGCGCTGGAGCTCGCGACCCACGAATCGAACGTCGTCCGTGCGCGCATCGCGCAGTTCACGCCCAGCCAGGACGCGAAGCCGCGCCGCCGCTGGAGTCGGCGCCTGCGGCGCGTGATCGACCGCTCGCGATGAGGGAGGGACTATCCTCGTCGCCACGATGAGCGACGACGAGGAGCCCGCCTGGATCGAGACGATTCCCGAGGACGAGTGGACCGGCGAACTCGCCGGCCTCCGCGCGCCTTCGTCGGACCCTGAGTCCGGCGAGGTCGATCACATCATGCTCGTCCACTCGCTGCATCCGCGCGGCCTCGCCGCCCACCTCGCCGTGTACCAGGCGGCCATGGCCGGGACTCCCGGCCTGCGCAAGGTGGATCGTGAGCTCGTCGCGTTCGTCGTCAGCCGCATCAACGACTGCCACTACTGAATCGCGCACCACCGCCGCGGTCTGCGGCGACTCCTCCGCGATGACGCGCTGCTCCGGCGAATCGAGCTGGATTGGCGGACTGCGGGGCTCGATCCGCGGCGCACGGCGATCCTCGACTACGCCGAGAAGCTGACGGTCCGCCCTGCATCGATGGAGCGCGCCGACGTCCAGCGACTGAGGGAGCAGGGGCTCTGCGACGCGGACGTTCTCGGCCTCGCGGAGTGCGTCGCGTACTACGCTTACGTGAACCGAATCGCGGATGGGCTCGGCGTCCAGCTCGAGCCGGATCGCGCGTCGGACGTGTGAGGCCGGTCACCGCGCCTCCTCCTTTCGGACGAGGCGCGCTCGGCCCGCCCCGTGCCATCATCCGGGCGTGAGCGACGCCCTCCGATCTCTGGAGTCCGAGCCGAATCCGTCTCGCCCCGCGGCCGCGAGGAACCACGACGTCGCGCTTTTGGCGGGGCTTCTCGGTCTCCTCCTGGCGGAGGCGCTCCTTCGACCGGACCTCTCGTGGACGACGCCTGCGCTGCTCCTCGGCGTGGCGCAGACGTTCACGGTGCTGGGCCGACGCGCCCGTCCGCTCCTGATGGTCGTGCTCGCGTTTGGCGCGGGCGCGGCGCTCGACGCCGCCCGACTTCTCGGCGACGTCGACCGCACGGACCTGAAGCTGCCGCTCGTCCTGCTCCTGCTTCCGTACTCGCTCTTTCGCTGGGGGTCTGCGCGCGAGAGGTGGCTCGGCGGATTGACGCTGTTCGTCTCCGCAACCCTGGGGCTCGTCGTCGACGACCTCACGGTGGGCGAGTTCCTGGGCGGCTACGCAGTCCTCGTGTCGGCGATGGCGCTCGGCGCGGCCGCACGAAACCGTGCGCAGGCGCACGCGCGCGAGCTTGATCAGGTCAAGCTTCGCGAGCGCGAGCACCTCGCGCGTGACCTGCACGACACGGTCGCGCACCACGTCTCCGCGATCGTGATCCGGGCGCAGGCGGGACTGGCCACGTCATCGGGCGATCCGGCCGGCGCTGTCGAAGCGCTGCGCGTCATCGAAGGCGAGGCGGCTCGTACGCTGACCGAGATGCGCCAGATCGTTCGTCGCCTGCGCGAGGGCGAACCCGCCGACTTTGCACCCACGCCGCGGCTCGCGGACCTCGAGCGCCTCGCCGACTCGACGTCGGGCGGGCCCGAGGTGTCGGTGTCGCTGCCCGAGGGTCTCGACGAAGTGCCCCCTTCGATCGCGGCGGCCCTCTACCGACTGGCGCAGGAGTCCGTCACGAACGCGCGTCGTCACGCCCGGCGCGCAACGCACATCGCAATCGGCGTGACCGCGGACGATGCGTCCGTTCGCCTTCGGGTGACCGACGACGGCGACCCCGTCGCCTCTCGATCCGCCGGCGGCTCGAGCTACGGTGTCGCGGGAATGCGCGAGCGGGCGAAGCTCCTCGGTGGTTCCTGCGTGGCGGGCCCCGGTGAGGAACGGGGCTGGACGGTGACCGCCGTGCTGCCGAGGGACGGAGGCGTCGCGTGACCCTTCGCGTCCTCGTGGCCGACGACCAGGACCTCGTCCGCACGGGGCTCAGCCTGATCCTCGGCGCGCAGCCGGGCATCGAGGTCGTGGGCGAGGCGGTCGATGGCGAAGAGGCCGTGCGACTCGCGCGCGAGCTTCGCCCCGACGTCTGCCTCTTCGACATTCGAATGCCGCGGCTCGACGGCATCGAGGCGACGCGCCGGCTCGCCGGTCCCGAGGTGGACGATCCGCTCGCCGTCGTCGTCATCACCACCTTCGACCTCGACGAGTACGTGCACGGTGCGCTCAAGGCGGGCGCGCGCGGGTTCCTGCTCAAGGACGCGGGGCCGGAGCTCCTCGTTCAGGCGATCGAGGCCGCTGCGGCGGGCGACGCGCTCATCGCACCGAGCATCACGGCGAGGCTCCTCGCGACCTTCGCGGCGCGCGGACCGAGGGAGACGCCAGCCGAACCGATCGAGGCACTGACCGGGCGCGAGGAGGACGTGCTGCGCGCCGTGGCCCAGGGCCGGACGAACGCCGAGATCGCGCGCGACCTCGCGATCAGCCTGAGCACCGTGAAGACGCACGTCGCGAGCCTCCTCGGGAAGCTCGGCGCGCGCAATCGCGTCGAGATCGCGATCTGGGCGCACGAGACCGGCCGACTGGATCCCTGACGATCGTCCGAAAGGACGAGCCGCGTCGAGCCGTGAGGCCGATGTGCGAGCTGCGCTGCGCCGAAACGCTCTCGTGCATGAAGAACACCAATCCGCTTCCGCCCACCGGGTGCGCGGTCGCGATCCTCCTGATCGTCCTCACGATGAACTCCTGCGCCGGACTGGGGTTCACGTTCCGATCGCTCACGCGTTCGTCGAGCGACTACGACGCGCTCGACGACGAGCGCGCTCGAGGGGCTGCGTCGCCGGACTCCATCCGCGCCGAGACGCCCGCCGCGTACTGGACCCAGTACCGCGGACCGGTCGGAGACGGCGAGTACGACGAGGCGGGCGTCGACCTGACCTGGACCGCTGTCGCTCCGCGCCGCCTTTGGAGCGCAGCCGTCGGACCTGCCTACTCTTCGGTCGTCGTCGCGGGTGGCCTGGTGGTCACCATGGAGCAGCGCCGCGAGCGCGAGGCCGTCGTCGCGTTCGATCTCGAGGACGGGACCGTCGTGTGGGAGCACGCGTGGCCCGGGCGCTTCTACAACGCGCTGAGCAAAGAGGGCCCGCGCGCGACGCCGGCGATCCAGGACGGGCTCGTCGTCGCGCTCGGCGCCGAGGGCGAGCTGCGCTGCGTCGCTCTCGAGACGGGTGACCTTCGCTGGCGACGTTCGCTTCTCGACGGCAGCGACGCGAACCTGAACTTCGGCATCGCCGCGTCGCCGCGTATCCTCGGGGACGCCGTCATCGCCCAGGGGGCGGATCACGTCGCGGCGTTCGAGCTCGCAACCGGAGAGCTGCGATGGCGCGCGCTGTCCGAGACGATGGCGTACTCGACTCCGCAGTTCGGCGAGCTGCTCGGCGAGACGCACGTCGTCGTCTGTGCCAAGAAGCGGATCGTCGGCCTCGACCCGAGCACCGGGGCGGAGCTTTGGAGCTTCCCCTGGAACTTCCTCGGCGATACGTGCACGCAGCCGCTCGTCCTCTCGCCCGACCGCGTCCTCGCATCGTCGGGGCACGGCAAGGGCGCGCAGCTCGTCCGCCTCGTCGATGGCGAGGAGGGCCTGGCGACCGAGGTCCTCTGGAGGTCCCGCCGCTTCAAGACGCGCTACAACGAGCCCGTGCAAAGCGGCCGGTTCGCCTACGGGCTCGACGAGGGAATGCTCGCGTGCCTCGACGTCGAGACCGGTGAGCGCGTCTGGAAGGAGGGGCGGTACGGGTACGGTCAGCTCCTGCTGATCGGCGAGCGACTGCTCGTCGTCGACGAGGACGGCGACGTGCACGTCCTCCGCCTCGGCGACGCGGGGCCGTCGGAAGAACTCTGCTTCGAGGGCGTCGATGGAGGCATGACCCTCAACGTCCCCGCGCTCGCTCACGGACGGCTCTTCGTCCGAAACGAGCGAGAGCTCGTCGCGTTCGACCTCCGAGGGCCCGAGCGGTGAGAGGACGGTCCAGCGCTACGCTCGACTCAGCGAGGGTCGCCCGTGTGGACGAACGCTGCCCAGGCGGAGACTGGCGCGCCGTCTCGCGCGAGTTCGAGCCGCGCTCGATCGAGAGCAGCGAGTGGATCCAGTCCTTCGCCGAGATAGAGGGCATAGAAGCGCTCCATCAGCTTCGCGGTCCACTCGTCGTCGACGTCCCACGAGCTGAGGATCGCCGCCTTGGCGCCAGCCTGCGCGAGTCCGAGCGCGAGCGTCTCGGGGGCCTCGTTCTTGCGGAGCTTCCCCACGTGGGTCGAGCACGCGCTCAGCACGACCAGCTCGCACTGGGAGAACTGGCCTCGCCACCGACGCGACAGGAGTTCTTCGAGGGACAGAATCCCGTCGTCGTGCTCGGCGATGGTCTCCGGCCTCGCCAGGACGAGCAGTGGACCCCCCAGCGATCGGTCCGTGATTGCATGGCACGCGAGATGGACGAGCGTCGCGCTCTGCGCATCGTCTCCGAGCTGTCGTTCGGTGGCGTCGGAGCCCGTCCGAAGCTGGACGTCGAGGGCGGCCTCATCGGCGAGCTTCGCGATCTGCCGAGCTTCACGGAGGGCGCCCGCGAGCGCGGGCAGCTCCCTCAGTGGCGCCGCTCGGCGCTCGTAGTCGGCAACGGCAGCGATGCCGGCCTCGCTGCGGCGGAACGCAGCGGGCGCGGGTCCTGACGCGAGCTCGAGTCCCGACGGGGGGGACGGCGCGTCGACTCGGCGCAGCTCTCCTCGGCGCCAGACGGTCATCTCGGCACCGGGGCCCTCGACGCGTTCGAGCATCGCTCGCGCCGTCTCTCCGTCGGTCACAGGCTCTCCTCGCACCGACACGACGACGTCCGCGGACCGCAGGCCGACACCATGGGCTGCGCTTGCGTCCTCGACGCCGACGACCAGGGCCCCGGCCGGAGCGAACTCAGGAGCCCCGTTGCCGTCCTGTGGGTTGCCGAAGACGAGTGCCCTCCGACGCGTCGCACTTCGGCGGCTGCGCGTCCTCCTCATCGACAGGGTCTCCTCGATCGAGGCGATGTAGGAGATCGACGGGCCGTGGCCGAGCCAGCGCTGCGGCCCCTCGTCACTCCAGTACGTCAGCTCGAGCGGTAGGCCCGACAGGAAGGCGTCGCGCACCACGAGGATCCGCGAGAACTTGCCGAGCTCTGCACGGAGATCCTCGGTCACGATCGCGCTCGAGATGCGACGGAGCGACTCTTCAACGTCGCGCGAGGTCGCGGGGGTGCCAAAGCCGCGACCCGGGATCGCGCTGGCGGCCACGACACGTGCCGCGTCTTCCGCATCGACGTCACCCGTGACGAACCCGGTCGTCGAGTCCTGCGCGACGACGAGAACGGCGGCCTTGGCCGAACCGGTTCCGGGGGGCCGCCAGATCCAAACCGCCGCCTCGCCTTCGTCGAGCGACGACCGCAGGTCAGCGATCGTCTCTCGGCGAAGTCGTTCGTTCGTGGATCGATAGAGGGTTCGTTCACGAGCGCGCAGCTCGCCCCGCTCCTCGTCGAGGGTTCGGAGGGGAGCCGCTGCGGCTTCGATGAGGGTGCGAGCCTCATCGACCGTGGCCTCCAGCGCGTCCCGCCGCGCGTCGGCCATGGCTTGTAGTCGCCTCGATTCCCTGTCCTCCAGCTCGCTCCAGCGACGCATCAGGTCGCGCGCCTCGTCCTCGAGGGCCCCGTCGCCCTCCTCCGCGGCGACTCGCATCACGCTCTCGAGATCGAAGGTCGAGAGTCCCTCGATCGTCTCCGCGAAGGTCCAGCCGTGCCCTCGTTCGAGCGCTTCGATGGCCGCGAGGGGTCGATCGGTCTCGAGGTACACACGAGCCAGGTGCTCGAACGGGAGCAGCCTTCGAATCTCCTGAAAGAGGGAGTTGCGCTCCGGTCCTGTGACGGTGGACTCGAACCGGACGCGCTCGATCTGGTCGGCAAACTCACTGAAGAGCCGTTCGGCCTCAGCGAAACGCTCGCGAGCGAGCTCCCATCGGCCTCGATGCAAGAGGCCCACGTTCGGAACGCGCCCGAGTGCGTCGTATCCGTCCGCGACTTGAAGGAGCTGGTCGAGCGCAGCCTCGGTCTCACCGATCTCCTCGAGGATCCCGGCGTACGCGAACCTCGCGTCGAGCGTCAGTTCGGGCAGCTCACGTGTACTCGTGAGGCATGCGAGGGCACGTTCGAAGTAGGCCCGCGCTTCGTCGAGCCGCCCGAGCTGCTGAGTCGCGTCACCGAGCTGAAGGCAGGTGACACCGGTCTCGGGCGCCGTGGGTCCGAGCGTCGATTCCCTGATCGCCAGCGCCTCCCGCAGGTACGGCTCAGCCTCGCGCTCCCGATCGAGGGCGATGTACGTGTGCCCGACCGAGCTGCTGCTGCGAGCCTGGACGGGTCTCCCGGCGTCGAACTTCCTCCTCAGGTCCAACGCCGCGAGATGGAGTTCGAGAGCGGCACGATCGTCGCCCAGCTCACCGAGAACATAGGCTCGCGCGAAGAGGATGGATGCGGCATCGCGGTCCTCGGCCCTCCCGAGTTCGTTCACGATGGAGACCGCGCGCGCCGAAAGGTCGAGGGCGCCGCGGTGGTCGCCAAGGCGGAGGGCGCAGATGCTCTGCTCTCCGAGGAGCGTCGCCATGAACAGCGGCGGACCGGATCCGAGCCCTCGCTCCAGCGCGAGGATTCCTGCCTGGAGCGCCGCGAACTCCTCACGGTGGCTGCCGATCAGCTTGAAGAGCTGCGACCGCAACTCGTGTGCATACGCGACATCGAGCTGCCCGTCGGGGCCCCGCTGGACCGCCTCTTCGACGGCCACATCGAGGATGGCCAGCGCGCGATCGTAGTCGCCGACCCTGCCGAGGTCGTTCGCGAGGTTCTCCGCGACGACCGCACGATGGGGATGTCCTGGCGGCGTCGTCGCGAAGACCACGTCGTAGACCTGCTGCGCGACCTCGGCGCGACGCGGGCGGTCCTCTGGACGGACGAGGCAGAGGCTCAGTGCATTCAGCGTTTCCGCGAACTCGATGCGCTCCGTTCCGAAGTGTCCCTCCGCGATTCGGACGGCTTCCTCGCCGAGCTCTCTCCCTTCGTCGAAGCGGTTGAGTCGATGGAGGACTGCGACGAGGCTGACGGCGCGCGCCGCGATCGCGGGGTGCCCGTCGGGATACACGTCCCGGGCGAGCTCGAGGCTCTCGCGGGCGAGGGCCTCCGCCTCTTCGTACTCGCCGCGACGGCGATGGCACGTACTCATCGCTCCGAGGACCCCCGACAGCGCGCGTGGTCCGTGCGGAAGCTCGAGCTCGCCCTCCAGTAACGCCATCGCTCCGTCGAGGTTTCCGCGACTCATCTCGTAACGCGCCGTCACGGCGACGACCGGCGCGCGGAGGTCGAGCAGAACGCCTGGCTCGAGCTCGACGCCGTTCATCGCGGACATCGCCTCCTGCACGGCTGCCGCCGACTCGTGGCCGGCTCCCTGGGCGGCCAAGCCCATGCCAACGACGGCAAGCAACGCGACTCTCCCTTCCGCGCTGTCGACAAGTTTCTCGAGGAGAGGAAGCGCCGCGCTCAGACACGACCTGTCTCCGAGCTCGTACGCGTCGACGAGTGCGATGACCGCGTCTTCGAGTTCCTCGAGCGAGTCGGCGGTATCGAGTCGCTGGATGCGCTCGAGACATGCCGGACTCTCCTCGACCTGAGCTGGCGCCAGGAGGGCCAGCCCGAGCAGTGACGGGAGGATGGACAATGGGCGGATGTGGCAGGAGGAGGTTGGCAGAGCCGCGATATTGTGCGAGCGCGACGACGTCGATGGCCAGTCGTGCGCGCTACGCTCCGCGAGTGAGCTCTCGTCGCAAGAACGGGATCTTCCGCATGCTGCGATGGGGGGGGATCGCTGTCGCCGTACTCGTCGTTCTCGGCTACGTCGCCGCCCGATTGGCTGCGACGCGCTGGGAGGCAGACGTCGAGCGCGAGCTCGCTGCGATCGAGGCGTCGGGTGCGCCGCTGCGACCGGAGGATCTCGTCAAGGACGCGAGCTCGGCTCCCGCCTGGTGGACCGGATTGAGCGCCTCGCCGTTTCGCCTCTTCGACCTCGATCTCGACGATCTCGAGTCGATCCGTGCCCGACTCGAAGGTCCGGACGAGTCGTTCGCGCCGATCGAACGCGGGCTCCTCGAGCGGCTCGCGGCGCTCCACGAGGAAGGCGTCGCGGACGACCTCCTCTTGGGCGGTCTCACCGACACGCTGCCCGTCTTCGGTGCGGACCCGCGATGGACTCCGGCGCACGTCACCTACACGCGCGTGCGAGCGGCGGTGTCCGGGGACCTCATCGCAGCTGCCCCCTCCGCCTGTGACGGCCCGGGATTCGACGCGCGGTCGTGGATCGACGCTTGGCTTGCGAGCGACGCGCCGGTTCCGACGCCGGACGCGATGTCCGGACCCATCGAAACCCAGAAAGCGCTCGCCCGACGCGCCTGGCTCGCGGCGCTCGACGGCGATGAGCGAACGGCGCTCGAGAGTCTGCGTCTCGGAACCTGTACCGCGCGCGCCTATGAAGAGGCACCTGGCCAGACCCACGCGCTCGCCTGGTGCCTGCAGAACGACCTTCTGATTCGCTCACTCGTCCTTGTCGCGCAGGTCCTGCCCGAGACGGACCTCGCCGAGTTCGAGCCGCTGCTGTTCGAACTGGACACGCGTGAGCGACTTCGGCGTGCGCTCGAGGAAGAGCGGGCGATCGGCTACGCCGCCTTCTCGAGGCCTGGCGACGCCGTCGAGCGGAGTCCGGGCGCCTGGCTGAACCCCCTGCAGTGGCTCGGCGCCCCGCTGCAGGCGAGCTACGATCGAGCCGTCTACTTCGAGACCTACTCCCGCCTCATCGCAGCAGCCCGCGGGCCGTCCGTCGAGGCGCGTGAGGAAGTGCGTGCGGTTCTCGAAGACCTCGACGAGAAGATCTTCGCGCTTCGGTCACAGCTTCTCGTCGCGCCCGCTTCCGGCCTCGTCAGGGTTGCCTACCACCTCGAGGCTCGCGCCACCCTTGCCCGCGCCGTTCTTGTCGCACGAAGCGATGGCCTCGACGCGGCGCGCGCCTGGATCCTGACCCAGATCGATCCGTTCTCCGGTGATCCCTATCGCGTCGAGATCGACGCGGGCGGAGCCCTGCGCGCATCATCGATCTGGTCGTGGGACGCAGAGAAGGACGCTCTGTCCGTGGTTCTCGAGAGCCGCTGATCGGGCGATTCCCTGACCGAGCGGCGCTCGGTCAGTCGTCGTCCTGATCGATGTCGAAGCGCGTCGTCCGGCCCAGCTCGACGCGGCAGTCCCACGTCAAGGGCTCATCGGTGACGACGCTGGAGAACGAGCCGCCGCGCGGGTCGATGTCGTCGTCCGTCAGGAAGACGTTCCAATCGCCGGGAATCAAGCCGTCGAAGCGGTAGGAGCCGTCGGGAGCCGTGCGGACGGAGCGCGGCCGGCCGTCGCCGCGGTGCACGCCGACGACCAGGCCGCCCGCGCTCTCGCCAGGGGGGACGTGGACGGTCCCTTCGATGGAGCCGCCGCTGGCGAAGCTCAGGGAGATCGGATCACCCGCCTGGTCCGGCGTCATCGGCGCCGTCTCCGCATCGACGTGATCCGCGTGCCGTGCGCGGACGACGAAAGGGCCGCGGAGGTCGACCTCCAGGCGGAAGCGTCCCTCGGCGTCCGAGCGCGTCGTTCCGCACTCGAACCTCGAGATGCTGCAGCGCATCCCGTTGACGGTCTCCCTCGCGAGCGTGTCGTACTGGAAGGCCTCGACGATGGCGCCTTCGACCGGAGCGCCGTTCGCGAGCACTTCGCCTTCGACGACGAGCGCGCGTTCCATGACGAGGTCAACGGCGTCGGGCGCTGTCGCGTCGTCGAGCTCGAACTCGTCGTTCTCGCGGAAGCCCGGAGCCTTCGCTTCGAGCCGGAACGTGCCGCTCGGTCGATCGATGACGTAGTCGCCGGGAGCGGGCTGCGTGTTTCGGACCCGTGAGTAGAACCCGTCGATGCCGATCCAGATCTGGCCGCCTTCCACCGGCTGGTCGTCCGCGTCGCGCAGGCGCACGAGGAACGGGACCGGCGCGCGGAACGCGATCTCGACGTCCATGTCGCCCGGCCGTACGTCCCGGACCTGGACCTTCGAGAACTCGTCGTTCATGTCGCCCGCTGTCAGCTGGTACACGGAGTCGTGCGACGCGACCGGGAAGGAGAACAGACCGTCCGCATCCGTGCGGATGGTGTCACCCCGGGAGGTCTCCTTCGTCGTCATGTAGCGAGTGATCGACGCGCGCCGACCCCGACCGTCGGGACCCACCACGCGACCGGCGATCCTGTCGGTCGGCCCGAAGTCCGGCACGACGACCTCGATCTCGACTCCGCCCGTGAGCGGGTCGAGACGGATCGTCTCGCTGAGTCCGAAGCGCCGATCCGGCGCGTGCGCCCAGACGCGCACGGTTCCGGCTGCGAGGCCGCCGAGCTCGAACTCACCGTCCACGCGCGTCGTCGCCGCGGTCAGGCGGTCGAACGCGTCGTCGCCCAGGCGGCCGATCCGCTCGAGCTGGATCGGCGTGAGGCCGTCGAAGTGCGACGCATCGACCGCCCCGACGAGAGCTCCTTCGAGCGCAGCGCCATGCTGGTCGACGACGCGACCCTGGATCCGTGCGCCTCGAAGGAGGACGACGTCACCGAGCTGAGTCGTCTCGCCCTCACGGAACAGCACTCGCTGGCGGTGGGACGTGCGACCTTCGAGCGTGGCGACGAGCTCGAAGCGCGCTGCTGCGAGGCCCGTCTCGTCCGCGTCGGCCCACGACGGCAGCTCGACCTCGACGCGCGCGCCGCCGCCGCGGTCGGATTGCCCGTGAGCGACCTTCCAAGGCTTCTGACGACTTCCGTCCGAGCTCATCAAGGCAGCCTGCACGCCAGAGAGCGGCGTGTCGTACTCGTCGACGAAACGGACATCGAGGAACGCGGTGAACGTCTCGGAGTTCGCCAACTCGACGGGCG
>JBCCSK010000161.1:0-12687 GCA_039200205.1 Planctomycetota bacterium
GACGACTCCTCGCCGTAGTCGTCGAACGAGTCGCCGTGCGTCACGAGCAGCCTGCGGCCGTCCGCGGTGTGATGGACGACCTCGTCGCGGACGCCGATCCCGGCGAGCTGGAAGATCCCGTGTCCGCGAAGCTCGGCGTCGTGGTTGCCGGGCAGGTAGATGACGTCGATCCCGGACCGCGCCAGGCGCGCGACGTGCGCGGCGAGCGCGGTGTGCGACGCCGGCCAGCGGACCTTCTTGCGCAGCTTCCAGAAGTCGAGGACGTCGCCGACGAGGTACAGGCGGTCGAACTCGATCGTGTCGAGGAACGCGAGCAGCTCCCCGGCCTTCGAGTTCCGAGAGCCGAGGTGGATGTCGGAGACCCAGACGGTCCGCAGGCGCTTGCGGCCGTTGGCGCCCACCTCGGGCCGAACGTTCGGGTGCACCGGGCGGAGCTCCTGGTCGGAGTCGTGCCGCCTATTGTCGTGTACGGTCATTCGTCTAGGCAGTTGCGCCAGTGACGGCGCGATTGCGAGCGCTGTCTTCGCTCTGGGGAGCGGTGCCGCCGCGTGCGGCGACGAGGGATTCGGTCGGGCGTCGCAATGCATGCATCGCGAGCTCTCCGGTGTAGACCGCGCTGGGCAGGACCTCACACTCGGTCCAGCAGCCCTCGCACTTCTTCACCCAGCGGCGCTGCTCTTGCGCGCGCGCGCTCTCCCAGACCTCGGCGAACGACTGCTCTCGCAGGTTGCCGACGATCTTGGTGTTGTGCTGACACGTGGGCACGTCGCCGTTCGGGAACAGGCGAAGGTGCGCGTGCAGCGCGACGCACGACGGACCCGCGGGCCCGTCCTGACCGAGGAGCCGCCGACGCAGCCCCGCGATGTAGTAGCTCTTGGCGAGGCGCTCGGGACGGTCGAGCTCGACGAGGTCGGCCTCGGCCTGGTCCAGGAGGAGCTCGATCTCGGCCTTCGAGAACGCGCCGTACGTCTCGTACGAATTGGCTCCGTCGACCGCGCGCTCGAGGTTGCGCTCGAGCGAGTACGTCGCGCTCTCCTTGTACGCGACGATCAGGTGGTTCTTCACGCCCAGCTCGGCGAGCTCGTCGCGGAGGGGGCGGTAGTGCCGGGCGCCTTCCGCGTCGATCACCGTCTGGTTGACCGCGATCCGAAGGTTGAGGGCTTCTCGACGCGCGACGAGCTGGCGAACGGTCTCCATCGCTCGCTCGTAGCTGCGCGGGACGCCCCGGACCTCGTCGTGCTTCTCCTCGACGCCGTCGACGGAAACGAGCACGTGCAGCGGGGTCGCCGTATCGCGGTCCTCGGCGTAGTCGACGATCCGATCCGTCAGGAAGCCGTTCGTCGTGACGTGGACGAACCGCGGACGCAGGCGATCGACCGCGATCCGCGTGATGTCGGCCATGTCCTTGCGAACGAACGGCTCGCCGCCGGTGAGCCGGACGGCGTCGAGCTCCGGCAGCTGCGCGTAGATCCGGTCGATCTCGTCCGTCGTCAGCTCGTCCTGCTTGGGCAGGCGCCACGAGTCGCACATCACGCAGCGCGCGTTGCACAGGAACGACACCGTGTGGGTGAGCGTCCGAGGACGATGCGAGCTGCCGCGGCGGAGTCCGCCGATCTCGGAGATGTAGGAGAGGAGTCGCATCTTGGATCTGCCGAGCGTCGGGCCGTCAGGCCTCTGCGGTGAGGGAGGCGGGCGCCGCGCGGGTCGACTTCGCGTCGATCGCTCCCTTCATGGCGGCGTCGATGATCTCGAGGGTGGCGGCGGTCCCGTCGACGTCGAGCGCGCGGCAGCGGCCGCGGAGCCTGGGAACGTCGTCCAGGAAGGACTCGAGGGCGGAAGCGTCGAAGCGATCGAAGCCGAGAGCGCGTCCCGCGCCGCTTCGATCGAGGAACCAGGCGTTGATCTCCTGCTCGCGGTTGCCCGGTTCGGGCAGCGCGAGGACCGGCTTCGTCAGGTGGATCGCCTCGCCGACGAGCTGGTTCCCGGCCGTCGTAACGACCGCGAACGACGAGGCGAGGTCCTGCAGGAAGCCGGTCTCGCTCACCTCGCACGGGACGAGTGACCCCCGCGGCGCGAACCAGCCGCGACCGTAGACGTGCACGGGCATCGGCCCCGCGGCAAGGACATCGAGCGCGCGGTCGGGCGTTCCGTGGCGTACGTAGGCGACGATGTGTTCGCCGACGGTAGGCTCGACGCGGCGCACCGCTTCGCGCAGGAGAACGCCGACGAAGCGGACGTTCTCGACGCCCGGCCTGAGCCGCGGCCGATAGAAGCTGGAGATGACGCGCCGGCTCGGCTTGGGAGTCCAGCGCTTCACGAAGGCCCCGAGGAAGGCCGCGTGTCGACGCAGGCTGAACGGCAGCTCGCTGAGGTCCGCGTACGCGAGCACGCTCTGGTGATCGACGCTGACGGCCGGAATCCCGGCGCGACGGGCGGCGCGCGGCAGCGCGGGCTCGAAGTCGGTCAGGACGAGATCGACGGACTCGCGCTGGAGACGTTCGGCGAGCCTGCGCTCGGTCTTCGCGATCTGCGCCAGGATCGAGACGTTCGCGGCCGCCGAGCGAACGTAGTCGACGCGGCCGCGGCGGTCGTAGCGGAAGCGCAGGCCGGGGATCTCCTCGACGCCGACATCCGTCCCGGCGTAGAGCGGAGAGAGGAACGAGTACGCGTCGCCGAACGTGTGGATCGTGACGCTGTGCTTGCTGCGCAGCTCGTCGACGAGGGTCCTCGCACGGGCAGCGTGTCCGCGGCCTTCTCCAGCGAGGCTGAAATGGATGTTCGCCATGGTTGGGCCCGGCGGCAGGCCCTCGTGCGCGTATCTGGTCGGGCGGCACCCTCCGGAACCAGTCAAGTCCGGTTGAAGCTCCTGACAAGACCTCTGCCCGTCAAGTCCTTAGGACTTCAGCCGCTCGATTTGCGCGACGTGCCGAGTTGCGTGCAGGCGCACGATCTCGAGGTATTGGTAGAGGTCGAGGCGGTCGTCGCCGTCCACGACGGACATACGGATCCGATGCAGGGTCCCCTCGCCGCTGGGAAACTCGTCCAGCAGTGCGAGGCAGCGCTTCCGGTCGAGGTCGAGCCGCCGTGTGATCTCCATCGGCGGCGCGGGATCCGACGGGACCATGTGGAGGGGCGCCTCCCAGTCGCGTTCGGAGGAGGCCAGACGCTGAAGAGGCGCGAAGGACGGCCCGTGAACGGGCCAGGGATCGCCTCTCTCCAACCGCCTCCGCGTCCGGTCCGCGATCTTGTCGATCAGGATCAGCAGGTAGTGGTCCGTCAGCGCGACGTGTTCCAGGACCTCGTGCCGCGTCCAGCCAGCCGTCGGAGGAACCCGGTCGAGGGCCTCGAGCGGGGCCTCGCAGTCGCGAATCAAGGCACCGAACGCGGCCTCGAGGCCCTCGCGTAGGGCCGGCAGGGCCCGCTTCCACTGCGCGTCGAGATCTGACATGGCCCCATCTTGCGCTCTCGTCGACCATATGCAACCATCTGGTTACCAATGAACGACGACGCCCAGGACCGCCTGTTCGCCGCGCTCGCCCACCGGGCGAGGCGGCGGATCCTCGACCTCCTGAAGGCGCACCCGGGCTGCAACGTCGGCTACGTCGCGAGCTTCTTCGACGTCTCGCGCGTGGCCGTGATGAAGCACCTGCGGGTCCTCGAGGACGCCGGGCTCGTCGTCTCGCGCAAGGAAGGCCGCGAGCGCCTCCTCCACTTCAATCCCGTCCCGATCCAGGAGATTCACGAGCGATGGACCACGGAACTCAGCGAGCACTGGGCATCGAAGCTCACTCGCATCAAGCGCAAGGTCGAAGCAGCGTCGTCGGACGCGGGGGGCTCGAGCGATGAGCGCTGAGAGCTCCTACGCCGAAGGCCGCGAGACCGCCGTGTTCGAGGTGATGATCGAGGGCACGATCGACGACGTCTGGCACGAGATCACGAAGACCGACGAGCTCCAGGGTGCGATCTTCAACGCGCGCATGCACACGACCGGCCTCGAGCCCGGCGGCGCCGTTCAGATGCGCACCGGGAGCGGGAAGTTCACGAACATGGTCGGACACGTGCTCGAGTTCGCGCCGCCGCGCCGCTTCGTCCACACGATGAAGTTCACCGCGAACGAGGACCCGGAGAGCATCGTCGAGTACGACCTGGAGGAGGTCGGGAAGGAGGTCCGCTTCCGCCTCACGGTCCACATGCCGCCGGGCACGAAGTCCGCCAAGCAGATGAAGCAGGGCGGGACGATGATCGTCAACTCGCTCAAGCGGATCGTCGAAACGGGCAGGCCGTCGATGGGCGTTCGGATGCTCTACGGGCTCTTCAAGGTCCTCGAGCCCGTCGCGCCGAAGCGCTGCAAGAGCGAGAACTGGCCGCTCGAGGCGCGCTCGTAGCTCACGCGCGAAGCTCGGCCGTTGCGCGCTCGAGCCCCTCGAGCGTCAACGGCATCATGCGCGCGCCGATCAGCCGGCGGATCATCTCGATCGACTGCGTCCAGTCCCACGCGCGCTCCCGCACCGGGTTGAGCCAGACCGCGCGCTCGTAGTGCGCGAGCAGGCGCTGGAGCCAGACCGCGCCAGACTCCTCGTTCCAGTGCTCGACGCTACCGCCCGGCTCGCTGATCTCGTACGGGCTCATGCTCGCGTCGCCGACGAAGACGAGGCGGTAGTCCGAGCCGTAGGTCCGGATCAGCTCGAACGTGTCGACGACGCCCTCCCGTCGCCGGCCGTTCGTGCGCCACACGCGCTCGTACGGGCAGTTGTGGAAGTAGTACGTCTCGAGGTTCTTGAACTCGGAGCGCGCGGCGGAGAAGAGCTGCTGGACGAGGTCGACGTGGTCGTCCATCGAGCCGCCGACGTCGAGCAACAGGAGCACGTTCACGCGGTTCTTTCGCTCCGGGCGGTGCGCGATGTCGAGCGTTCCCGCGTTGCGGGCCGTGCGCTCGATCGTGGCGTCGAGGTCGAGCTCTTCCTCTGCGCCCTCGCGCGTGAAGCGCCGCAGCCGGCGCAGCGCAAGCTTCATCTGGCGCGTCCCGAGCTCGACGTCCCCGTCGAAGTCGCGGAACTCGCGTCGGTCCCAGACCTTGACCGCGCGACGGTGACGCGAGCCGCTCTGGCCGATCCGGATCCCCGCCGGGTTGTAGCCGTATGCGCCGTACGGCGACGTGCCGCGCGTCCCGAGCCACTTCGACCCGCCCTCGTGCCGCTCGCCCTGCTCGGCGATGCGCTTCCTGAGGTTCTCGAGGAGCTCGCGAAAGCCGCCCATCTCTGCGATGCGCGCCTTCTCCTCCTCCGTGAAGTAGCGCTCTCCAACAGCGTCGAGCCACTCCTGTGGGATCTCCGTGAAGGGATCCTCGATCGCCTCCATCCGCTCGAACCAGGCGGCGAAGACGCGGTCGAATCGATCGAGCTGGCGCTCGTCGGCGCAGAGGCTCGTTCGCGCGAGGTAGTAGAAGCGCTCGACGTCGTACTCGGCAACGCCGGCCTCGAGCGCGCGACAGAACGCGAAGTACTCGCCGATCGTCACGGGGACGCCGGCGGCGCGCAGTTCGAAGAAGAGCTCGAGGAACAACGGGAGCCTCAGCGTCGCCAGCCGCGAGCGCCGAGCCACTGGGCCAGGCGCTCCATGTCCTGCTCGTTCTTGACCATCGAGCCGATGTAGGGCGGGACCTCGCTCTTCTTCGCGGTCTCCTCCAGGTCCTTCGGCCCGACGTGCTCGAGGACGAGCAGCCGCATCCAGTCGAGCAGCTCGGACGTCGACGGCCGCTTCTTGAGCCCCGGGACGTCGCGGATCCCGAAGAAGAGGCCGAGCGCCTCGTTGAGCAGCTCGGCGTGCAGGTCGGGGAAGTGCGCTCGCACGATCGCCGCCATCGTCGCACCATCGGGGAACTGGATGAAGTGGAAGAAGCAGCGCCGGAGGAACGCGTCGGGCAGCTCCTTCTCGTTGTTCGACGTGATGATCACGACCGGGCGCTTCTCTGCGCGGACCGTCTGACGCGTCTCGTGGACATAGAACTCCATCCGGTCGAGCTCCAGCAGCAGGTCGTTGGGGAACTCGATGTCCGCCTTGTCGATCTCGTCGATCAGGAGGACCGCTCCGTCCTCGGCCTCGAAGGCCTCCCACAGACGCCCCGGAACGATGTAGTTCGCGATGTCGTGGACCTTGTCCGAACCGAGCTGGGAGTCGCGCAGTCGGGCGACGGCGTCGTACTCGTACAGGCCGTGCTGGGCCTTGGTCGTCGACTTGACGTGCCACGTGTACAGCGGAAGCCCCAGGGAGGCCGCCACCTCGTGCGCGAGCACGGTCTTTCCCGTTCCCGGCTCGCCCTTGACGAGCAGGGGCCGCTCCAGCGCGACGGCCGCGTTGACGGCGACGATGAGGTCCTCGGCGGCGACGTAGGAGTCGGTGCTCTCGAAGCGCGTGCTCATGCGGGGATGTTCGCCGATCCGGCGCGGGCGGGGAGGCCCCACGCGCGGATTGTGCGCGCTCCTGGCCGGAGTCGCGCGTCGGGACGATGGGTACACTCAAGGACCGTCCGCTCGGCGGGCGTAGACGACCATGTCCAGCGACGACGACCTCGAGGACGAAGAGCTCGTCGGTCGCTTCTTCGACGAACGATCGGAGTGGTCGCGGGAGTCGTTCGAGTCGTGGATCGGCGAGATGCCGGCGATCCAGGGCGACCCGGACCGCCTCGAGCGCGTGCGCGAGCTGTTCGAGCGCTGCGTCGAGCTCGCCGGCTTCTTCGGCGCGGAGACCGCGTCGGCGGATCGCGAGGACGCCGCGCCGCGGCCCGTCGTCGAGCCGGGAGACACCGTCGCGGGCTATCGGATCCTGCGCTTCCTCGCCCGCGGAGGCATGGGCGAGGTGTGGGAGGCCGAGGAGGTCGACCTGCGTCGGCGCGTCGCGCTGAAGTTCATCCTCGCCGGTCGTGTCGAGGACCGGGCGCTGGAGCAGTTCCGACGCGAGGCGCGCGCGGGGGCCGGGCTCCAGCACCCGGGCATCGTGACCACGCTCGCGTACGGCGAAGAGGACGAGCTCGCCTGGATCGCGCAGGAGCTCGTGCCCGGCTCGCGCACGATCAGGGACTTCATCGAAGAGATGCGCACGCGCGACGTCCTCCCTCGCGACTACGACCGGCGGATCGCCGAGCTGGTCGCTCGCGTCGCGGAGGGGCTCGAGTACGCGCACGCGAACGGCGTGATCCACCGCGACGTCAAGCCCTCGAACGTCCTCGTGGGACCGGACGGAGCGCCGCGCCTGACGGACTTCGGGCTCGCCCGCGTCGTCGACGAATCGCTGCACTCGTTGAGCGGCGAGGTGAAGGGGACCTGGGCGTACATGAGCCCCGAGCAGGTCGAGGGACGGACGAAGGAGATCGACCACCGCACGGACGTCTTCTCGCTCGGGATCGTGCTCTACGAGCTCCTCACCCTGCGGCGTCCGTTCGAAGGGGATACGACCCAGCAGATCGCGCGCAGCATCCTCTCGATCGAACCGACCGATCCGAACGAGCTCCGCTCCCAGTGCCCCCGCGATCTGGGCACGATCGCGCAGCGCGCGCTCGAGAAGGAGCCGACGCGTCGCTACCCGGCGGCCGGGGCGTTCTCGGCGGACCTGCGGCGCTTCCTCGCGCACGAACCCATCGCGGCGCGCCGCCCGAGCGTCGTCGACCGCGCGTGGAAGTGGACGCGGCGCAACCCCGTCGCGAGCAGCGTCACCGCGATCGTCGCGCTCGCGCTGATCGTCGTCAGCGGACTGCTCGTGCGTCTCTCCAGGGTCAACGACTCGCTCGCGGCCGAGACGGAGCGCTCGAACGAGCTGCTGGCGCAGGCGACGAACGCAAGTCGTTCCGCGACGGAGGCGCGCGCACGCGCGGAAGCGGAGCGAAACGAGGCGATCAAGACGGCCGCGCGCCTGGCGACCAAGGGGCTCGTCGTCGACGCCCGGCAGCTCTGGCCCGTCGATCCCTCCACGATCCCCGACTTCAAGCGCTGGCTCGACCGCGCGCAGGAGCTGATCGACCGCCTGCCCGGCTTCCGTCGAGAGCGGGACGCGCTGCGAGTCGACGGCGCGCCGCCCCCGGAGGACGAGGTCGCACGAGACCCCGAGGCGGCTCGACTCCGCGCGCTCGAGGCGAGGATCGCGGCGCGTCGCAGTGCGCTCCGCGTTCTCCAGGGACAGGTGGACCCCGCCGACCCGCCGCCCGCCAGTGCGCCGGACGACGATTCGCCGCCGACGGACCGCCTGCTGCGGGCGTGGTCGCTCGTCGAGCCCGGTCGGGTCGAGCTCGACCGCGAGTCGGAGGGGCTCGCTCTCGCGCTCGATACGCTCGACGACGCGCCCGAGGAGATCGTTCCGAACCTCTGGGCCGCCGTCGCGTGGGGTCGCTGGGCCCTCGGCGATGTCGACGGCGCGCGCGAGGCGAGCGAGGAGGCGCTCGCATCGACGCCGCCGGACAGGCTCCCGACGATCGAATCGCTCGTCGACCCCCTGCAGCCACTCCTCGCTCGGGCGAGGACGCGCGCGGGTCGCGTGGAGGCCGAGGAGGAGGCCGCGAGGCTCGTCGCAGAGGCCGCTTCGCTGCGCGCCCGCGTTGCAGAGCGTCATCCGTGGCGCTATCCGGACGATCTCGGCGATCGCGCGCTGGTCGACCGTGAGCTGACGGACCTGATCCTCGGACTCGAAGCGCTCGAGCAAGAGCTGATCGACGCGCTCACGGTCACGCGCGAGCACGGCTGGAGCGTCGGTCGACGAACCGCGTTCGCATCACGGCTGGAGCGCGGCTTCGCGCCCGGCGGTGAGTTCGACGCGATGTGGCAGGAAGCGCTCCCATCGATCCGCTCGCGGTATCCCGAGCTCGACCTCCAGCCGCAGATGGGGCTCGTCCCGCTCGGCGAGGAACCGACCAGCGGACTGTGGGAGTTCGCGCACCTGGCGTCGGGCGAGATCCCGACCTGGACCGAGACGGGCGCCGCCGTCGACGAGTTCTCCTGCCTCGTCTTCGTCCTCGTTCCGGGCGGCTCCGCCGTACTCGGCGCACAGTCGACAGACCCGAGCGCGCCGAACTACGACCCCGCTGCGAATCCCACGGAGGGTCCCGTCCACGCGGCGACGATCAGCGCCTCCTTCGTGTCGAAGTTCGAGATGACGCAGGGGCAGTGGCTGCGTCTCACCGGGGACGAGCCGAGCAGCTACAGCGAGCCTCCCCTCGTCGACTCGCGTCTCCATCCGGTCGAGGGCATCAGCTGGGCCGACTGCGAGCGCGAGCTGCCGCGCTTCGGGCTCGCGCTCCCGACGGAGAGCACGTGGGAGTACGCGGCGCGGGCCGGAACCTCGACCCCCTGGTCGATCGCCGGGACGCGCGCGGAGCTCGCGGGGAGGATCAACATCGCGGACGCGTCCGCCGCCGCGGCGGGAGCGCGCTGGCCGGCGATCTCGAACTGGCCGGACCACGACGACGGCTCCGTCGTCCACTGGGAAGTCGACCGTGGAGCCGTCAACCTGTTCGGCCTCTACGGGATCCACGGCAACGTGCGCGAGCTCTGCCTCGACCGCTACCTCGAGAACGCCTACGCCGGCCGCGACGGGAGCGTGGACCCGTGGCTGCCGTTCGAGGGCGGCACGATCTGCGTGGTGCGCGGGGGCAGCTTCGGCGAAACGGCGGCCGACGCCCGATCGGCGAACCGCAGCAACGACGCGATCGAGGCGACCGACTTCAACCTCGGGGTCCGGCCCGTGCGGGCGATCGACGGCGGGCGCTGACGGAATTCGGCGATCGAGGTTCTCCGCGGAGACCCGTGCCGCCACCGGCGGAATCGCAACATCGGCCGTCGCGGCCGCGCCAGGTTCCCCCTCTAGCGCGTAGGGGACCCGGCCCTGCCACCGGGTCTCCGCCCTCGTCGCACCATGTTCACGCACGCGAACCGCCTCCTGCACGTCGACACCCCGCTCGGGGACGACGTCCTCCTCCTCGAGGCCCTGGACGGCTCGGAGGCGTTCTCGCA
Organism: Planctomycetota bacterium; assembly: GCA_039200205.1. Taxonomy (GTDB): domain Bacteria; phylum Planctomycetota; class UBA1135; order UBA1135; genus Saltatorellus. Next base: position 9,996 of record JBCCSK010000161.1, read on the forward strand.
GGGGTACGAGTTCCGGCTCGACCTGCTCTCCCACGAGGAGGGCATCGATCCGCTGCAGGTCGTCGGCCAGTCGATCTCGTTCCAGGTCATGAGCGCCGGGAGCGCGGTCCGGCAGTGGAACGGCATCGTCCGCCGCTTCTCCCGCGGAGGCCTGCACCCGAGCGGAATGCGCTCCTACCAGGCGATCGTCGTGCCGTGGACGTGGGTCCTGTCGAAGCGATCGGGCTGCCGGATCTTCCAGGAGATGAGCGTCGTCGACATCGCCTGCCAGGTGTTCGACGACGCCGGGTTCAGCGACTACGAGACGTCCGGCGTCACGGGGAGCTACCCGCCGCTCACGTACTGCGTCCAGTACCGCGAGACCGACCTGGAGTTCGTGATGCGGCTCCTCGAGGAGGAGGGGATCTTCTTCTTCTTCCGCCAGGAGGAGGGTCGCCACGTCCTGGTCCTCGCCGACGGCAGTGGCGCGTACTCGCCGTGCGAGCAGTCCGAGGTCCCCTACGACGAAGGCACGATGGCGGTGGACCACATCAGCCGCTGGGTCCACGGCTTCGAGTACGTGAGCGGGAAGTGGTCGCACACCGACTACAACTTCGAGACTCCGCGCGTCGACATGCACGTCGACGCCCCGACGGTCGTCGGCCTGAACGGCGTCGAGAGTCACGAGCGCTACGACTACCCCGGCCGCTACGTCGACAAGGACCACGGCGATGCCAAGGCCAAGGTGCTGATGGAGGCCGAGGAGGCCGGCTACGACGTCGTCGAGGGCGCGAGCGGCTGCAACTCGTTCCGCGTCGCCGGGACCTTCCGGCTGTCGGGGCACAGCTTCCCCTCCGAGGACGGGCAGTCGTACGTGCTGACCGAGGTCCGCCACAGCGCGCGCGACTCTTCGTACGTTCAGGCGGCGGGAAGCGACAGCTACTACGCGAACTCGTTCGAGTGCATCCCCGACACGATCGTGTATCGCCCGCGTCGCACGACCCCCCAGCCCCTCGTCAACGGCCCGCAGACGGCCGTCGTCGTCGGACCGAGCGGCGAGGAGATCCACACGGACGAGTACGGCCGGATCAAGGTCCAGTTCCACTGGGATCGCGAGGGTGCGAACGACGAGAACAGCTCGTGCTGGGTCCGCGTCGCGCAGATCTGGGCCGGAAAGAGCTGGGGCGCGCAGTACATCCCCCGGATCGGGCAGGAGGTCGTGGTCGAGTTTCTCGAGGGGGATCCCGATCGCCCGCTCGTGACGGGGGGTGTGTACAACGGTGACATGCCGGTGCCGTACGAGCTGCCGGGCAACAAGACGCAGAGCGGGATCAAGTCGCGTTCGTCGAAGGAGGGCGGCGCAGCGAACTTCAACGAGATCCGCTTCGAGGACAAGATCGGCGAGGAGCTCGTCTACATCCACGCGGAGAAGGACCGCCAGGAAATCGTCGAGAACGATCACTCGCTGAGCGTCGGGCACGATCAGACGATCGAGGTCGGCAACGACCGGACCGAGACGACCGGGAACGATCGAAGCCTCGCGGTGGGCGCCAAGAAATCGGAGAGCGTCGGGGACACCAAGACGGTGACCGTCGGGGCCAGTCACACCGAGAGCATCGGAACGGACATGAGTCTCACGGTCGGGAAGAGCCGCGACGTGACGGTCGCCGAGAACGTGAGCGAGTCGATCGGCTCGTCGCGGACCGTCTCGATCGGCCAGGACGCGACGGACGAGATCGGGAAGAACCTCTCCGTGACGGTCGGCGCCGATGCGTCGCTCACCGTCGGCGCCGACCAGAACGTCTCCGTCGCGAAGGAGTCCGTGCTCAGCGCGAAGAAGATCCAGCTCAACGCGTCCGACGAGCTCAGCATCAAGGTTGGCAAGGCGTCGCTCGTGATGAAGAAGAACGGCGACATCACGCTGAAGGGCAAGAAGATCAGCGTGAAGGGCTCGGGCGACGTCGTCATCAAGGGCTCGAAGATCGCCCAGAACTGAGCCCGCGGGCGAGCCGAGCACGAACCGGGATGCACGAGCGATGACGAAATCCGGACACTTCGGCGACGCCGAGCTCGACGAGCTCCACGACGTCATCGACGGCGGGCGGGAGGAGGGGGCGTGCCTGACCGGGCACCTCGCCGACTTCAAGAAGCGAAGGAACCAGGTCTCCTGCAACTACCGCTGGCAGTGCTACGAGGGGAACCAGGCCGACTCGTCCATCACCGAGCGACTCGAGCGGTACAAGGACGTCGAGCACAAGGCTCGCTATCGCACGGACCTCCGCGTCACGAAGACGACCGACTGGCTGCTGAAGTACTGCTTCTTCGTTCCGGCTCCCGAGGAAGGTGACTGGGACATCGGCGGCCCGAGCAAAGACCTCAAGCGAAGGACGTTCGCGGGCACGAAGACGAAGATCCCCGCCGGGGAGAACTTCACGTCCGCGCTTTGGCCCTACTACAACAACGCCCACCACATCATTCCGAAGGGCACGCTGAAGTCGGAGATCGCCGCGACCAATGTCAGCGACATCGTCCAGAAGGGACTCCTCAAGGCGAAGTACAACATCAACCACGCGAAGAACATGATCTTCCTCCCGATGGACAAGCGCATCGGGCAGATCCTGCACCTTCCGCGCCACCTCGAATTCCGCGGGAAGATGTCGCATCCGACGTACGACACGTACTCCGCCGCGGAGCCGGTCGCGGGTGGAAAGAC
>JBCCSK010000162.1:0-12654 GCA_039200205.1 Planctomycetota bacterium
CTTTCCCCTCGCTCGAGCGGAACGACGCGTGGACCGGCGGACGGAAAGGTCCGTCCCGTCATCAGGCACCACGCCGAGATCCATCATGCGTCGTTTCATCCTTCGCCCTGCCCCCCGCTCGGGTTCGCTCCTGCTCGCCGCCGCCCTCTCCGCCTGCACCGGCGGAGGTGGAGGCGCGAACGACAGCGGAGGGACTCCGGGCCCGAGCTCGAGTCCGCTCCAGTTCCAACCCTCCGAACCCGGCCTCCTCGTCGCCAACCCGGCGCGACTGACGCTGGGCGTCGGGCAGGCCGGGACGTTCGACGTGGACCTGTACGACTCGCTCGGTGGGCTGATCGACGCCAACCCCGACGTCATGTGGACTTCCGAAACCCCCGAGATCGCCCTCGTCGACGGCGGGGGGGCGATCGATGCCCGAGCCGAGGGAACCGCGGTGATCGCCGCCACGGACGGCGGCCGCCGCGTCGCGAACGTGATCGTCGAGGTCGTGCCGACGAACGCAGCATCGGACGATCCCATCGCGATCCGCTTCGATCCTCCCGTGCTGACGCTGGTCGCCGGGAACGCGGGAGCCCCGAGCTACTCGCTGACGAACGCCGTCGGGTCCACCGTTCCGGCCCCGAGCAGCCTGCGGTTCGTGAGCGACGGCGAGTCCGTCTCCGTCGATCCCCTGACCGGCGCGATCTCCGCGCTCGGCGAGGGGCTCGCATCCGTTCGCGCCGTCCTCGTCGAGAACGACGAGGCGACTCCGCTCGACGGACAGCTACTGGTCCTAATCCTCGACGGCGATGAGCCGATGGAGCCGCCGGGCTGCGACTGGGAGATCGTCGACGGTGACTTCTACGGGCCCCCGACCCTGTACTCGATGCCTGGGCTCGCCGCCGAGCTCCGGACGCTCGTCTACGAGCAGAAGCGCTGCGTGAACACCGGGCCGACGACGATCAACGGAGTCGAGATCCGCGTGCGGCAGATGGCCCCGCAGCGCGTGTCGATCGCCGAGCCGGGCGTCGCACGGATCGACGCGGGCGGGCTGCTCGCCTCGGTCGCACCCGGACGGACGAGGGTCGTCGGGATCCTCGATCGTGCGGACGGCTCGCAGGTCGAAGTGCCCGGCTTCATGGTGACCGTCCTCCCGCGCCTCGGCGGTCGTTGGCGCCTCGACGCCGCGAACGGCGACAGCGGAGTGATCGAACTCCCGGCGACGCCCGCGATCGTCGAGAAGCGCGCCGACGTGCTCAGCGTGGACGGGACGCTCGGGTTCATGAACGGCGCGCCCCTGCCCACGGCGTCGACGATCCGACTCCGCGGCACGGGCGCGTTCTTCGCCGGAAGCAGCTTCCCCCTCTGCGACGCGGACGCCGCGATTCGCTGCAGCTCGCTTCTGATCGCCGACATCTTCGATCTGAGCGGCGCGTGCTCCGAGAACCAGCCGGGACGGCTCCGCGCGTCGAGCGCGCCGTTCATCACCTACTGCGCCGAGGACCGACACGCGCCGCAGTTCGGGGGTCTGACGCAGTGGAGCTGCATCGGCCCGAACACGATTCGCGGCGACAACGGTGTCCGGCTGACCCGTGCGGACGGCCCGATGCCGATCGAGGAGTTCGGCTCGGTCCGCGTGAACGGCACGCTCCTGGAATCGTCGGACCCAGGGGCGACGCTCAGCGATTCGGGCCAGCTGCGCTTCGGCTTCTACCGAAACGGCGATGAGTCCGACTTCGGCGTCGTGTTCTCCCTGGACGGGATCCCGACGCCAGGGACGTACACGCTCACGGGCGTCGGCTCGCTCGACTCCGATGCGACCGGTTTCGCCGTCTATGGTCGAGTCGATCCTCCGGTTGCGTTCAGCAGCGGAGCGAGCCACCCGATCCAGCTCGTCGTCGAACAGTCGGACGAGACGAGCCTGCGGGCAACGTTCTCGGGCACGGCGATGGACCTCCTGACGTTCGAGCCCGACGTGACGCTCTCGCAGGGGTCGATCCAGGTTCGCATCGAGCCCGAGGACTTCGGCACCGCGAGCTTCTCCATCGATGGCACGGCGTTCGAGGTCGAGGAGCCGATCTACAATTGGATCGATGGGACGGTCTTCGTGACGCTGCTCGAGCCCTCCAACCCGAACGGCTGGTACCTCGCGATCGAGCTGACCGATGTGACCGGTCCCGGGACGTACGTCGCCAACGTTCCGTTCGACGGAGACGCAGTCGTGCTCGCGCGCATGGAGCCGATCTCCGAGTCCTACGCGACGCAGGGCGGACAGATCGTCAACGTGACGATCCACGAGATCGACGAGTCACACCTGCGAGCGAGCTTCGGGGGCACGGTCATGAGGGACGCGTTCTCGCTCGGCCCCCTCAGCCGCAGCGTGAGCGGTGACCTCGATATCCGTCGCTGATCGATCGTGACGCGGGGCGGCGGATCACTCGGGTGATCCGTCGCCCACGTCGGCGCGGAGGTCCCGGTTCATCGCTGCCCGGGCGAAGCGCCAGTCGAGCTTGACGGTGTCGCGGCTCACTCCGATGGCCTCGGCCGTCTCCTCCAGCCCGAGCCCACCGAACAGACGCAGCTCGGCGACGCGCGCCTGACGCTCGTTCGTCTTCGCGAGCCTCTCGAGGGCCTCGTCGAGTGCGAGAACGTCGGTCGGGTCGCTCCAGTCGAGCGCGTGGGACTCGTCGATCGGGACGGCGGGAGCCCCCTCGCCGCGCTTGCGCGAACGCTTCGCGCGGGCGTGATCGATGAGCACGCGCCGCATCGCCCTCGAAGCGAGCGCGAAGAACTGCGTGCGGCCCGCGGCGTCCATGGCGCGATCGTCCGCGACGCGGAGGAACGCCTCGTGGACCAGCGCCGTCGGCTGCAGGGTGTGGTCGCCGCGCTCCTCGCGCATTCTCTTCTGGGCGATGGAGCGAAGGTCGTCGTAGATCCGCTCGAGGAGAGGCGCACGCGAGGCACCTTCGCCTTGATCAGCGGAAGCGATCGCGTCGGGCGAGAGCGGGTCCTCGGGCATGGGGGTCACGATACGTGAATTGGCCCGAGGACGCCGCAAACGCCCCTCCTACCGAACGAGCACGACCCGCGGCCGTCCACCGTACGTCTCGACGAGGCCTTGCCTCCCACCGTCGAGCACGAGTCGCATCTCGAACTCGGCGCCCGACCGCACCTCGACCTCGTCGAACGCATCGAGCGCCTGGACGGACGAGAGGCTGAGCACCTCCTCGGGAACGACGAGCTCGACGCGAGTCAGCGTCTGAGCGCCGCTCGGGTGCGTGAGGTACGCGCGCACGGTCGCACGGCGCTCGGGGTCCTCGATCGCCTCGACGTCGTCGATCGAAGAGCGGCGCGAGTACGCGCGGTCGGGCGGCGTTGCGTAGAGCAGCGGCGCGCCTGGTTCGCCGTTGTCGGCCGACATCCAGTAGCCCCGCCCGTCACCCACGAGGGGCGCGTACTCGACGCCCGCGAACGGCGGATCGACCAGCGTCGTCACACCGAAGCCGAAGGGACAGGCCGCAGGATCGCTCCAGCGGTTCGCGTAGCGGCTGCCGAAGCGCCCTTCGTTGCGGACGGCCTCCTCCTCATCGTCGAGGTGGAGCAGCTCGATGAAGGTGTTGAAGAGGAGGAAGTACTGGCCGCTCGTCCCCTGCCCCTCGTGCTCGGTGTCGAGCTCGTCCGCGGGTGTGAGGAACTGCGAGAGCCAGCGCCCCATCTCGTCGTCGGAGACGAGGATCAAGACGTGGTCGTAGTCCATGCGCTCGACCTGCGCCTGGCGCGGGGCGGCGCAGCTGGAGGCTGCGACCAGCGCGGCAACGGCGAGGCCGCGACGTCGCAGCGTGTCAGCGCTCCAGCGCCTGCGAGATGTTCGAGAGATCCGAGGCATCGATCTGGCAGCATCCTCCGATGAGTCGAGCTCCTTTCGCGCGCCATGTGCCGACGAGATCGACGACGCGTCCCTCGGTCGGCTCCGGGCTCCACGAACGGTCGTGGACGCAGTAACGAGCGCCCGAGTTGGGATAGACGACGATCTCCTTGTGCGTGCCGCGGTCCCGGATCGCATCGATCAGAGAGGTGACGTGGTCCGGCGACGTGCAGTTCACGCCCACTGCGACGACCTGCTCGAGGTCGTCGAACGGGGCGACGGCGTCGCGCAGGAGCGAGCCGTCCGAGATGCGCTCGCCGTCGCGACACGCGAAGCTGACCCAGGCGCGCGCGGCCGGGGACTCCTCGAACAGTCGTCGGAACGCCTCGGCCTCCGGCAGGCTGGGAATCGTCTCGATCGCGAGGAGCGCGGAGAGATCGGCGAGCAGCTCGAAGCGCTCGCGATGGAACTCGACGAGCTCGGGCACGTCGATGTCATAGCGCCCGGTGTACTCGGAGCCGTCGGCGAGGTACGCGCCGTACGGCCCGATGCTCGCCGCGACGAGGGGCGCGGGCCTGGAGCCGCTCTCGGGCGTGGACGCGATGAACCGAGCGCACGCCTCGGCAGCGAGGTCGTAGCTCTTCCGGATCAGCTGCCGCGCTTCCTCCGGCGAGTGACCGCGCGCAACGAGGCCCTGGGGCGTCGCCTGGTAGCTCGACGTGACGATGCAGTCGGCGCCGGACTCGAGGAACGCAAGGTGAGCGCGGAGGATCGCGTCGGGATCCTCCGTGAGGATCTTCGCGGACCAAAGGGAGTCGTTGAGGTCGTGCCCCTCCTTCTCCAGCTCGGTCGCGAGTCCGCCGTCGAGCAGGACGTAGCCGCGGCGCTGCAGGAAGGGCTCGAACAGGGGGGACGACATTCGGGCGGGCGGTACCCCACGATCGTAGTCGAGAAGGCCCCTGAGCCGCCTCCTCGATCGGGGACCCCGAGTTGGATCCCCGAACTCGTCGATCCGTTCGAGGGAGTGAACTCGACCCCGAACGTCGGGCCCGGGCCACCGTCGCGAATGCGACCGCGGCCCGGGCCCCATCTCGCTCGCTAGATCACTCGATGCAGAGTCCAGCGACGTCCCAGTTACCCGGGAGACCCGCGGCGCTGCCGTCGAACCAGAGCGAGAAGGACCCGCTCGTCGCGCCTCCCAGCGTTCCGACGAAGAGAGAGACGTCCTCGTCCCCTCCACTCAGGCCGGAGACCGAGAACGCGCCGACCGTCGAGAGGTAGAGCGCCGTGCTGCCATCCGCGTGGATCGCATCGACGTCCTCGGCGCCTCCGTTCGCGAGTCCGACGTCCGAGCCGTCGAAGACGATCGAGAACGAGCCCGCCGTCGACGCTCCGAGCGACGACGCCGAGAACACCCACGCGTCCTCGTCGCGCCCGGATGCACCGTTCGCGTTGACGGAGCCGACCGTCGAGATCACCAGGTTGCCGGCTCCGTTCCGGCTCACGCCGTCGACGTCCTCGCCGTTCGAGGTGAGGCCGACGTCCGAACCGTCGAAGAGGAACGTGAAGACGCCGCTGGTGTTCGCGCCGAGCGTCGACGGAGTGAAGACGAAGAGGTCGGAGTCGTCGACGGTCGCCCCGCTCGGGCCGCCCGTGAGACCAGGCACGTCGAACGCATTGGTCAGACTCATGATGATGTCGCCGTTGGCGTCGCGATGGACCGCGTCGAGGGCCGCGGATCCGAGGCCGACGTCCGAACCGTCGAAGACGAGGACGAAGTTCCCGGTCGCCGGGTCGTACGAGACGATGTCCTCGTTGCGGACGCTCCCGACTCCGGAGACCGTATTCGTACCGCGGCTCGCCATCAGCGCCGTCGGGCCGCCGACCGGCGGATCCGAGATCCCGGCGGTCGTCGTGTCCGAATCGGTCAGCGATCCATCGCTGACCGTCAGCGTGACGACGTAGCTCCCGGCGCTCGAGTAGCTCTTGTTCACCACCGCGCCGGAGCCCGACGTGCCGTCACCGAAGTCCCAGACGTAGCTGACGATCGGATCGCTGTCCGGGTCGAACGACGCGCTTCCGTCGAAGGTGAGCGTATCGCCGACCAATCCGCTCTGGGACGAGCCCGCGACCGCGACCGGCGCGTTGTTCGTCGCCGGAGGCTGGACCGCGAGGAGCGCTGCTTCGAAGTCGACGCGCCCGAGGCCGTCCCAGCTGGCACCGCCGTTGGGGAAGTCGTTCGGATCGTTGGGAAGGTCGTTCGCCGTCGACTGGATGATCGCCTCGATGTCGTCGTTGGTGAGCGTCACGCCGAGGTCGCGCGCCTGCGACTCGATGAGCGCCGCGAGGCCCGCGACGAGCGGCGCCGAGAACGACGTGCCGTTGGTGAGGATCCAGGTGCTGGCACCGGGGTTGCCGGACGCGACGGTTCCGATCGAAGCGCCAACGACGAGTGCCCCCGGTGCGACCACGTCGACTGCGCTCGACCCGTACTGCGAGAACGACGCGCGCCCGTCGATGTCGCCGGAGCCTCCTCCGAGCGCCGAGCCGGAGTCCGTGGCGCCGACGGAGATCACGTGGTTGTAGGACGCGGGGTACTGCTGGGACGAGGAGTTGTCGTTGCCCGCCGAAGCGACCTGAACGAGGCCGGCCGCCCAGGCGTAGTCCACTCCGCTCCTGAGCGTCGTCGAGAACGGCCCGCCGAGCGACATGTTGATGATGTCGGCGCCGTTGTCGGCGGCGTACACCACCGCGTTCGCGATGTCGAAGAACGACGCGCCGCCATCGTCGGTGAACGTCTTCAGCGCCATGACCTTGCAGCCCCACGCGGCCCCGGCCATACCGGTGCCGTCGTTCGCGCTCGCCGCTGCGCACGAAGCGGCGCAGGTCCCGTGGAACGCACCGTCGTCCGCGGCGCCGTTCCCGTCGTTGTCGATGCCGTCGCCGTAATCGGGCTCGGTGTTGTTGTCGTTGAAGCGGAAGTCCCAGCCTCTGATGTCGTCGATGAAGCCGTTGCCGTCGTCGTCGACGCCGTTCCCCGCAATCTCGCCGGGGTTCGTCCACATCTGCGATGCGAGGTCGGGGTGGTTGCTCTGAACGCCGGCGTCGATCACGGCGATGATCACGTCACTGCGGCCGGTGTTGATGTTCCAGCCCGCCTCCGCGTTGATGTTGCGGTCGGCGCCGATGCCGTTGAACGCCCACTTCTGCAGGTCGGTGGAGACGCCTGCATAGTTGTCGTAGAACGGGTCGTTCGGCACCTGGTGGTGGTAGGCGAGTGCGTTCGGCTCGACGTAGTCGAGCCTGCGGTCACCGCGCATCGTGCGCAGTGCGTTCGCGACGGTCTCGCCGTCCGGAAGCGCGTAGCGCACCACGCGTAGCTGATCGATCTCGCCAAGCGCTTCCACTCCGAACTCAGACTCGAAGGACGCGCGAATCGCGGCCTGCAGCGGGGATTCGACGAAGCGCACGAGGATCTCACCCTCGACGAACGTCGGCCGATCTGCGTCGGGAACGGATGGACCTCGAATCGCATCCGGCTGGAGTCCCTTGACGTCCTGCGCGGCGCTCGGTGACGCAAGGAGCAGCGCAGGGAGAATGAGAACGAGATGACTGGCTCGGCCTCGCGACGTCTTCATGTTGTGATCTCCGATGGGGAAGGGTGGAGCCGTGTGCACGACTCCGAGGACAGTGTCATCCCGACCCTAGCGACGGAGTCTCGAATTGGCGCCATGCTCTCGACGCGGTTCTGATCGCGAAGCGAACAGCGACCGTCCCGCTTTCGGGACGATGAACGCAGTTGCGCTGCGCGCGCGTGGCGTTAGGGGCGTCGTCTAGACGCTCCGTCCGACCCTCCGCTTCGCGCGAGCGACAGCTTCACACGTCGTACGTGAACATCGCTCCATCCCCGCTCGCGAGAACGAGAGCGACGACGACCGCGATCGCGGCAACGATGAGGCACGGGACGACGATCCACGGCCAGTCCTCTCGGAGATGGTCGAACATGAGACGGGGTTCGTTCGGGGGCGATGGGGTAGGCTCCCGGCGACGAACCTGGTGCGCTGGGGGATCCAGCGCGCTGGGGCGCTGTGCGGAGAGACTAACACGATGGCGATGGCCAAGACTCGCAGGCGGCTCGCGCTCGCGACGACCTCCACTCTCGTTTCGGCGGCGATCGCCGTCCCCCTGGTCCGACAGTACGTCGCATCTGCCGGGGAGAACAACGTCGTCTTCGTCGACACGAACGACGAGCTCACCCAGATCCTGCAGCGCGACAAGGCCGCTCCCGAGGAGACTCACGGTGCGCCCGAGGGCCCCGAACTCGTCCTCCGCCCGCTCGACGAGGAGACCGCGAAGCAGTTCTTTCCTTCGCTCGAGCTCGTGACGGTGGACTACGACGAGCACGCCTACGTCCTCAACGTCAAGTCGCACTCGCGCATGAAGAAGTGGGAGGAGCACCCGGACGGCGAGATCGACATCCAGACGAATTCGGAGGGCTTTCGGGAGACGGAAGAGGTGCGGACCGAAGGCGTCGACTTCCGCGTCGCCGTCCTGGGCGACTCCCATACCGCGGGCGTCATCGCGACGGACGAGTCGTTCGCGAACGTCCTCGAAGCTCGCCTCGGTCAGGAGCTCTCCCCCAAGGTCGTCGACGTCATCAACGCCGGCGTCGGCGGGACGACCGTCTACAACTACCTCGGGATGATCGAGCTTCTCGCGAAGTACGAGCCGGACGCCTACGTCGTCACGGTCTACGGCGGGAACGACTTTGGAGCCGCGGCGAAGCTCCGTCGCTACTTCGAGCGCCTCGGCCCCTATCGCGTCCGCGGAGCGATCAAACCAGCCGCCGCTCGGAAGGCGTGGCGCGAGAGCGGCAAGACGCGCGCGCAGGAGACCCAGCAGGTCCGCTATTTCGACGCCAACCCAGAAGACGTCGACCTGGCGATCGGCGCGGTCCAGGGCGTGCTCGGGAGGATGGCGGACCGCTGCGAGGAGCTCGACGCCGAGCTGATCGTCGTCTACCTCCCGCCGCCGCTCTCCGCCCAGCCCGAGCAGTACGCCGAGTACATCGAGATGGCGACCCTCGCGCTGGGCGACGACACGCACGGCCTGACGGTGAGCGACATGATCGCGGACCCCATGCTCTCCTTCGCCGAGGAGCGTGGCCTCACGACCGTCGACCTGCGGATCCCCTTCGGCCAGACGGACGAGCCCCTCTACTGGTTCGCGGACTTCCACATCGACATCGAGGGCCACCAGGCGGTCGCGGACGAGCTGTTCCCGATCCTTTTCGAGATCGCGCAGTAGGGTGGAGGATCGCCGGCCGCCCCGCGGGCGACCCTCCGCACCCTCACCCCAAGACCGATGCGCACTCCGATCGCCCTCGCGACTCTCGCCGTTGCTCTCGCGGCACCCGGCGTCGCCCAGAATGTCTCGATCCTCGACTTCGACGACCTCGTGGGATCGGGCCCCATGCCGGCCGGCTACGGCGGGATCGACGACTGGGGCTCGTGGAGCTACAGCGACGTCCCGAACCCGAGTCTCCCGCCGAGCAGCGGGGACGTCCGACTCTCTGCCAACGACCCGCAGCGCATCCTCCGCTTCGGGAGAGAAGTGATCTTCGGGGGAGTCTCCGTCGTCTGCGAGGGGCCGTACCAGCTCCGCTTCATTCGCGGCGGACAGGTCGTCTCGTCGTCGCCGCTCCGTCCGCCGAACACGGGCGGCCCCTCGTCCCGGATCGTCGCGGGCAATATCGGCCCCATCGATGCGATCCGACTCGTGACGGCGACGGACGCCCACGCGATCGACGACCTCGTCTACGCGGTGATCCCGGCGACGCTGGGCAGCACGTTCTGTTCGCCCAACCAGACGAACTCGCTCGGCGGCTGGGGCGTCCTCGCCGCGAGCGGTAGCGACGTCGTCGCCGACAACGACCTGACCCTGCACGTCACCGACCTCCCGCAGAACTCGTTCGGATTCGTGATCGTCAGCGCGACACAGGGGTTCGTTCCGGGCGTACCGGGCCCGGGCATCCTCTGCCTCAGCGGTCAGATCGGTCGCTTCGTCGGACCGGGCCAGATCCAGAGCTCGGGGTCGAGTGGCTCCTTCGATCTGCCGGTCGACCTGGGTCAGATCCCGACTCCGACCGGCTTCGTGACGACGATGGCGGGCGACACATGGAACTTCCAGGCGTGGTACCGCGACGTCCATCCGTTCAACCCGCCGGTTCCGACCTCGCACTTCACGAGCGGCGTCGAGATCGTGTTCCAGTAATGCGAACGCACGCGGCGGACTGCGCGTCAGTCCGCCTCGTGCAGCACCAAGTCGATCCGCTCCGTCACGCGTTCGAGGATCCGCACGCGACGAACGTCGGACCGGTAGCCGTCGAGCTCGATCGCGAGCTCGTACTCGCCGGGCCGGATCGGCTCCGAGGTTGCGGCGATCCCACCGACGAGCGCGCCCGTGCCGTACATCGTGCTCGACTCCTCTTCGGTCACGAAGGTCCGTTCGGTCCACTCTTCGAGACCAGGCCGCCTCAGGCGAATCCCCGCGAAGCGCCGACCTTCGACGGGAGCGCTCGTGGTCACGGCGATCTCCAGGACACCGCCAACCCAGGTCTCGACGTCGACCTCGACTCGGGCGCCCGCATCGACGCGTTCGTCGACCCGATCACGCGCGAGTGCGACGTAGCGGTCGTCCAGGAGCGTGAGGTCGACCTCGTATCGCCCCGGCAGCAGCCCGTCGAGCGTCAGAACGCATCGGTGCTCCGACGGCAACTTGCTGGATCCACCGACGAGGATGAACCGTCCATCGCGGTCGATCGAACTCTGTACGAGACGCGCGCCGCGGTCGAAACCAGCGCCAAGTGCGGCGATCTCGAGCGAGCCGAACTCGGGTGCGTCCTCACGAAGCTCCAGCTCGATCCGTTGCGGAGCTGCGCTCGGATCGATGAGTCCGAAGCACCGCGATCCGTCGGTCGTCTCGGCGCGTAGGACGTACTCACGATCGCACTCGAGCGTGAGGACGTGGCCCTCGACCGGCGGGTCGAAACGCCGTTGCATGGCAGATCTCTGCGCTGCGAGCGCCAGAGTGGACATGGGTGCGACGCCATCCAGCGCGCCTCGCGCAGAGACGTCGACGACGAGCGCTTCGACGACCAGTTGCCGTGACCTCCCGTCCGGCTCGAAGACGTTCGATCCGACGATGGGCAGCTTGGCATCACCAGTCACTTCCATGCGGTACGCGCCATCCCGCGTCAGCATGATCTCGAACGAACCGTCGTCGTCAGCGACGGCGCGCCCAGACTCCTCCTCGTCGTCCACGCCGACCTCGTCGAGCCGGGCTGTGACGCTGACGCCCGGAACGGGCGTTCCGTCAGGCAGCACGACGCGTCCGCGGATCATCGGCCCGGAGTTCACCGAGATCGCGGCCGCATCGACTTCGACGCCGGGCGCGGCGGAGCTCCGCTGTGCAAGACGCGCCTCCTCCACGCCCACGGGCCCGAGGGACACACGCCCGGCCTCGGGAGCATCGACGCGATCGACCGCAAGCGCACCGACCCTGGCGTCAGCCCCGGACTCGACGGAGACGCCCGCAAAGCGCAGGTCGCGGATCGCGAGCGTCGCGACGACGAGAGCACCGAGTGCTCCAGCGACGAGGAGTGTCTTCTTCATCACGAGAATCGAGATCGCGGACGGGCCGCTCGCGGCGAACGCGCCGGCAACTGCGTGCTTGTGATCGACGCCCTCCTCCCCCGCGAGCCGAGTCCGGAGCAAGGCGAGCGCTCGTTTCTGGCGGGAGCGCACCGCCTCGACGCCGATCCCGAGGTGCGCCGCGACGTCCCGCGGCGGAAGGCCCTCCCAGTAGCGAAGGACGAGCACCTGTCGCTGCGACTCCGGCAGGTCGAGCAGGGCGAGGGCGACGCGCTCCTCCAGCTCGACCCGCGCCGCGAGGTCAGCCGCCGACGGGGTCGCTTCGTGGCGCGCCGCCGCCTCCTCTCGGAACCGGCGACGCCCTTCGGCCCGGCGCTCGCCGAGCGCGATCCTGCGCGTGATCCCGCGAAGCCAGGGACCCCAGCCGTTCCCCGCCGGCTGCGCACCCTCCAGAACGGCGAGCCTGACGGACTGTCCGAGATCCGCCGCGCTCGCTTCGTCTGAGCAGAGCGCGAGCGTCATCCGCCGGAGGCCGTCGGCGTTGCGTGTCAGTGCGTCTTCGAGCGAGCGATCCATCGCGTACCCAAGACTGGTCGCGGGCGCTGGAATCGGGCCGGTCCAGTTCGATTTCAGATTCGCCTCGGAGAGACCCCGGAAGGTCGAGCGGCTACCCGAGCCATGCCGACGCTCTCGACCGCAGCCCTCGCCCTCGCCGCAGCCCTCGGGGGCGACGGTCCCGAACCGCTCTGGAACGAGCTGCGACTCGAACGCGACGGCGTCGAGCTCGACGTCCAGCTGGCCCCCGGCGGCGGCGGAGGGGGCGGAGGATGGAACGCCGCCCCCCCGCCCTGGCTCGACGCCGGCTGGGAGGCGCTCGGACACGCCACCATCGGCGGGGGCGCCGAGAGACGGATCGCGCTCCTCGTCCAGAGCGGGGACTCTCTTCGGCTCCTAGGAGGACGCGCGGTCGTGGGCAGGGCCGGGCCCGAGTGGACCCTCGACCTCCCCGTGCGGACGAGCGAAGGTGAGGACGACGCTCTCCTCGACTGGTCGCAGGTCGCCGATCACCGGCGCGGGCTGCCCGTGAGCGCACTCTCGCCCGTGCTCCAGTGCGGCGGCTCGCTCATCGTTCTCACGGGCGCGCGGGGCGCGGTCCTC
>JBCCSK010000163.1:0-12607 GCA_039200205.1 Planctomycetota bacterium
CAGCAGCGTGATGCAGCTGTATCGAGATGTGACGGACACTCGCACAGCCTCGGGAGCCGTCGCTTGCTCCCTCCAAGGCCGGATGCGACCATCGAGTCGCGATGAAGACGTTCTCCGTCCTTCCCTTCATCGCGTAGGCCGCGGTGAAGGGAAGGACGGAGAGCGTCTTCATCGCGACTCGATGGTCGCATCCGGCCTTGGAGGGAGCAAGCGACGGCTCCCGAGGCTGTGCGAGTGTCCGTCACATCTCGATACAGCTGCATCACGCTGCTGCACCGCGGCAAGCGCCGCGAGGAAGCGGAGCTGGATGGAGAGGCTCGCCCGGCAGTACCGTAGACGCATCCCGTCGCGCGACGCAGGATCGCGCTCGTTCCACCGCCCATGCCTTCGCTCGACCGCCTCGCGCCGCAGCCGGGATCTCCCTGGGTGTTGCTCTTGCTCGCGGGGCTCGTCGCCGGGGCGGCGTTCGTGCCTCGAGGGGTCCGGGACAGCTCGCGGACGTCGATCGTTCTCGTCATGACCGACGATCAGGGCTGGGGCGACGTCGGGCTCCGCGACCCGACGCTCCGCACGCCGGAGCTCGACGCGCTCTTCCGTGAGGGGGTCGAAATCCCGCGCTTCTACGCGGCTGCACCGGTCTGTTCGCCGACGCGAGCGAGCGTTCTCACAGGGCGGCACCCTGCGCGGATGGGGATCGACGGGGCGAACGACGGTCACCTACCGCCGGGGGAGATCTGCCTCGCCGAGGCTCTGCGCGACGCGGGCTATCGCACGGGGTTCTTCGGCAAGTGGCACCTCGGAACCCTGACGCGCGACGTCCGCGACTCGAACCGCGGCGGTCGGCCCGCGCAAGCGGCGCACTACGCGCCCCCGTGGGAGCACGGCTTCGACGTCACCTTTGCCACCGAGGCGAAGGTCCCGACCTTCGACCCGATGGTGCGTCCCGGCACCGAGGAGCCCTTCGGGACGCGCTACTGGACGGGGCCCGGGGAGGCCGTCGATGCGTCGACCCTCGAAGGCGACGACAGCCGTTTGATCGTCGAGCGTGCCTCGCGGTTCCTGGAGGAGTGCGAGCGCCTCGATCGACCCGCGTTCGCGGTCGTGTGGCTGCACGCGCCGCACGAGCCGATCGTCGCGAGCCCCGGCCCCCTCCAGCGGCTCGACCTCGATCCGGACAGCGCGCGAGCGCGGTACGTCGCCTGCCTCGCGGACGTCGACGCGCAGGTCGGCGCCCTGGCGGAGGCACTTCGGCCGCTCGATCCGGCCGTCCTGTTCTTCTGCAGCGACAACGGCCCCGAGCACCGCGACGGGCCCGGCTCGACCGCGGGCCTGCGCGGCCGCAAGCGGGACCTGTTCGAGGGCGGGATCCGCGTCCCCGCCGCGGTCTGGTGGACGATGTCCGATCCGGCGTTCGAGGGCGTCCTGCGCCGTCGCGCACGCGCGCCCGCCGGCACCGTCGACCTGTTCCCGACGGCACTGGACCTCGCGGGCGTCGAGACCGCTGCCGCGAACTTGGACGGACGCAGTCTGGTCACCGAGGACGGCCTCGCCGCTCGGTACGCCTTCCGCTCGAAGCGCCAGCGCGCCTACGTCCACGGCGACTGGAAGATCCACTCCGCCGACGCCGGCGAGAGCTGGAGCCTCTACGACATCGGGCGGGACCCGGGCGAGGGGGTCGACCGCCGCGAGGAAGGCTCGGATCGTGCGTCGACCCTGATCGAAGCGTTCCGCGCGTGGGAGCGAGGGGTCCTCGCCGATCGCGCAGACGCTCCCGCGGCCTCCCGCTGACGAGGGGTCAGTCGTGGAACTCGCGCGGCGGCGCGTCGACCGTCGTCGTGAAGTCGCCGAACGCCTCGAGCAGCGAATCGTCCCACTCCTTCGCGCCGAGGATCGTCCGGCGCTGGCCGGAGCCGAGCACATCGATCACGAGCGTCTCGTCGTCCCAGCGGCGCACGGCGCTGTACGCCTCGTAGAAGAAGCAGCCCGTCTCTCGGATCCAGGCGATGGGATCCCCTTCCGCCGGCGCGAACCGGATGGCGCGGGCCGACTCGAACACGAACAGATGTCGCACGAGTCGCGGCTCTCCTTCGATGAGGAAGGCGCACGTCTGCTCCCTCCCGTACCCGACCACCGCGCCGGTCCCGTCGAGGAGATCAAAGTCGATGAACAGGAAATCGGCGCCCTGCTCCTCAACGATGTCCCGCCGGGTGAGCGGCGCTCCGTCGGCATCGACGAAGTGAGTCGAGCGAACTTCCCTCGGCTGGAGTTCCTGCGGCTCCTGGGTGGCTGTACCCCAGAGGATCGCCGCGGCTGCGAGTGAGACGGCCGTGCTCTTCATGCCGACGTTAGTCGGCCTTCAACGGGCGGTCACACGCGCGGGCGCCGTTCGCCGCGGTCGACTTCCCATACGAATCGTGCCGCCGGAGCGCATCTCGAAAGACGACGGAAGCTCACTTCCACATCTCGGCGGTCTCGCTCTCGACTTCCTCGATCCGGTTCTCCCCATTCTCCTCGCGGTGCAGGATGAACGCGTCGTGCACGGGACCGTCGACGCGATGCGCCCGGTAGCGCAGCTGGTCCGACTCGACGTCGATCACCTGGTAGAGCTGCATCCCGGACGCATTCGACGGCGCGAAGTCACGCGCGACGGCGGTGTACATCTTCGGACCGCTGACGCTGACGACGTACACGGTGTTGCCGCTCAGGGTCTGGGCGCCGTCCTCCAGGTTCAGCGGAGTCTCCAGGCCGGTGCGCAGGTAGGCGTGGTCGTGGCCCTGGAGGACGAGGTCGACCCCGTACTCGTCGAACAGGGGCTTGAGGCTCTCCCGAAGCTCGACGTTGTCCCGTCCCCGCGCGGCGGAGAACAGCGGGAAGTGCAGGAAGACGATCGTCCAGCTCGGGTCGCCCGCCGCGAGAACGTCCGGAAGCCAGTCGAGCTGGGCGTCGACCCCCTCCAGCGTGTTCAGGCTGACGAAGCGGACGCCCTGGTAGTCGAGCCAGTACGCCGTCTCCTCCAGGCCGGCGGGGCCGTTGTCCGGGAAGGCGAACTGCGGCCGCCAGTGGCTCGACAGGCGACCCTGCAGGTACTCGTGATTGCCGGGCGTCGCGAGCTGGGGAAGCATGGCGTTGAGCCACGAGCCCGCCTCGAACCACTCGCCCCACTGACCGTCGCTCTCGGCCCAGTCGACCAGGTCGCCGGCGTGCAGCAGGAAGGCGGCGTCGGGCGCGTCGAGCGCGGCCTCGCGCACGACGCGAGACCAGTGGTCTCGGATCGCGTTCTGCGCGTCGCCGAAGTAGACGAAGCGGAACGGCCTGCGCTCCGCGGAGGCCGTTCGGAACTGGAACCACTCGCTCCAGGCCTCGCCCTGTCCGACGCGGTAGACGTACGCGGTCTCGGGCTCGAGCCCGGCGAGCTGGACGTGGTGGCGATGCACTTCCTGGTCTGCGCCTTCGAACGGAGTCGTCGTCGCGGCCAGGGTCTCGACCGACTTGACGAACGTCGGCCCCGACGTGGCGAGGGCGTACTCGACCGCGGCCTCGAGCACGGTCGTGTCCGTGCGCCAGTTGACGTCGACGGTCGTCGACGGATCCGCGGCGAGCGTGAGGACGACGCGGTCGGGGAACTCCGTCGCCGGGGACGCGGGCGGCGCGGGGGCCTCGGGACTCGGAGCGGCGTCCTGGACGGCCTGCGACTCCTGGAACGAGGAGGAGAGCCAGGCCGCGGTGGTGAGGACCGCGGCGGGGCCGACGAGACGGAGCGTGTAGGGAGAGGGGAGAGCCATGGGGAATCTCGGTTCGGGCGGGGCCGCGGTTGTACCCTCCCGCCGCTGCGGCGCCAGAAGAACGGCTCGGCCGAGCGACGGGACTCCGCGGACGGGGATTTCCGTCGAGTCGTGGAACTCCGATCGGCTCCGCGGCATTCAGCCCGTCCGCTGCGGAGATTCGGATGCCGGAGACCCAAGACGACGTCGCGCCCATCGTTCTCTACGACGGCGTGTGCAACCTGTGCGACGCCTTCATCCAGTTCATCATCGACCGCGACCCCGACGCTGAATTTCGGTTCGCCGCACTCGGTTCGGACGCGGCGCGAGACGTGCTCGATCGCGCGGGCGAGTCGGGCGACCTGCCCGACAGCATGGTCCTCGTCGACCGCCGGGGCGTTCACACGCGCTCGGACGCGGCGCTCGGCGTCGCGCGAGCGCTCGGTTTCCCGTGGTCGCTCCTCGTCGCGCTCTCGATCGTGCCGCGCTTCCTCCGCGATCCGATCTACGCCTGGGTCGCGCGCAATCGCTATTGCTGGTTCGGGAGGCAGACGGCCTGCCGCGTGCCGACGCCCGAGCTGCGCAGTCGATTCCTCGACGCGGATGAGCCCGTGAATCCTCCCAAGGCCGCGGACGCGACCGAGGAGCCGGAGGGCCTGGGTCTCGCCACGCTCCCAGGGCGCTTTCTCCTGGTCTATCCGATCGTGTTCATGCTCCCGTTTCCGCTGACGGTGCTGGGGCTCCTGAGCCTCGTCCCCGGGGTCAGCGGTTCGATGTTCGAGTCGGCGCTCGGCTGGGTCGTCGGTCTGCACGATCGGGCGACGCAGCCCATCGTGGCCTGGCTGGGGCGGACGCTGACCGGCGAGGAGCCGTCCTTCGAGTTCACCGGGAGCGGCGACGGGCTCGCCTCGTATCTCGGCGTGCTGCTGTACCTCGTCCTCGCGGCAGTGATCGCCATCGGGTGGTGGATCTGGCGGCGGTCGACGCCGATCTCCGGCGTCGTACGCGACATCAGCCGCACGCTGCTGCGCTACTACCTCGCGCAGGTGATGCTGTCGTACGGCTTCTCGAAGCTCTTTCCGCTCCAGTTCTCCGAGATGGGGCCGGATCGGCTGCTGCAGCCGTACGGGGACTCGTCGCCGATGGGGCTGCTCTGGACGTTCATGGGCGCCAGTCCCGGGTACCAGATGCTCGCGGGGCTGGCCGAGGTGATCGGCGGTCTGCTCCTGCTGTTCCGACGCACGACGCTGCTCGGCGCTCTGGTCATCGCGGGCGTCATGGCCAACGTCTTCGCGATGAACGTCTTCTTCGACGTTCCCGTCAAGCTGTACTCGTTCCACTACCTCCTCTTCGCGTTCCTGCTCGCGCTCCCCGACGTCCCGCGGATGTTCGGGCTGTTCGTGGCGAACGTTCCAGTCGCGGCGGCGCGCGACATGCGGCCGTTCTGGAGCGACTCACCTCGCTGGAGTCGCGCGCTGGGCATCGTCAAGGCGCTGCTGGTCGTGGGGATGGTCTATTCGAACGTCGAATCCCGGATCGAACGCATGCGTTCGAGCGGACCGTGGGCTCCGACGCACGAGCTGGAGGGTGTGTGGCGCACCGAGTCGTTCGAGGTCGTGGACTCGAATGCGGCGGAGCCGATCGCCGATGCGACGCGGTGGGTGCGCGTCGGCCTGCGACCGCCGTGGTCGGCCACCGTGCAGTGCGCCGACGGCACGGCGACGCGGCTGCGGATGCGGCTCGACGACGAGGCCTCGACGGTCGCGCTGTTCGACCGGAGCTTCACCGAACCTCCGTCCGACCCGCTGGACCTGGTGCGACTCGAGGACGGCCGCATCCGGTTCGTCGGCAGTTTCGACGACCTGCCGATCCGCGTGACCCTCCGACGCGAGGACGCCGAGAGCCTGTTCGAGTCGAGGCACTTCCGCTGGATCAGCGAAGTCCCTTTCAACCGGTAGCGCGAGAGCGAGATTTGCCGGACGACAGCTTCCAGCGGCCGCTCCGACCCAGATAGAAAGGCCCCGTGTTCGCCATCGATTTCCCCGCCTGGGACCCCGTCTTCCTCGACCTTCCCGGCCCGATCGACCTCCGCTGGTACGGGCTGATGTACGTCATCGGCTTCGTGATCGGGAACTGGATCCTGATGCGCCTGTCGAAGCGGGGCTTCCTGCCGATCGACGCCGAGGGCGTGTCGCAGCTCGTCTTCTACGTCATCTTCGGCGTGATGATCGGCGGCCGCGTGGGCTACGCGCTCATCTACGACCACGACCTGCTCCATCCGGTCCGCATCTTCCAGATGTGGGAGGGCGGGCTCTCCTTCCACGGTGGACTGACGGGCGTCGCGGTCGCGGTGATCCTGTTCTCCATGCGCTATCACGCTCCGACGCTGCGGGTCGGAGACGCCTGCGCGATGGCGGCGACGCCGGGGATCTTCGCGGTGCGCTTCGCGAACTTCATCAACGGTGAGCTCTACGGGCGGACCACGTCCGCCGACACGTTCGGCGCGATGCAGTTCCCGACCGACCCGAAGGCGACGGAGCTGATGGGGCTCCAGGGGCTCGGAACGCGTGAGCGCGAGCTGGCGATCCAGATGGCGTACGACAAGGTCGAGTGGGCCGACGTCCAGGACCGCGTCGCGACGCAGTACGGGAACGGTCAGGTCATTCCCTGGGAGCCGATCCGCGAGCGTCTCGACTGGGAGACCGTCCGCGAGGGCGTTCCGTACCGCCATCCGTCCCAGCTCTACGAGGGGCTGGGCGAGGGGCTCCTCCTCGGCCTCGTCCTCTACGCGGTCTATCTCGCCACCCGGCGTCGGCCCCTCGGCAACGGTGCCTACTTCGGCCTGTTCCTGATCGGCTACGGCGTGGTGCGCTTCGGCCTGGAGAACCTGCGGCAGCCCGACGCGCAGTTCACGAGCGCCGACGACCCGGTCGGCGTCGTGTTCTTGGGGATGACCATGGGGCAGACGCTCTGCGCGCTGATGATCCTGATCGGATCGACTCTCCTCTGGCTGTCGCGTCGGACCCGCGAACCCGCACCGGCGGCCTGACGGACGCCGCCGACGGGGTACCCTCTTCAGCCTCGCGCTCCAGGGCGAAGGAAGAGGATGAGTGAACCGAGCCGACACGCACCCTCCGAGGACGACGGGGGCGAAACGCGGATGGACGAGGTCGGGTTCGACCGTGTCGTCGAACGATCCCTGTCCCGGCGGTCCCTGTCGCGTCGGGGCCTGCTCGGCGGCGTGCTGGCGCTGGGGCCGATCGCCGGCGTCATGGGGACCGGACTCCTGGGCTGCGGGGGCGGCCAGCGCACCCGAAGGGCCGAGGGGGCGCTCCGCCTCTCCTTCACCCCGGTTCCCGCGCGAGGCGACGACCGAGTCCACGTTCCAGCGGGCTTCGTCGATCCTCCTGCACCGCTCGTGCGCTGGGGCGATCCGATCTTCGAAGGCGTCGAGGAGTTCGATCACGCCAGCGGTGGCTCTGCCGAGGACTCCGACAGGGTCTTCGGCGAGAACTGCGACGGCATGGAGAGCTTCGTCCACGGCGGCCGGCAGCTCCTCGCCGTCAACCACGAGTACGCGAACCCCGCGCGCAACCTCCCGGAGTCCGGCGGGACGCCGCAGAGTGCCGCGGACGTCCTGAAGCTCCAGAGCTTGCAGGGCGTCTCGGTGATCGAGGTTCGGGAGACCGACCGCGGCTGGCGGGTCGTGAAGGAGAGCCCCTTCAATCGACGCATCACGCACAACACGCCGATGGCGATCGTCGGTCCGGCTGCGGGGCATCCGCTGCTCAGGACGTCGGCGGATCCGACGGGGACGCGAACGCTCGGCACGATGGCGAACTGCGGCTCGGGGCGGACGCCGTGGGGGACCTACCTCACCTGCGAAGAGAACTTCAACGGGTACTTCGGTTCGACCGAGGCCGGCGCGCAGTACGACGAGGTCGTCGCCGCCGGCTACGGGCGCTACGGCATCGGGGCGAAGGGCGTCGGCTACGACTACCACCGGTGGGACGAGCGCTTCGACACGAGTCGCAGCCCGAACGAGCCGCATCGGGCCGGGTGGGTCGTCGAGATCGATCCCACCGACCCGAACAGCACGCCGAAGAAGCACACGGGGCTCGGTCGGTTCAAGCACGAGAACGCGGAGTGCGCGCTCGCGGGGGACGGCCGCGTCGTCGTCTACATGGGTGACGACGAGCGCGGCGAGTTCCTCTACCGGTTCGTGTCGAATGCCCGCTACGTGGAAGGTCAGTCCACGGAGGGGCTCCTCGACGAGGGGACTCTCTACGCCGCGCAGTTCGACGACGACGGGTTGGGCACGTGGCTGGCCCTCACGCCCGAGACGACGGGAATGGAGCTGGGTGAGATGCTGATCTTCGCGCGCGAGGCCGCCTCTCGCGTCGGAGCGACCACCATGGATCGGCCCGAGTGGGTGGCGGTCCACCCGAGCGCCGCCGAGGCCTACTGCAGCCTGACGAACAACACGAATCGGGGCGTGAAGCCGAACGCGGGAGGGGACGCCACGCCGGTCGACGCCGTGAATCCGCGCGAGAGGAACTGCTACGGACAGGTCGTGCGCTGGCGCCCGGACCGGCAAGACCACGGCTCCACGACGTTCGCGTGGGATCTGTACGTCGTCGCCGGGAACCCCGCCGTTCACGACGACGACAACGCGGGTTCGCCCAACGTCACGCGGGACAACATGTTCAACTCGCCGGACGGGATGACGTTCGATCGAAGTGGCCTGCTGTGGATCCAGACGGACGGCAGCGACAGCGACGAAGGCGACTTCGCCGGGATGGGCAACAACCAGATGCTCGTCGGCGACCCGGAGACGGGCGAGATCGCCCGCTTCATGACGGGCCCCAAGGGCTGCGAGATCACCGGCCTCACCTGGTCGGCGGACGGGCGGACGCTCTTCGTCGGTATCCAGCACCCCGGCGGAAGCTGGCCCGACGGCGAGGGGCTCCCGCGGTCCTCCGTCCTCGCGGTGCAGCGCTCGGACGGCGGCGTGATCGGCTGATCCACGTCAGAAACTCGGAGTTCGCTGACGTACGGATCGGCGTCGCGGGGATGTCCGGGTGATGGAGCGCTTCGAGTGGGAGCCGACGATCGAGGACCTGCGCTGGCTGGAGAGGCTGGCGCTGGCGCTCGTCGGGGACGTGCACGACGCCCGGGATCTCGCCCAGAGCGCGCTCATTGCGGCGACCCAGGGAGCGCCGACGGCCCCGGAGGAGCGCCGCCGGTGGTTGTTCGGCACGGTTCGGAATCTCGCGGCGAAGAGCCGTCGGAGCCGTCGCAGGCGGATCGGCTACGAGGCGGAAGGGGCGCGCGCAGAGGCTCTCCCCTCGCCGGAGGAACTCGCCGTTCGCGCCGAGGACCAGCAGCGACTGCTGCGGATCGTGCGCTCGCTCGACGAGAGGTACAGGACGCCGCTGCTGCTCCGCTACTACGAGGACGCGTCGCCGACCGTCATCGCGGCGCAGCTCGATCTCCCGGTGCGGACCGTGCACACGCGACTCCACCGGGGCCTCCAGCTCCTCCGCGAGCGCCTCGACGCCGAGCACCCCTGCGGCAGGGAGGGCTGGATGGCTGCACTCCTTCCGCTGGGACCGCCAGACGCGAAGGTCACGGCGGCGAGGTCGACGGCGAGTCCAGGGCTGGGAGCGGGCCTCGTCGGCGCGACCGCATGTGCGGCGCTCGTTGCCTGGATCGCTATCGCAGCCATGCGCACGGACGCGGTCGATGCGGAGAGGATCGAGCGTGCCGCCATGCCGCCGGTCGTCGTGAACGAGCTGGATCTCGCGGACGTGCCCGCGCGGCGAGAGGGAACGGACGCCGACCGAGACATCGCGGCGCCGGATGCCCGTCCGGTCGAGATTCAGGTGCTCGACTGGGAGGGCCTACCGCAGGTCGCGGCGCAGATCGTGCGACGGCGGCTCGACGCCATCGAGTTCGAGGCGCGCTCCGCGGTCCCCGACCGGCTCGTGCTCGGCCCCGAGGCCGTCGACGACGCAAGGACGGACGCGGGCGGAATCGCCCGCGTGCTCGCCCCGAACGAGGAGTCGGTCTTCGCGGCGCGCGCGGCCGGTCGAGTCACGGCGGTGGCGGCGGTCTGGCGCCCGGGCGAAGCGGACCGCACGCCGGTCGTGATGATGGCGCCGGCGAGGTCGCTGGCCGTGCGACTCGTCGACGTCGAAGGGCGAGCGGTCTCGGACGTTCGCGCCTGGGTCGTGCTGGGAGAGGAGAGCTCGGATCGCCTTCCCTTCGGCCTCGACAGGGCCCACGCGTTGGACTGGCCCTGCGGGTACGAAGGCGACCTGCTGACGGCGGACGAGTTGCCCGACGTCGACGGAGCCGAGCTCGTGCTCCAGGTCGAAGGCGGCCCGACGCGACGCTGGCCGCTCGAGCAGGTTGGTGACGAGATCGTCTGGGCGCCGATGGGCGACCTCATCGTCGAGGGAGCGCTCGTCGGCGGCTCCGGCGCGTCGATCCAGGGGCGAGTTGTCGACGACCGCGGACACGTCGCGTCCACGGCCGCCGACGGGTCCTTCTCGATCGCGGTCGAGCGTTCGGCACCCGACCTCTGGGCGGTCGCAGTCGGACGCGAGCCCGTTCGTCTCGAGGTGCCGGTTCCGGCTTCGACGACCGCCATTCGCGTCGACGTCGGTCCGATCCAGGTCGAGTCGTTCGCGCAGGTTCTTCGGGGACGTGTGCTCGACGAGTTGGGCCGCGGCCTGCCTGCGACCCGGGTGCTGATCGAGGATCCGACGATCTGCGGCGACGCGATCGCCGGGGTCCAGCTGGAGTCGCTCGCCGCCGGAGGCAGCGGGGCGGTAAGCCTCGGCCGGTCCGACCAGGAGGGCCGGTTCGAGGTCGAAGGGCTGCGCCGCGACCGCGCCTACCGCCTGCGCCTGTTCGACGATCGCACCGCTCTGTGGATCGTGACGCCGCCCCTGGCGGCGGACCGGGAGCACGACGTCGTGCTGCGGGTCGGCTCGCTCCGGAGCGAGTTCTCCGGTCGCGTCGTCGACGATCTGGGTCGACCGCTCGCAGGCGCTTCCGTCTCGGTCTGGGGACTCGGCTACGGCCAGCGGACCTGGCGTCCGTCCACGTACGGCGACCGCGCCGAAGCGGACCGCGACGGCCGCTTCGTCCTACGGGACGTCCCGCCGACCGGGGTCAGCTTCTTCGTCGACCACCCCGGTGTCCGCAGCCAGGTGATTCCCGCCGAGGCCTGGCCCGAAGGCGAGACGAAGAGCCTCGCCCGCGCAGCACGACTCCGGATCCGACTCGTCGACGCCGCGTCCGCGTCCACGGCGACGTTCGAGAACGCGCTCGGGGAGACCGTCGCGGTCTGGCGCCTCGTCGGACTCGGGCGACGCGAGGTCGTGAGCGCTGCGATCGTCGACGGCTTCACGCCCGTTCTCGAGGTCGGCTGCGACGTCGTGCGAATCGTCCTCTGGGACGACGGCCGCGTCGTGCGTCGCGCGCCCCTTCGACTCGAGCCAGGACGGCTCAACGAGGCCACCCTCTGACCCGATTGATCGATGCTTCTCTCTCTCCTGGTCCCTTTCTCGTTCGCTCTGCCTGCCGAGTCGACCGCCGAGGCTCTGCCCATCGAACCCCGGCTCGTCGTGGGCGAGGGCCGCCGGCACGTGGCGAGCGCGCAGGTGCGGCTCGAGCCGTTCCGTGAGCGCGCGGGACGAGCGACGACCGAGCTGCCCCAGCCCGATGGACCGATCTCGCTCGTGCTGAGGCCGCGTCCGTCCGACGACTCCGACGCCCGGGGCACTCTCTGGGTCGACGTCGATCGAGATGGCGTGGAGGACGCACGGGAGACGCTCACGCTCGGCGGGCGAGCCCCCGGGTCCTCGCTGGAATTCGTCTCGCTCGTCGAGCTCGGTCTGCCGCTGGAGATCATGCTGTACGACGACGGCGACCTCGTCGGCGCCACGGCGCTGACGCACTACCACCACGAGGTGGACGTCGCGGTGGACGACGCGCCGTGGCGCATCGTCGTCGTCGACGCCGACCTCGATCGGACGATCTCGTCCGGCGACCGGTGGCTCGCGCTCGACGCGCGTCAGCGGGAGTTCGTCTCCCTCCCGAGCGTCTACTTCGCTTCGCACCCGGTCGCGGAGCCGTCCTACGTCTCGCCCACGCGGGCGCTGCGACTGACGTTCGGAAGCGAGCTGTCGCTGGAGGTCGCCGCGATGGAGGAGGGGCGGCACGAGTTCCTCGCTCGGCGCGCGGCGCGGGACAACGAGCGGCTCTTCAAGACGTTCGACGAGGGACGCTCCGAGTTCCTCGGGTCCTACGAGATCGACCCGACGCGGCCCGTCGACCCGGACCCGCCGACCTGGTACCACGCCCGCGATCTGGAGGAGGCGCTGCAGGTCGCGAAGCGCGAGGGGCGGCCGCTCTGGGTCGAGTTCATGAGCAATGGGTGCCCGTGGTGCAAGCGGTACGAGTGGCTCAACGACCGAGACGCCGAGGTGACGGACCTCCTCCGCGAGTTCACGCTCGTCCGCATCTGTCGCGACATGGACCCCGGCCAGACCGCTGCGGCGATCGGTCTGGATGGCGTCCCGAGTCACGCGCTCTTCGACGATCGCGGCGAGGCGACGTTCACGTCGTTCGGCTGGATGCCGCCCGGCGCGCACGCGAGGCGCCTGATGGAGGCGCTCGACCATCACGTCGCCGGGAGCGACGACTAGCCCGACCTCGTCACCAGAGTCGACGTCCAGTGCGTCGAACTCGTTCGCTGGCGGTGCTTTGCGCGCCGAGTCACCGGAGGCGGGGCCTCTGGCCCCGTCGAGGACGGCTCGGGGCGCAAAGTGCCG
>JBCCSK010000164.1:0-12540 GCA_039200205.1 Planctomycetota bacterium
GGGCCGTAGACGAGGAAGCGCTTGATCGCCATGTCCGAGATCCGTTCACCGTTCACGACGAGCGGCTGACCGAACTCGGACTCCTGGCACGTCGCCACGGGCATGGAGACGGCGGAGAAGGCGAGGAGCGACAGAGGGAGGAGGAGGCTTGTCTTCATACGACCGGCGTGGAGGCTGCGGGCACGGAGGCGGCAAGCGCTGAGGCGGCTGGAAGAGGGCGAGCGCGAGGGGCTCGCGTCCGAAATCGGGTGAAAGAGCTTACGGGGCACCCTCGCGAGTGAGAGAGGAAAGCAGGAAGTGCCGTCCAAATCCCGGTCGCGCGGCCGCGGACGGGCCCACGGTGTGTCCTGGGCGGTTCCAACCGCTAGGTTCTTGGCCCCCTTATGTCCTACCCCACCCGCACGATCGCGCTCCTGTGCGAGCTGCTTCACCCTGCGATTCCTCCGGATCCGCGCCCGATCCAGAAGCTCCACAACGAGATGTTCGGGGACGGGCAGCCCGCCTACGCGGGCTTCCAGGTGAGCCAGCTCGGCCCCGTCCTCTCGAACCCCGTCGCCACCCCGGGCGGCGCGTCGCAGGTGGCCTTCTTCGCGGATCGGATCCAGTTTCGCGAAGAGAGGGGAACCCTCACGCACGAGACGTTCGCGACCCGCGTCCGTGAGATCGCGGAGCGCGCCGCGCCGCTGCGCGGCATCCCCGTCTTCTCGGCCCAGCAGATCGTGTTCCGCTCGCTGGTGAATCCGCGCACGGAGACCGACACGCGGGCGTTCCTGCGCGAGCGCGTGTTCGGCTTCGGCGACGAGATCGACGTTCTCGGGCGGTCGCCGCAGCTCTTCGGTCTCCGCCTCGGCTTCGGGCCGGACGCCGACGAGGAGAACGCATTCGGACTGCGGATCGAGTCGTACAACGAGGACCCGCGGTCGCTCTACATCGAGGTCCAGGGGTCGTTCGGCCCCGCCGTGCCCTCCCGCGGGCTGGAGGCCCTGGAGGAGAACGTCCTCTCCACCTACGCGTTCATCCAGCGCAAGGTCGTCCCGTTCCTGTCGCACTTCGATCGCCGCGACGGGAACGGAAACGACGGATCCGACGTCGAGTAGGTCCCGCATGCTCCGCACCGCCTCCCTCCTCGCGGGAATCGCCTTCGCCGCATGGGCTCCCGGCTGCGGCCCGGGCCCCTCGCCCGAACCCGAGGTCCCGGCGCCGACCTATCCGGAAGGCACCGTCCTCGCCGTGGGCGGCCACCCGATCACGGCCGCCGACGTCGAGCGCTACGTGGACGCGGTCGCGATCATCGAGCCGGAGTTCGTCGAGCGCGATCACAGGCGCAAGGTGCTCACCAACATCGTGCTGCCGACGGCAGCCGGCGCCGCGCTCGATCCCGGGGCGAGGGAGGTCGCGTTCCAGGAGGCGCAGCGCCTCCTGTCCGCCGCCCGTGAGACCGGCGAGGTGCCGGAGGACGCGCCCGAGCCGATGGTCCTGACCGGGACGTTCCGCGAGGTCGGCCTCGCGCCCTGGGCTCTCGCGACCACGATGGAGCCGATGACGTTCTCGCAGCTCCAGGAGACCCCGGGAGCGTGGACGTTCTTCAAGCTGATCGCGACGGCCGCGCCGCCGGGCGAATACGGGGCCCGGACCGAGGTGACGATCGTCCGTTACGACGTCCCCTACATTCCCCGCGAGGGCGCCCAGGAGCTCCTTCGTCAGGCGCTCGACGAACTCACGATCGAGGTCGTCGATCCCGACTGGGAGGCCCTGGTCCCTCCCATCCACCTCTACGGATACGACGCCGAGCGATGATCACCCTCCTCCTCGCCCTCGCCCCGGCCCTCCCGGTCGTCCAGGCCAGTCCGTCGACGGCCGGCGTCGAGCGCCTGAGCGCCTGGCCCGAGTGCGCCGACGCTCCGGCGGTGAAGCGAGCGGTCGCGAGGCTCCGCAAGGCGCACAACCCCGAGATGGAGGCCGGCGGGCACGCCGACGTCGAGGCCGCGGGCGCGTGCGCCGCGCCGATCCTCCTGAAGTGGCTCGGGAAGGAGCGCGACGAGGCGACCCAGGAGCGGCTCACGACCGCCCTGGACGCGGTGACTTCACCGGCCCACACGCGGCTCCTGGCCGAGCACTTCGACGACCGCGTCGAGGCTGTGCAGCGGTTCGCCGTCCGACGCGTCGCCGTCCTCGGCGACCCCGGGCTGCGCGAGGTCGCCGAGGCCCGCTACGACGCGCTCGCGGAGCGCGCCGCGGACCCGAAGAAGGGAAGCGAGGTCGACCCGCTCGACCTCGACCTGGCCGCGGTGCTCTGCACGTCGACGGGCTCGCAGACGGGCCTCGACCGCGTGCTCGCCCTGGCCCAGCCGGAGCCCTGGACCGAGTGGAAGGACACCCTCTCGCCGGCGGCGACGCACGCGTCCGCGAGCGGGACCGACGTGCGCGACGCGGTCGTGCGGGAGCTCGCGAGCGCCCGTGAGGCGGGCGCGAAGGGGCGGCAGCAGCACGTGGCGGCGCTCATGCTGCTCGCCCGCGTCGGGGGAAGCGAGGACGCGTCGACGGTCGCACCGTCGCTCGACGACGAGGCGAACCAGGTGCTCGTCGCGGCGATCAACGCGCTGAGGATGCTCGTCGACGGCGACCCGCCGCTGGAGAAGATCTCGACGTTCGATGCGATCGAGCGCGCTGGCAAATGGAAGGCGCGGCTGTGAGCGATCACCCGACGCGCGCACGGGCCGCCGCGCTGGTCGCGGCATGTGCGCTCGCCCTCCCGGCGCTCGCGCAGAAGCCGCTCGACAAGTCCAAGCCGCGCTGGGATCCGGCGAACGATCCCTACACGCGCGGGGGCCAGCCGGAGCTCCTGGAGGCGGCCGGCTACGTGTCGATGGGCGGCTTCGAGTTCGGCCCCGCGCCCGACACGACGGCCGAGGTCAACGAGTTCCTGCCGTACCTCGACCTGCGCTGGATCGAGACCGAGCACTTCGAGATCGGCGTCGCGCTCCCCAAGGTCAAGGTCACCGGCGACGAACGCGACAAGATCCGAGCCGAGCTCGAGCGGCTCGTCGAGGTCTTCCCGGACGTGAATCCGAAGACGCGGGTGCTCGACCCCTGGCTGCGAGCGCACCTGTACGCGATGCGTCTGGAGGACCACTACGAGGACGTGCAGGAGTTCCTCGGCGTCACCGACGAGACGTTCGCGGACAACAAGGCGCTGTGGATCCCCGGCACGCCCTACAGGGGCATCGGCCCGTACCTCGGCCAGCTCGGGAAGTTCGAGGTCCTGCTGCTGCCCTCCGAGGGCGCCGCCAAGGACTACCTGCGGGCGAAGCTCGGCCTGACGACGAAACTCACCCAGCGCTGGAACGTGATCGAGCGCGAGTCGACGAGCCTCATCGTGCACACGGACCAGGGCCGGCTCGACGTCGACGAGGCCCTGCACGGGCACGTCGTGTTCAACGTCACCTACCTGCTCCTGAACGGCTACGAGCACTACTCCTACGACAAGCCGATCTGGGCCTGCGAGGGGACCGCTCACTGGTTCGAGCGCAAGATCAACCCGCGCTTCAACACGTTCAACTCGTCCGAGGGTTCGACCGCGGAGATGATCCGCAAGTCGGACTGGGAGGACCCGACGCTCAAGCTCGTGCGGAGCGGCGACGCGCCCTCGTTCGCCTCGCTGGTGAACATGCGGACGTTCGCCGAGCTGAAGCGTGAGCACCACTACGCGACGTGGTCGATCGTCGACTTCCTCACGCGCGCCCACCCGGAGTTCCTGCCGGCGTACTTCGCCCGGATCTCGGGCCTGAAGAACGAGGAGAACATCGACGACGGTCGCGAGCTCCCGGAGGCGCAGCGGGCGGCGTTCAAGGACCTGCTCGGCATGACCTACGGCCAGTTCGATCGCGCCTGGCGGGCTTGGGTCGAGGAGAATTATTGAGCCCCGATCAAGCGGACCCAGAGGTCCGCTGCGACGATCCAGCGCC
Source organism: Planctomycetota bacterium (assembly GCA_039200205.1). GTDB lineage: Bacteria > Planctomycetota > UBA1135 > UBA1135 > Saltatorellus. Next base: position 3,966 of record JBCCSK010000164.1, read on the forward strand.
TTTCTGCGCCTGACGTCTCCGACCGGGACAAGAGCGCTTCAGGGCTTCTTCAGATCGCCGCGGAGCGGCGGTCCGAGCCCCGTTCTCGCGGCCCCGCATCACGGGGGGTCGGGTACCCTTTGAGGCACGGCGGAGCGCGGATGCGCGGGGGCGGAGAGGAGGACTCGATTCGCCCCTCCACTCAGGTCGAGATGGGTCCAGAAGGATCGCGTCGAGCCCGACCGCATCGAACCTGCCGCTCTCCATCGACCCATGATCCAGCGCAAGAAACGCATCGTGCTGTTCATGCCCCTCCGGGCCGACCCGGACGAGGGCGTGCGCGTCGCTGCCGACCTGCTCCCGCTCGAGCTCCTGCAGATCGCGGCCTGGCCCGTCGAAGAGGGCTACGAGGTCGTGCTCATCGACGCGATGGTGCACGACGACTACATGGATCGAGTGATGGAGGCGTGCGACGGCGCGATGCTGTTCGCGTCCTCGTGCATCCTCGGCTTCCAGGTCGCCCACGGCGCGCGCGTCGCGAAAGCGATCCGCCAGCGCTACCCCGACCTCCCGATCGTCTGGGGCGGCTGGTTCCCGAGCGTCGCGCCCGAGCTCTACTTCGACGAGGGCATCGCCGACGCGGTTGGCCTCGGCCAGGGCGAGCTGACGTTCCGCGACATCGTCCAGGCGATCGACGCGGGCGAGGACCTGGCGACCGTGCCGGGCCTCCTCGTCGAGCGCGACGGCAAGCCCCACTACACCGACCACCGCCCCGTCGTCGGGTTCGACAAGTTCCCGAAGGCGCCGTGGCACCTGATCGACTTCGAGGAGTACGTCGAGCGCCAGCAGAACCCGGGGCCGTGGAAGATGCGGCACAAGTACCCGGACCCTTGGGACATGCCCGCCGGAACGCCGGTGCGCGGGTTCAGCTACTTCTCCAGCTTCGGCTGCCCCGAGCCCTGCACGTTCTGCTGCTCGCCGATGGTGACCGGCCGGCGCTGGAAGGCGATGCCGGGCAAGGAGCTCGCGGAGGACCTCCTCGAGCTGCACGAGCGCTTCGACTTCAACGTGATGCGCTTCCAGGACGCGAACTTCGGCGTCGCGGAGAAGCGCTCGAACGAGTTCACCGAGACCCTGATCGAGCACGGCGCTCCGTTCTGGTGGTCGGGCTGCTACGAGATCGAGACGATCGCGCGCTACAAGGAGGCGTCCCTCGACAAGCTCAAGGACTCGAAGTGCCACATGGTCAGCCTCGGCGCCGAGGCGGGCTCGGCCGAGCAGCAGGCCGTCATCAAGAAGAACATCGACACGGGCCACTTCGAGACGAGCCTGCGCGCGATGTATGAGCGCGGGATCACGACCGGCTGCTCGTGGATCATCGGGTACCCCGGTGAGACCGAGGAGTCGATGTTCGCCACGCTCCGCCGCGCGGCGGAGATGAAGCTGAAGTTCCCCCGCGCCGCGTCGGACGTCTTCCCGTTCCGCCCGATCCCGGGCACCGAGGACTTCGACAAGGCCGTGCGCCTCGGCTACCAGCCGCCGCGCACGCTCGAGGAGTGGGGCGGCTGCCTGGAGTACCGCGAGGAGTTCGACGACATCCAGATCCCCGAGGACGTCCTCCGGACCTGGAAGCGCTACGGCGTCGCGTCGACCTTCTACGACGGTCTCGCAATGGAGGGCGCCGAGTGGTTCCGCGGGGCACTGCGGAAGATCTCGGGATGGCGCCTCAAGTCGGGCAACTACGGCTTCCCGATCGAACACAAGGCCTTCCACGCCTACGTCAAGCTGACGCGGCAGACCAAGGAGGACCGGCTCGGTCAGGCGGCCCAGGAGGTCGCCGCGCCCGGGCTCGACCAGACCGTCGGAGTCACGACGAGCGCGCCCGTTTACTCGCGCCCGGGCGCCTGACCGAATTCACTGCCACGCCAATCGGAGCCGATCGGGGGTCCTGCCAGCCCTCCGGCCGAACCTGCTCCCCTTCCCATGATCCAGCGCAAGAACAAGATCGTCCTCTTCCTCCCCCACCGGGCCGACCCGGCGCGTGGGGAGAGGTTCAGCGCCGATCTCCTCCCGCTCGAGCTTCTGCAGATCGCCTCAGGGCCCGTCGCCGATGGCTACGAGGTCGTGATGATCGACGCGATGATCGAGCCGGACTACATGCGCAAGATCGACGAGGCGTGCGAGGGCGCTCTGCTCTTCGCCTCGTCGTGCATCCTCGGCTACCAGGTCTACGACGGTTACCTCGCCGCCAAGATGGTGCGCGAGAAGCACCCGAACCTGCCGATCGTCTGGGGCGGCTGGTTCCCGAGCGTCACGCCGGAGATGTACATCGAGCAGGGCATCGCGGACGCCGTCGGCATCGGGCAAGGAGAGCTCACCTTCCGCGACGTCGTGAATGCGGTCGCGTGCGGCGAGAGCCTTGAGAACGTGCCTGGACTCGTGGTGTCGAAGGACGGCAAGCCGTTCTACACCCCCCATCGCGCGGTCGTCGGCTTCGAGAAGTTCGAGCCCGTGCCGTGGCACCTCCTGGAGTACGACCGCTACGTCGATCTCCAGCTCGCGCCGTCGGGGAACATGAAGGTCCGGCACCGCTTCCCCCTCCCGGGGCACTGGACGCCGGACAACCCGCCGAAGGGCTTCAGCATGTTCTCCAGCTTCGGCTGCCCGGAGCCGTGCACGTTCTGCTGCTCGCCCAAGCTCACCGGACGCCGCTGGAAGGCGATTCCCGGCAAAGAGCTCGCCGAAGAGGTCGCCGAGCTCCAGGAGCGCTTCGGCTTCGACGTCCTGCGCTTCCAGGACGCGAACTTCGGCGTCGCCGAGAAGCGCACGAAGGAGTTCTGCGAGCACCTCGTCGAGCTCGGCGTGCCGATCCACTGGAACGGCACGATCGAGATCGAAACGATCATGCGGTACAAGGAGTCGACCCTCGACCTGCTCGAGGACTCCAAGTGCCACCTGCTGTGGCTGGGCGCCGAGACCGGCACCAAGGACATGCAGGAGCGGATCAAGAAGCACATCGGGATCGACAACATCCCGATCGCCGTCGGCGAGCTCGTCAAGCGCAACATCGTGCCGGGCACCTTCTGGATCATCGGCTACCCCGGTGAGACCGAGGAGTCGATGGCCGCGACGCTCAAGGCCGCCGCGCACCTCAAGTACCTCTATCCCGAGGCCGGCTCGGACGTGTATCCGTTCCGACCGATCCCGGGCACCGAGGACTTCGACCACGCGGTCAAGCTCGGCTACGAGGCCCCCACCAACTTCGAGGAGTGGGGCAACTGCTTCGAGTACAAGTACAACTCGCAGAACACGCCGCTGCCCGAGCCGATCCGGCACACGTGGGCCCGCTACAACAACACGGCGGCGATCTACGACATGCACGTGCAGGAGGGCCCGATGTGGATGCGCAGGGCCCTCAGCCGCATCGCGGGCCGCCGCCTCCAGCGCGGCGTGTACGGCTTCCCGGTCGAGCAGAAGCTGTTCGACCTCTACGTGCGAGCCACCGGACAGACCCAGGAGGACCTGTCCGAGGACTACGCGCAGCTCCAGCCGGAGACGGCGGAGCAGCACAAGGTCGCGGCGACTTCGTAGGGCTCGCCCCGCGAACGGGGCGGGGTTCGATGCGTCCCCAGGCGGGAGCGCGGCCTTTCCGGCCATTCGCCATTCGCGAATGGCGGATTGGTACCGATGATGTCCGTCGCACGGGCGTCGTGAGCGCTCGGAGCCCCCATTCGCCGTTCGCGAACCGCGAATCACGATGCCGCTGAAACCCCAGGACCTCCTCGTCGCCCTCCAGATCGCCCTCCCGGCCTTCCGGGACGGCGGTTGGACCTACTCCCGCCTGGCGAGCGGGCTCGGCATGAGCGACTCCGAGGCGAACGAGGCGGCGCGGCGGGCCGTCGACGCGGGGCTCCTCGCGGCGGGCGAGGGACGGTCCGCGAAGCCGGCGGCCGTCCGCAGCGCCCTCCTCGAGTTCATCGGGCACGGGGTCCGGTACGCGTTCTACGCCCAGCCCGGCGCGACGACGCGCGGCGTGCCCACGGCCTATTCGGCGCCGCCGCTCGATGGCCTCGTGGCGGTGTCCGCGGGCGACGCTCTCGTCTGGCCGGACGCGGAGGGGGACGATCGCGGCCAGGCGCTCGAGCCGCTCTACCCGTCCGTTCCCGGCGCGGCCCGCCGTGACGCCGCGCTCCACGAGACGCTCAGCCTCGTCGACGCCGTGCGCGTCGGACGCGCCCGCGAGCGCGAGCTCGCCATGAAGGAGCTCCGGGCGAGGATCGCAGATGGCTGAGGCGGACGACCCGAACCTCGCGCGTCTCGAGGAAGCGGTCACGAGCCTCGGACCGCTCGCTGACGAGCTCGTCCTCGTCGGCGGCTGCGCGACGGGTCTCCTGATCACCGACGGAGGCACGGCGCCGATCCGGCCGACGATCGACGTCGACCTCGTGCTCGACGCGATCCAGTACGCCGAGCTGCAGGCATTCGAGGCGCGCCTGCGCGAGCGCGGGTTCACGCAGCGCGGCGGCGACGATCCGATCTGCCGCTGGTGGAACGGACGCGTGTGCGTCGACGTGATGCCGGTCGGCGACTTCCTCGGCTTCACGAATCCCTGGTACGCGGAGGCGGTCGCCGAGAGTCGCGTCACGGCTCTCCCCGGGGGCGCGCAGGTGCGCCACGTCGACGGCCCCCACTTCCTCGGGTGCAAGCTCGCGGCGTTCGAGTCGCGCGGCGCGGACGACCCGGTGACGAGCCACGACGCCGAGGACGTCGTGCTGCTCGTCGACGGCCGGCCCGAGCTGGAGCAGGAGGTCCGGGCGTCCGGCGCCGACCTGCAGGCCGCGGTCGCTCGCGGGGTCGGACTCCTCCTCGACGACGCGCTCTTCATGGACGCGCTCGTCGGCTACTTCGATCGGCCAATCGCAGCGGAGAGGACACGGATCGTTCGCTCGCGCATGGACCGGCTCGCGGCAAGAACCGCATAGGGCGCAACCCGCTCGACGAAATCGCCCAACTGGGGCACCTTGGCCTTCGATGGGAGCCCGTACCTCCGGAGCCAAGCTGCTCGTGGCCGCAAGCGTCGCGGTCGCCGTCGCAGCACTCGGCTGGCTCGCCATGCGGTCCGAGGACGAGCGGACCGAGGTCGCGGTCTCTCGCGCCGTTCCCTCGTCCGAACCGAAGCACGAGGCCGTCGAACCCCGTCCATCGCCGCCGGCCGTTCGGACGTCGGTCGAGATCGAAGCTCCGCGATCGAGCAGGCCGAGCAAGAGTCGGCTCAGTCGGATCGAACCACCGCCGGCGCGCATCGTGCGCGCTGGTCGGAAGCACTCGATCCGAGGACGCGCGGTGTTCACGAACGGCACGCCGGTGCCGTTCGGCCGCGTGCGGGCCGTCGACGCCGGGGACCAGCACTTGCGAGCGTCGACGACGCTCGACGAGGAAGGCCGCTTCGATCTCGGCCCGTTGGAAGCGGGCCTCTACGACGTCGAGCTGGAGCGCTGGAGCCATCAGCCGAGCGCGCGGAAGGTGGACGTGCTCGCCCCGTCGAGCGGCGTGGTCCTGCGCGTCGACGGCCGTGAGGCTGCGCTGGAATGGCCGGAGTCCACGCGGCCCTCGCAGCTCTTCCAATCCGTCGTCCGGGTCGAGGCCATCGACCCAGAGGACCAGAGCTACAGGTACTTTGAAAGCGTGGTGCAGTTCGACGACGGCATCGGGTGGATCCGGCTGTGGGGCGACCGCGACTTTCGCTTTGCAGTGCGCGCAAAGGACGGCACTCCGCTTGTCGCTCGCGTCCCGGCTTCGGAGAGTCCGGGAGTCGTCCGGGTCCCCCTCGAGGTCATCGATGAACCACGGGGGACGCTGCGTCTGATCGCAGTCGACCCGCCAGTGGGACTCTACTTGGTCAATGTCGTCGTGACGTCCGTGGATCGAGCGGAGGCGGCCGGCGCGGGCTGGTTCGAGCGGCAAGAGGTGAGGGGCTTCGGGAAGACCGACGCCGTGCAGGCGTTCCCGGAGATGGACGACGTGCCGGTGAATGCCGGAGTCCTCCAACCCACGCAATCGATCGAAACTCGAAGGTCGCCATCGTCCGCCGGAGGCGCTGTGTCCATGACCCTCGTCCCCGGTCGTTACCGACTCGTCCCGATGCACGGGCGCCTCTACCACGCGGTCCCGGCCATCCCGTCTGTCGAGATCCGTCCCGGCGAGCGCGTCGACGTTTCCGTCCGGATCCGACGCTCAGGTAAGTTGCACGTCGACATCGGGGACGCCGAGCCGCCCGAGCTCGAGAGCCTCGAGCGCCACTCCGGCCTCTGGACCAAGCTCACGCGCATCCCGTGGCTTCGGGATGATCTTGTCGAGGAGCTCATGGCACTCCAGGTCGAGAACGCGGTGCCGGCGCCCACGGGTCACGCGCGCGTCCGCCTCCGCGGGCCTGGCTGGTTCACGGTCGAGGAAGACATCGTCATTCCAGTCGATCGGACCGTGATCTGGGCGCCGGAGTTGCGACGCCGCGAGTGAGGGGCCGACGGGGCCGATTGCAGTGACGAATTGGCGATGGAGGGAAGGTCGGACTGACCCAGTCGTCCGCCGCGTTCCGCACCTAACGTCCGATCCCCCATGCACGCCTTCTTCCTCGCACCGTTCCTTCTCGGGTCACTCGACGCATCGACGGGAGTCGACGGAGCGCAGGAGGAACAGGACAAGGCCTGGGCAGTTGACGTCGCGGCAGCCGAAGCCGCCGACGTGGTCGTGATCGCCGCGAGCGACGGGACGCTCCGCATGGTCCAAGCGCGGACGGGCGGGCCGTGCGCAGATCGGCCGGAGCCACTCCCCCACGCGGGAGCGTGGGCGGTCGACGTCGCTCCCGGCGGCGACGTCGTCGCGATCCTCGACCGTGACGGCGACGTTCACCTTTGGCGCTGGCGCGGAGACGACGGGGTGAAGCAGGTCGCGCACGTCGATGCGTCCGAGTCGGGTGCCGGCGAACGAGGACATCGCTTCGGCGCGTTCCTCGCATTCTCGTCCACAGGGCAGCGACTGGCCGTCGGCGTCGCGGAGGGAGGGGCGGTCCTGCTCGACCTGGAGGGGAACGAGCTCGCGTCGGTCGAGTCGCTGGGCGGAACCTGGTTCGACGCGCCGCTCGCATGGAGCAGGAACGGAGCGCGTCTCGCCGCGCTGACCTCCGACGGGCCCGTCGTCATGAACGCCAGGAACGGACAGCGGCTCGATGCGACGTACGCCTTCGAGATCGAGAGCCCACGCTCGATCGCGCTCGACGCGAAGGGCGAACGCGTGTCGGTCGGCGGCTGCCCCGTACGCGTCCAGACGTTCGACGCGGCGAGCGGAGAGCTTCTCTGGACGGGTGAGATCGACGGAGAGTCCATGGACTTCCCGCTACTGCCGTCGGAGAAGGTGTCCGTCGCGGGCATCGCGTATTCGCCCGACGATCGACGGCTCGCATGCACGACCGCCGAGACGTCGTACGGCGCCGTCCTGGACGCACGCACGGGCGACTTCCTCGGCGTGGGACAGTGGCATGGCGGACGCATGGGCGAGCCTCGAACGATCACCTGGGTGCCGGGCGAGGACGCCTTCTTTCACAACTACGCGAGCGGTGGCATGCCTCTCGCGAGACTCGAATTCGCGCGCGACGGCGAGCGCTGGAGCGTCACTGAGGAGGCGCCAGAGCGCGCCGCAACACCAGACGCGGGCCTGGAGGGAATCGGCGTCCACGCGGTCGGCTACGACGTGCGGGCCTTCGATCTCGTCAGCGGGCAGAAGCTGTGGCGGCTCGAGCTCTGACGCGTGAAGAACCACGCGAGTCAACGCGCTCGGTCACCTCATCGCCTCACACTCCGCGCAGTCGCAGTCGGGGTCGATCAGCGTTCCCTCGATCGCGCTCGCCTCGTTCACTGCGTAACCGAGCGCCGCGAGCTCGTCGCGCGCCGACGGGTCGCCGGGGATCGCGCCCGCGAGGATGCCGTCCGGTGGCAGGTCGTTGAGCCAGGCGACGAGCGCGCGGCGCAGCCTGCGCGCGCGTTCGGGGTGCTCGTCCGCGACGTCGGTCGTGAAGCCCGGGTCCTCGTTCAGGTCGTAGAGCTCGATCGAGTGCCGGACCGCGCCGGGAGGGTTGCCCCAGTTCACGGTCTCGATGTGCAGGAGGAGGTACCAGCCCTCGTGGAAGACGGCCGCGCTGTTGCCGTTCTGGCCGATGACGAAGCGCGGCTCCTTGCGCTCGTCGTCGAGTATCTCCGGCGAGAGCAGCGACGCGCCCGCGAAGTCATCGAACGGGCCCGCGAAGTCATCGAACGGGCCCGCGCCGTCCGGCTCGATCACGCCCGAGACCTCGAGCAGCGTCCGCGCGACGTCGGTGTTCGAGACGGGCGCCTTGACGACGCGTCCCTCGGGAACGCCGGGACCCGCGAGGACCAGCGGCACGCGCAGCGTGTCGGGGTAGAGGCCCGTGTGCGTCCAGTACATGCCGTGCGCACCGAGCGCCTCGCCGTGGTCGGACGTGAACGCCGTCCAGCCCGTGCGCATGCGCGGCGCTCGCTCGAAGAAGCCGTCGATCAGGCGGTCGAGGTACGTCACCTCGCCC
>JBCCSK010000165.1:0-12433 GCA_039200205.1 Planctomycetota bacterium
CCCGCACCTCTTTCGATCATGCTCCCCCTCGCTCTCTCCGCTCTTCTCGTCGCCGCCCCCGTTCCCCAGGACGACGCGCCCGCCGCGACTGCCACACCCGAGGCCGCGCCCGCCGAGGAGGCTCCGCAGGAGCCCGAGGCCGAACCTGAGCCGCCCGCACCGCGCGTTTCGACCACGGCGGACTGGGGGCAGTGGGAGCGTCTCGGCTCTCGGACGCTCTCACCCGACGGTCGCTGGATCGCCTACTCGGTCCGGCGGAACGACGGGACGAGCGAGCTTCGGCTCCGCGTCGTTGCGACGGATTCGACCGAGGTGTTCGAAGAGGGCAGCCGGCCGACGTTCTCCAGCGACGGCAAGTGGCTGGCGTTCTCGATCGGAAAGTCCGACGCGGAGCGCGAAACGCTCACGAAGTCGAAGAAGCCCGTCGAGAACGACCTCGGACTGTTCGACCTCGTCCGCGGCGAGAGCGTCGAGATCGAGGGTGTGTCGTCGTTCGCATTCTCGGACGACGGCGCGCACCTCGCGATGCGGCGCTACGCGCCGAAGGGCGACGACAGCGGAGCGGACCTCGTCGTTCGCGCGCTGGAGAGCGGGCTCGATACGCACTTCGGTCGGGTCGGTTCGTTCGCGTGGAGCGAGACCGGCGCGTGGCTCGCGATGACGGTGGACGCGCCTGACCGGGCAGGCAACGCGGTGCGCGTCTTCGATGCCGGGAGCGGCACGCTGCGTACGCTCGACTCCGACGAGGCGGACTACGTCGGACTCACCTGGCGCGAGGACGCGGACGACCTCGCCGTGATGCGCGAGCACGAGCACGAGGAGGACGAGGACACGACGTTCGTCGTCTTGGCGTGGCGCGGTCTCGCGGACCGCGGCGGCGCCGACGCGCGGGTCTACGACCACCTCGACGACGAGTCGTTCCCCGAGGACCTGCGCGTCGTCGACCTTGCGGGGATCCGCTGGTCGGACGATGGCAAGGCGCTCTTCTTCGGACTGAAGGAGTGGGAGACGCGACCGGAGGGCCTCGACGAAGAAGAAGAGGAGGGAGACGAGAGCGAGGGCAGCGAGGACGCAGCGCCGGCGGAGCCGGCAGACGACGCCGAGACGGAAGGGGACGAAGCGCCGGAGGAGGACGCGCCCAAGACGATGCGCGAGTCCCTCGACGAGGCTCCGGGCGTCGAGATCTGGCACGCACGCGACATCGACATCGTTCCGCGTCAGAAGGTCACGCAGTCCTCGGACGATCGTGAGAACTGGCTCGCCGCGCTGTGGCTCGACGACGGCGAGCTGGTTCGTCTCGAGGATGACGAAGTCGAGAGCGTGACGCTCCTCGAGGGACAGCGTCTTGCCCTCGGGCGTGACGAGACCCCGTACGAAGAGGAGCAGCGGTTCTCGGCGACGCACGCCAATCTGTACGTCGTCGACGTGCGGACGGGCGAGCGCGAGAAGGTCCTCGAACGCGTGAAGTACGCGCTCACCGGCGACCCGACCGGCCGACGGTTCCTCGTCGTGCGCGACGACCACGTCTGGTGCTACGACGCGAAGAAGCGCTCGCTCACGAACCTGACCGAGGGCGTCGAGGCGAAGTTCGTGAACCAGGAGAACTCGAGCCTGACCGACGAGAAGCCGCTGTACGGCGTCGCGGGCTGGACCGAGCGAGGCGACCGCGTGCTGATGTACGACCGGTACGACATCTGGTCGATCCCGGTCGCGGGCGGCGACGCCGAGCGCTTGACCGACGGGGCCGAGGATGCGGTGCAGCATCGCCGCGTCGTCGTTGCAGCCGACCGGGACGACGAGGAGTTCATCGATCCCGAGAAGGGCTTCTACGTCTCCCTGTACGGCGACCGTACGAAGGAGTCGGGGTACGGTCATCTAAAGCCCGGCCGTCCGGTCGAGCAGCTCGTCTGGCAGCACGCGAGCCTCTCGGGCCTGCGCCGCGCCGAGGACGCCGACGTTCTCGCCTTCGTCGCCGAGCGTTTCGACGACTCACCGGACGTGTTCGTGGGCGGCCCGCGACTCGCCGATGCCAAGCAGGTCAGCGAGACGAACGCGTTCGCCGACAAGTTCCTGTGGGGCCACGCCGAGCTCGTCGACTACGAGAACGCTCACGGACAGGCGCTGCAGGGCGCGCTCTTCTACCCGGCCGACTACGACCCGGAGAAGACGTACCCGATGATCGTCTACATCTACGAGATGCGGTCGCAGTCGCTGCACCAGTACACCGCGCCGTCCGAGCGCAGTCCGTACAACACGTCGGTCTTCACCCAGGGCGGCTACTTCGTGTTCCAGCCCGACATCGTCTACAGGCCGCAGAACCCCGGCCTCTCGGCGGTCGAGTGCGTGATCCCGGCGGTTCGAAAGGTGCTCGAGACCGGCAAGATCGACCGCGATCGCGTCGGCCTCGTCGGGCACAGCTGGGGCGCGTACCAGACGGCGTTCATCGTCACCCAGACCGACCTGTTCGCCGCCGGCGTCGCGGGCGCTCCGCTCACGAACATGATGAGCATGTCGATGAGCATCTACTGGAACTCGGGCCAGACGGACGCGTGGATCTTCCACGAGAGCCAGGGCCGAATGGACCGACCCTTCTGGGACGACGTCGACACGTACATCGCGAACTCGCCGATCTTCTCGATCGACGAGCTGGAGACACCGCTGCTCGTGGCATTCGGCGACGAGGACGGCGCCGTCGACTGGCAGCAGGGAATCGAGATGTACAACGCCGCGCGTCTCGCGCAGCGCCCGTTCGTGATGCTCGTCTACCCCGGCGAGAACCACGGCCTGCGAAAGAAGCCGAACCAGGTCGACTACCACCATCGCGTGCGCGAGTGGTTCGACACGCACCTGACCGGAGCCGAGGCACCCGAGTGGATCTCGGACGGCATCCCGTGGCTCGAGCAGAAGGAGACGCTCGAGGCGATCGGGAAGAAGGGCAAGGGCGGCTCGAAGTCGGGAGCCTCGAAAGGCGCCTCCGACTGACGGAGGGCGATTCCGAGAAACGCTCTTCGGCGGGGCGCCTGGTTCGGGAGAGTGTGGGGCGTTCCCCGCCCCGTCTCCCGTTCCGGTCTTTCCTCACCCGTGACGACGCTCGAGATCGTGACCGTGCTCGCTGCCGGACTGGCGGCGGGGTTCGTGAACACGGTCGCGGGCGGCGGTTCCGTTCTTACGATTCCGCTGCTGACGGAGATCGCGGGGCCCGGCGTCGCCAACGGCACGCTGCGCGTGGCCGTTCTGTTCCAGAACATCGTCGGGCTTCGTGGCTACGCGCGCGGCGGTGCCGTGCCCTGGCGCGATGTCCGTCCTCTGATCGCGCCGATCGTTCTCGGCGCCGTGGCGGGAGCGTGGGCCGCGACCGAGGTCTCATCGGCCGCGATGCGGCGCGCATTTGCGATCGCGGTCGTGCTCGTCGCGCTTTCGGCCCTCGTCGATCCGGGGAAGTGGACGTCCGGTGGAAAGGTGCGACTCCGAGGCCCGTGGCGGACGCTCTCCTTCGTCGGGATCGGCCTCTACGGCGGCTTCGTCCAGGCGGGTGTCGGGTTCCCCCTTCTCGCCGGACTCGTGCTCGGCATGGGGTTCGACCTCGTGCGCGGCAACGCGGCGAAGGTGCTCCTGATCCTCTGCTATGCCCCCGCCGTACTGCTCCTCTTCGCGCGCGCGGACCAGGTCCACTGGACGGCCGGACTCGTCCTCGCCGCGGGCAGCATGGGCGGAGCCTTCACCGCCTCTCGCCTCGCGGTGCGGGAAGGCGCCAGCCGCTGGATCCGCTGGGTCGTCGTCGTGGCGGCTGTCGGCGCCGCGCTCCGAATGCTGCTGGCGGGCTGACATCCGATACGGCGATACGGTGTCGCACACCGTACCGCTGGTCAGCTTCGCAAAAGTACCGCACACCGGCCGCAACTTCGCAGGCTGCCCGCCGTCCTCGGAGTATGCCGAGACGACCGCGAAGGGATGAACCGGGAAGCTGGCACCACGTCGTCAATCGCGGGATCGCGAAGCGCCCGCTCTTCGAGACGCGCGACGACATCAGGTTCTTCCTGTCGCGCATCGCGCGCGCGGTGCGGGAGGGGCAGATCGAGGTCCACTCGTTCTGCGTTCTCACGACGCATTTTCACTTTCTGATTCGAAGTCCGCGAGGCGAGATGAGCGAGGCGTTTCGCCTGGCGCAGAACGCTCATTCGCGGCGATTCAACCGTCGTCGCAAGCGAGATGGAGCGCTGGTGCGCGGGAGGTTCTTCTCCAGGCCCGTCGAGGATGAGTGGTACTGCCGCACCCTCGTGCGCTACATCGATCACAACCCCGTTCGGGCGCGAGTCGTCACTCGCGCTGCGGAGTACGAGTTCGGGAGCGCCCGGTTCTATGCCGGCCGTCGGGCGCCCATCTGGCTCGACCGAAGCTGGGTCGAGGCGCAGGCATGTGAGATGGTGAACGCGCAGAGATTCACGCCGGCGGTCTATCGCGCTGCCTTCACGGCGCGCGATGGCGCGCATCTCTGCGATCTCGTCGAGCAGAGGGAGAAGAGCCGAGCGACCGAGGAACCGCTCGTCGACCTCATCGCGACGACGCCTCGCTCGGTCCGGCTCTGGATGGAGCGCAAGGCGCAGCTGGCCGACGGCCATCGCCCTGGCCTGCCCGTCTGCGCATTCGACGCACTCCGAGAGGCACTCGAGGCCGACGAGTCGCGTAGCGGACTCTGGGTCGTCGAAGACGCTCAACGCCTGCAGCGAGCTCGCGAACTCGCGCTGTTCGGGCTCGGCTACGAGCTCGCAGGTCTGTCGTGGCGTGAGGTGGCGCTTCGGTCGGGTGAGTCCGAGGCGCGAGCCCGCCGGCTCGGACACGTTCATCGAGAACTCGTGGGATCCGACTCCGAGTACGCGGAGCGGGCGGCTGCCGTCGCGCGAGAGGCGATCGAAGCCTCCCTCGGCCGCTGATCGGCGCCCGCGCCGACGGCAGCGTGCCTGGCACTTCTGCGACGTTGATCTGCGTACCGGTGTGCGACACCGTATCGAGATTCGACGTCCGAGCCCCAGTCGGCGCAGAATGGCGAACCCCCGGTCGATCCTGCCTACCGCTGCCCCTGCCTGGAGGTCACTCGTGATGTCGATGGCTCCGCGCTCGTCGCCTACTCTCCGCGTCCAACTCTGGTTCCACGTCACGCTGCTCCTGCCACTCCTCGGCTGCGGCGACTCGAGCTCTTGGCCCGAGAGCTACTCGCGCCGGCTCGCCCTCGACCCGGCGAGCGAGGAGTTCGACGCACTGATGGACGTGTACGAGGAGAAGATCTTCGGCGGTGACGAGATCGTTCGCAGGAACCTCATCCTCGAGTTCCAGGAGTTCCTGGAGAGCGAGAGCGTGAGCCGCTCGGAGAGGTTCCTTGCCGCGGCCGACGCGATCTTCGCCGTGCGGAAGATCGAAGAGCGCATCACGCCTCGGATGGCAGGCAACATCGCGGTCCTCGCTCGACGAGAGGGACACCCCGCGGCTCGCGAGTGGATCGACGGCTATCGGACCGACTACCGGAGCGGGGCCGGGCCGCTGCTCGCACGTCTCGGGCAGCTTGCGGCTCGTGTTCCGCCGACGGAGGACCCGGGAGAAGAGCTGTCGCGGACCGCCGCGACGCTGCTCGACGAGTTCGAGTCGTTCGGTGTCAAGCTGCACGACAGCACCGTGCGCCGGTTCGTCGAAGTTGCCATTCGAGGTCGCTTCCCGCGCATGCTCGAGCACCTCGACGTGGGAATGCCTGCGTCCGATCAACCGTTTGGCGCCGCGGCGGAGCGGACCGTGGAGGGGCAGCATCCCGAGCACCTCGGTGGCACGGTCGCTCTGTTCGATCGGTTCTTCGACAAGGAGGGGAACTTCCTGACCGAGCGTGATCGAAAGCCCGTGGGCTGGGCGCAGTACGAACCGTGGTTGGACGTCGTTCGTGCGCACACGACGGGAAGGGCGGCTGCGGCGGAGGGCATCGCGCTGGCGCGCTTCGGGATCGAGCGAGATCCGGTCGAGGTCGTTCAGAGGCTGCGGTCCATCCCCTCGGACCGTCTGCTCGCCCTGGGGTATTGGAGCTTCGAGAGTCACGAGGAAGAGCCGGCGTACCTCGCAGGGGTGAAGGTCCTGCTCGAGCTCGCCGACCTGGAGACGCAGGCGGGTCGAAGTGCCATGGCGTCCTGGATCACCGACTACGTGAGCTCCGAGGGGCGGCAAACGGGCAACGATCCCCTCGAGGGATTCGAGCACCTCGAAGACCCCGTCGACGCGAAGCGTCTCGAAGCTCGGCTGACGACGGCGGTACAGCTCGTCGAGTCGCTGGGCGAGGACGGAGGGGCGCTCGCGAGATCCGGGCTGGACGAGTCCGCCGCGTGGCCGATGCAGTACGTCGCTGTCAGCCGGCGGAGCGATGACGAGCCCGAGGCCGTTGCACGATCGCTCAACGCACGGATCGACGCTTCGCTGCAGCCGAACGCAGGCGCCGCGCGACCCCCCGACCGGGTGCTGAAGGAGGCCCGTCTACGCCTTCGAGATCAGCCGGGCGCCGAGGTCGACGAGTTCTTCGTGCGCTTGCTCTCGATGGGCCGCTCGGCGGACCGCGAGGGCGTCGTGGCGACCTGCAAGGAACGGATGGGCGATCAGGGCCTCGTCGATGCGGTCTATCGGTTCATGGCGGGAAAGTCGGTCTACACGGCCGCCGAGTACTCGGTCTTCCTCGAGACGTTGAGCGGATTGGAAGACATCGAGGGCTCCGTCCTCTCCAACCTCGAAGCGATGCTCGACGAGGACGAAGACCCGGCGCAGATCCTCTGGATCCTGAAGGTCCTCAGCTACGACCTGCTCGAACGCCACGGCACGTCGCGAGCGCTTCCTCTCCTGCGACGAATGGGCGACGATCCGACGGGCTACAGAAGCCTGGTCGCGGAGACGGACCCGGTGACGGGACTCCCACAGCAGACCGACTCGACGCAGATCGCATTCGCTGAGCGCGTCCAGGCCCTGATCGACCGTCTCGAATGACCGGTACGGAGTCGTCTCCACGCACGACTCCGTATCGAATCCGCTCGGTCCGGTGTACGGTCCCGACTGGAACCGCGCCGTCCAAGCCATCTCCCTTCCCTGGCGCACGACTGCCTCGAGTCCTCGACTCGTCATGAACAACTCGACCCTCACTGCTCGAGCGGCCTGGATTCTCGCGGCCGCGGCGCTCCCTTCCTCTGGCCTCGCGCAGGAGTTCGGCACCGAGATCGGGATCGCCGGGCCTCTCCCGACGATGACCAACCTCGCAGCGGGAGACGTCGACGGAGACGGCGACAACGATCTCGTCGCGGTCGGGGCCGGATCGAGCGGGCCGACGATCGTCTGGTGCGAGAACGGGGGCGAGGCCGGTCTGCTTCCGCAGCGAACGCTCGCCGTGAACGCCCAGGCGACTGCGCCGCGCGACGTGGAGATCGGTGATCTCGACGGCGATGGCGACAACGACATCGTGTACTCGGGCAACGGATCGGTTGCCGCGGGGTGGATCGAGTCGCTCGGGGGCGGGGCATTTGCCGCACCGCAGACGCTCGAATCGGGCCCGCCTTCGGGCAACGGCGTCGAGATCGCCGATCTCGACGGAGACGGGCGGATCGACCTCGTCCTCACGCGCGGCTCGACCGAGCTGGTCTGGAAGCGCAACCTCGGCGGCGGATCGTTCGCAGTGGAGGCGGTCCTGGCGAGTCAGTCGGGGTTCTACTACGACATGCTCGTCGTCGACATCGACGGCGATGGCGACGCGGACGTCCTCGGTGCGAATCGATCGAACGACAGCATCGACCTGGTCGAGAACCTGGGCGGCGGAGCGTTCGCCGCCGTGCGGGTGCTCGTCTCGGGCATCGACCGCCCGATTCGAATGGACGCCGCGGACCTCGATGCGGACGGCGACATCGACCTCGGAGTGACGGTGCCGTACTTCGGGTACGAGCGCGCCTTCGAGCTCAGGAACCTCGGGGGTCTGGCGTTCGGACCCGCAGTCATCCTCGGGAGCTCGGGCGTTCTCGACTTCGCGTTTGCGGACATCGACAGCGACGGCCGGGCCGACGCCGTCTTCAGCGACGAGGGGTTCCCTTCGCTGTACTGGCGCCGTAGCGCCGGGGCCACGTTCGGTCCGGCGACCGCCGTTTCGAACGCCCACAGGGACGTGACGGACATCGCGGTTGCCGATCTCGACGGAGACGGAGACGCTGACGTTGCCGCGATCAACCGAATCCGAATCGAGGTCTTCGAGCAGGAGGGGGCGACGTTCCGAGAGGGAGTCGCGGCGACGACTTCGACGACGGGGGACGACATCGACAGCGCCGACCTCGACGGCGACGGCCTGGCCGACCTCGTCATCACCTCCGACGCAGACCGGAGCCGCGTCAGCTGGCATCGCGGACTCGGCGGCGGGCGATTCTCCGGCCAGGTCGACGGCTTCGATCTCACCGCGGCCTCCCAGGTGGAGATCGTGGACATCGACGGTGACGGAGATCGAGACGTCATCGCCGCGGGCGGATCGTTCGACGCCGCCTTCGCCGGCGTCGTGCTGTGGGAGAGCCTCGGCGACGGGGTGTTCGCCGACGCGACGCTCCTGTACAGCGGTATCGCCGACTCTGGCGCCACCTTCGTCCTCGGCGACCTCGAGGGAGACGGTGACATCGACATCCTCTGGACGCACCGTCAGGGGTTCGCGTTCGCCGACCAGTTCGGCTGGATCGAGCAGGTGGCGCCGGGTGACTTCTCTCCGGGTCCGTTCCTCCCCAACGATTCGCTGGGGAGCAGGCTCGAGCTCGCCGACTTCGACATGGACGGTGACTCGGACATCGTGACGTGGGAGGGGAGCGGGCTGTCGCCCGTGGAGTGGGCCGAGAACGACGGCGCCGGATCGTTCGGAGCCCGGCAGATCATCCACCCCGCAGGACCCCCGTACATCCAGGGCTACGACGTCCAAGACCTCGACGGGGACGGCCTCCTCGATGTCGTCCTCTACGGCCCGAACGGCGTCGACTGGCGTCGCGGACTTCCCGGCGTTGCCTTCGCCGCGCTCGCGTCGATCGAACCCGCAACCAACGTTCAGGTCGAGGTCATGCTCTCGGACGGCAACGGCGACGGCAGGGTCGACGTCTTCATCTCGTCCACCTCCAGTCTGGCGCGGTGGTACGAGAATCTCGGGGGCGGCTCCTTCGCGGCGTCCGAGGTGATCCAGCAGAGCGGCGGCGCCGCACGCATCCTCGCGCTGGGCGACTTCGACGGCGATCTCGACGTCGACGTGCTGAAGCGCGGCGGAGAGGGACGGCTCGCGTTCAACCCCGGCCTCGCGCGATTCGGCAGCGCGATCTGTGGTCCCGCGACGGCGAACTCGACGGGAGACTGGGGCGTCGTCTCGGCCGAGGGATCGGCTCGAGTGACGGACAACGACGTCGTGCTCCTCGCCGAGCGACTCCCGGCCTCGACGTTCGGCTACTTCCTGGTCGCCTCGGAGCAGGACCTGGTCTCCACGGTCCCCGGTTCGCAGGGCAGCCTGTGCGTCGGAGGCGCAATCGGACGACTGAACCGCGGCGCACAGGAGATCTTCCGGACGAGCGCCGACGGATCGGCGGCCGTACGCCTCGATCTCACGGACGTGCCCACGCCTACCGGCGCGATCTCGCTCACGCCCGGAGACACCCGGTACGTCCAGGCCTGGCACCGCGATGCGAACCCGGCGCCCACCTCCAACTTCACGAACGGACTGAGGCTGAGCTTCGATTGATCGACGGATGGCGCCGGATCAGATCCGCTCGGCGAGCCAGGCCGCGACGGCGCTGTTCCCCCGCGGCGTCAGGTGTCCTTCGGGCTGCCAGCGCTCGGACTCGGGCACGCCCACGATCGCCGGCGTTCCGTCCAGGCACTCGACGCCGTCCTCGCGGAGCACACGCAGCAGCTCGTGCTTGATCCGTCCGTCGTCGCCGCGCGGCGGGGGCATGTCGAAGTCGCACGGAAGCACGAGGTAGCGGAACTCCGCGCCCAGCCCTTCGGCGGTCTTCCGAGCCTCCGCGGCGATCGCACGGTGGAGCGGAACGAGCGAGTCTCCGCGTCCGTCGCATCCTCGCTGGGACGGCCCCATGCGGAAGAGGCGCGCGGTCCAGTAGAGCCGTCCGGCGAGCAGCGCGTGCTCGGGGCGTCGCTCGAAAGCGCCGGAGGCCCGGTCGAACCACGGGTCCTTGCCTGCGAGCAGGCCGTGGAGGACGCCCGGCTCCTCGTAGGCGGACATCGCTTCCTCGACGGTCGTCACCGGGCATGGGAAGCGGACGAGTGCACCGTCCTGCCCGACCTCGAAC
The DNA here is from genome assembly GCA_039200205.1 of Planctomycetota bacterium. Taxonomy (GTDB): domain Bacteria; phylum Planctomycetota; class UBA1135; order UBA1135; genus Saltatorellus. The sequence goes on from JBCCSK010000165.1 coordinate 10,323, forward strand.
CGGGGCTTGAACCACAGCGTCGCTGTCCACGGGAGGGTGAGCGTCGGCATGTGCGTCGACGGACGCTGGGCCGCCGACGGCATGAGGACGAACCACACCTCGTCGGGATCGAGACCTGGCGCCAAGCGCTCGAAGCGGAGCAGCGCTTGACCGAGCCCGTAGCCGGGGACGCCCATGTTGAAGACTTCGACGTCGGGGCGGAGCTCCTCGAGGCGCGCACACCAGGTCTCGCTGCCCTTGACCTCGGAGCCGAACGTGAAGCTGCACCCGAAGGCGAGGATGCGGCGCACGCCCTTCGTTCGCTCACGCTGCTTGACCCTCCCTCCGGTGCGCGAGCCGAACTCGTCCGAGGCGGGGCGCTTCTTCGGTCCGGGTCGTGTCGTCCATCCGAGCTCCGGATCGAACGCCGCCTGCGTCAGACCACGCTGGCCCTGCGCGCGAATCTGCTCGACCGACGCGGCGACTCTCCTCTGGAACACGGCGGTCTCGATGGGAGCGAGCGCTTTGCCCTGGAAGCGCCCCTCGTCGTCGACCACCAGGACCGTCACAATACGGTCGACCGCAAAGAGGACCAGCAGTGCGAGCGCGACGCGGAGCAGAATCCTTCTGAGTTTCGAACGCGACGGCATCGTCTCGACAGATCGGCTCGGGACGGTATCACGGGCTGCATTCCCTCGCCGCCTCGTCGAACGAGCGTCTCGAAACGAACGCACCGCAGATGACGATCCACAGTCCCGACGTCGAGCTGGTGCTGCTTCCGGGGCTCGACGGCTCCGATGCGCTCTTTCGGCCCTTCGTCACCACCACGTCGCGAACTGCGACCGCCCTGGCACTTCCGAAGGAGATGGGGCGCTACGCCGAGCTCGTGCCGACCATGCGCGAGCGGCTTCCGCGAGATCGATCGTACGTCCTGCTCGGCTGGTCGTTCTCCGGGCCGCTCACGCTCATGCTCGCAGCCGACCGGCCGCCGGGGCTCGTCGGGCTCGTACTGTGCGCGACGTTCGTGCGTCGCCCGGTGACGTTCATCCCTCCGGCGCTACGGTTCGCGGCACAGCCGGGGCTCTTCCGGTTCCTCACGGTGGCTTCGCGCGGAAAAGCGCTCGTCGCGGGCTACAGCACGCCGGAGCTCGACGCCCTGATGCAGGAGGCACTCAACAGCGCTCCCTCGCGCAGCCTTGCGACGCGCGCACAGGAGACGCTGACCGTCGACGTGCGTGAGCAGCTCGCGGCGTGCCCGGTGCCGATCCTCGACCTGCGGGCGAGTCGCGATCTTGTCGTCCCGCGCTCACGTGGACGAGACGTCCTGGCCTTACGCCCGGATGCGATGACGCGCGTCATCCGCGGCCCGCACCTGGCTCTCGCGACGAACCCCGGTGATGCGAACGCTGCGATCGAGGACTTCATCGCGTCACTGGAGCGCGAGAGGCTGGATCACGACTGACGGTATCTTGAGGCGATGAAGCTGCACGCTGCGTGGCTGCGCGGAATCAACGCAGGGAAGACCGGTCACGGGCGGAAGAGCGTCCCGATGGCCGAGCTGCGCGAGCTCGCGTCGGATCTCGGCTGGGACCCGGTGCGGACCTACATTCAGAGCGGCAACCTCGCCTTCGGCGCCTCGGGTCGACCGTCGTCGCTCGAGCGCGCACTCGAAGCTGCGATCGAGGAGCGCTTCGGATTCGAGGTTCCGGTTGCAGTGCGGACCGCTGCCGACCTGCGCAAAGCACGCGCGAACTGTCCGTTCGACCACGAATCCGTCGAGCGCGCGCATCTCGTCCACGTCGGCTTCGCGAATGCCAAGCTGACGCGCGATGTGCTCACCGCCCTCGAGCCCTACTGCGAGCGCGGCGAGCGCGTCGCGCTCCAGGGGTCGTTCCTTTGGGCGGACTATGCGAGCGGCGTTGCCCGCTCGAAGCTCACGCCTGCTGCGCTGGATCGCGCAGTGGGTGCCTCGGTCACGATGCGCAACCTCAAGACGCTCGACGCCGTCTGCGCGCTCTTCGACGCGCTCGAGGGTTGAGTGGCTGTGACACTGCGAACGATCGATGCTTCCGGTCCGGTCGTTCCGTGAACGCCGCGCGGATCCGTAAGCGCCTCGACGTCGCCGCCGACGG
>JBCCSK010000166.1:0-12394 GCA_039200205.1 Planctomycetota bacterium
GCAGTCGAACACCCACCCGAGCACGGCGTGGTTCGGGTTGTTGGCCTGCTGCAGGTCGTCGTAGTGACAGTCGACGCACTCGATCGGCGTCGGGACGAAGCGTCCGATCTCCGCGCCTGGGTGGCATCGACGGCACGAGATCGCCGCGTGGACGCCAATGAGCGGGAAGCGGGTCCTCGCGTGCAGCTCGAACTGGCCGAACGGGCGCCAGTTCACCTGGGTGTGGCACTTCTGACAGTCCTGGCCGAGCTGACCGACGTGGACGTCCTCGTGGCAGCCCTGGCAGCCGCGCTCCATGAAGGTCGCCACGGGGCCCCGGTCGTTGTGACAGCGAAGGCAGCGGGCGGCGGAGTGCGATCCGACCAGCGGCACCCCGGTCTCGGCCTCGTGGTCGAACGTGAAGTCGTCGACGAGGTCGTACCAGTCCTCACCCTCGTGGCACAGCGTGCACTCGGCGGGGAAAGAGTCGTGGGGGAGAACCGGACCGTTGCCGTTCCACCAGCGGTGCTGCTGGATCGTGCGGCCGGAGGAGAAGCAGGCGACCAGCGCGAAGTAGGCAAGGATGCCGAAGAGAGCGGGGTGTTTCTTGATCCAGGAGAACATGGGGGACCTCCGTCAAAAGGCGCGCTGGAGGAAGACGCCGAGGAAGACCTGCGTCTCGGGGTCTTGGAAGAGGACATCGGTCGAGACGTTGGCGGACAGGCCGCTCGTCCGGAAGAACTCGTAGTTCCAGCGCGCGCGGTACTGGATGAGGTCGTCGTTGTCGATCTCGAAGCCCGTGATGTCGTTCTGGCGCACCTCGAAGAGCACCGACCACGTGCTCTTGGGGCCGATCGAGCTGTACCGGACGCGGCCGCCGATCAGCGACGAGAACTTGCCCGAGGCGGCGAACGTGGCGACGTCGAGACGGCCGCGCTCGCTGAAGAGGCCCTGGATCTCGACGCCGATCTCGCCGTCACCGCCCGTGTCCTCTTCGTCCTCCCAGGCGCCGACGCGGCCGTAGAGACGCTTACCGCGCCGGTCGGCCGTTCCGGCGACCCAGCGCCAGGCGCTGACGCCGAGGCGGTCGACGAACGCCTGCTCGAGCTGGAACGGATCGACCGGGGGGTACTCGTTGCGCAGGAGATCCGGGTACTCCTGGTGGCGGTACTCGATGCTGATCCCGCCCTTGCCGCCGTAGTTCCGGCGGAGGTCGACGATCGCGAACGTCAGGTCGGTCCCGTCGTCCTTGTACTCCTCGTCGTCGTAGAAGTCGATCCACGCGTTCGCGAAGAGGTTCCACGCGTTGTCGGGGACGTATTCGATCTTGGCGACGAGAAGGTCGCGGTCCTCGTCGCCGCTGTTCCAGGTCTTCTGGAAGCCGGCGGTGATGCTGAGGAGCTCGCGAACGTCAGCGACCCAGCGGTACCAGGCGGCGACCTGAAGGTCGTCGCCCGTCTGCTGGTCCGGGTCCGGCTCGGGCATGAAGCCGAGGCTGACGCCGAACGTGTCGCCGCCGCTGAGACGTGAGCTCCACTCCGCGCCGTCGAGCACTCCGAACTCGGGCATGCCGTACTGGAGGAATCGGCCGAACTGCCAGCGGCTCGGCGTGAACCGCGTTCCTCCGACCGTGTAGCTCAGGCGGTCGAGTCGGAACTTGAAGTCGTCCTCTTCGTCGTCGTAGACCTCCGGCGTCGAGTACTGGCGGTAGTTGAACTCGCCGTCGAAGTGAAGGCGCCCGCCGCGGCCGAACGGGTTGTCTCCGAACAGCGCGATGCCCGTTCGCGCGAACGTGTCCGAGCGATCTTCATCGGTGTCGAAGATCTGATCGAAGCTCGCGTAGACGCGGCCGTTCCAGCGGGACGGCCTGTCGACGGGATCCACTGCGTCGACCTGGGCGAGGAGCGGCATGTCCTGCGACCAGTCCTCGTCGGCGAAGTTCCAGCTGCTGTCCGGGTTGCTCGACCCGTCGGGCCCGATCGAGCCTACCGTGCCTCCGGCGGCTGCACCCGGGCTCGGCTTCTTCTCTTCTTCGAAGCGCTTCGTGTTGATCTCGATCGCTGCCGGAGTCCCCGGCTCCGGCTTGAACGCGTCGCTCTGGAGCCGGACGATCGCCACGCGCCCTTCGAGTCCCACGATCGTGCCGAACTCGCGCGCGCCGCCGCGCACGGTGAACTCGACGCGATCGCCTTCGCGCAGCCCGTCGAGCGCGCCACGATCGATCACGACCCCCGTCCCCTCGAGGAATCGCGTCACGCGGGCGTTCACGGTCTCGATCGGCGGGCGCTCCGGTTCGCTCGGCTCTTCGACGATCCGCTCCGCCGGCACTACGGTCTCGGCGGCCACTTCGGGCTTTGCGGCCGGTGCCGGTTCGGGCTCCTCGGCCGGCTCCTCCTTCGTCGTCGACTCTTCGGGCTCCTCATCGAAGCGAGAGACCGGGATCACGACCTCGACCTTCGTCCCGGGCTTCGGGACGAAGGTCGCGTCGTCGGGGACGACGAGAGCAATGCGCTGCTGGATCTCCGAGATCGTCCCGAGCTGGTCGTCGCCGCGGAGCGAGAACGTCACGCGATCGCCGGTCTTGAGACCGTCGAAGGACCCGCGATCGATGAGAGCGCCCGAGTCCGCGACGAAGTTCGTGACGCGACCGCTGACGGTCTCGGTCTCCTCTTGGACGACGAGCGGAGTCGTCGGCGGAGACGCCGTCGGTGGGCTCGCCATGAGCACCGACAGCGCGAGTTGGGGAAGGGCGGAGATCATGATGGCGGTTGGGGTTCTCAGCGTTTATTCCGGCGCCGGAGCGCTGACTCGTGGACTCCGTGGCAGTCCACGCACTCCGTGCCGAGGGGGATGTAGACGGTCACTCCGGTCACCTCGTCGGGCTTGTGGCACCCGGCGCACTCGACCTCTTGATGCGCGCCCTCGAGGGGGAACTTGGAGTCGAGCGTGTGACTGAAGACGAGCTGCTTGAACTCGCGCGAGCTCTGGTGGCACTTCGAGCACTCGCGCGGTTCCGGCGCGACGTCGAACTGATCGCCGTGCGGGCTGTCGTCCTGGTGGCACGCCGAGCACTCGCGACCGAGCGCGCGGCCCCATGTGCGGCCGAGCTCGTCCGGCCGACGCATCGGCTCGTGACAGTCGGCGCAGTCGGCCTCGGCGTGCGCGTCCTCGAGCTCCCAGCCCGTCCACGTGCCGTGCTCGAAGCCGAACGGAAGGTCGCGGAACGACGTCGGAGCGTGGCACCGCGCGCAGTCCTCACGGCCGCCGACGGTGAACTCGACGCCGTCGCGATCGAAGAGTCCCTCGTGCACGTCGTCGTGGCAGGTGACGCAGCCCTGGACCTCGCCGTAGACCTCCGAGACCCGTCCCAGCGTCCGACCCGTCGCATCGGGCGTGTCGGACGGCTGGTGGCACGTCGTGCACTCGGTCACAGCGTGTGCGCCGATGAGCGGATAGCCCGTCCAGAACTCGTGGTCGAAGGTCTCCGCCGGAATGGGGGAGAAGCCGGTCGCGTCGTGACAGCGCGCGCAGTCGCCGTGGAAGGGGACGGGCGGATTCGCTTCGAGCAGCTCGTCGAAGAAGCCGAGATGCGCGTCCTCGTGGCACGAATCGCAGGTGTGGTCGATGCCGCTGAACGCCTGCAGGCCCGAGGCGTCGGCGGCGTGGCACTCGGCGCATTCGATCTCGGCGTGCGTTCCCTCCAGCGGAAGGTCCGTGTCGGCGTGCGCCTCCACTCCGAAGTTCGTTGGCTCGAAGTGCGTCCGGGCGTGGCACGTGAGGCAGCCCTGTTCGTCCACGAGCCCACCGACGAAGTCGGCGACGGCCAGGAACTCGAGGCCGTCGAACTGGCCTTCGTGGACGTCCTCGTGACAGCTCGCGCACGTGTCCTGATCCCGGCCCGGGTAGCGGTCCGCGTACGGCAGGTCGGGCACGTGGCACTCGTCGCAGCTCACTTCATGGTGTGGCCGGTCGAGCACGAAGCCCGAAGCCGCGTGCTGCTCGGGCGACATGCTCTCGGCGTCGTCCTGGAACGAGAGGTGGTGCGGCTCGTGGCAGTCGCTGCACAGGACGTGTGCCTCGGGCCCGATGAGACTCGCCGGATCGGCGACTCCAGCGGTGAGCGCTGCCTCCACGACGAACGACTCCTCGTGCGGGACGTCGTGGCACGCTGCGCAGCTGCGCGAGTCCGGCCGTCGGTTCTCGGGACCGCGAAGGATCTCAAGCGAGTGCGACGAGTCCTTCGCGTGGCACTCGCGGCACGAGATGCCCGCGTGGCCTCCGACGAGGTCGAGGTAGTCGTCGTGGTCGACGAAGTGGTGCTCGTCGAAGCTCGACTGGACGTGGCAGATGATGCAGTCGTTGCGGAACGCCCCCTCGTGGACGTCTTCGTGGCACGTCGCGCACGTCGGGTTCAGTCCGAGGTAGCGGTGCTCTCCGGCCGGAACGACGTCGAGCTCGCAGAACTCGTGGCACTCGGCGCAGTCGAGCTCGAGATGCTTGCCCTCCATGAGCCAGCCGACGATCTCGTGGTCGAACTCGAGGCGGTCCGGGATGCCGGCGCGCGCGAAGCTGACGTCGCTGACCGCGAGGAAGGTCTCGCCGTGGTGCTCGCTGTGGCACACGTTGCACGACATGACCCCTTCCTGATCGATCGTGCCGTGCACGCCCATCCGCTCCTCGATGTGCACGCCGATCATCTCGTGGCACTCGAGGCACGACTCGGCCATCGTGGTCGTCCAGCCGCCGTGGCAGTCCGAGCACGACTCGGCCAGACCGTCGATACGGCCGTGCGCGGCGATGATCGTGCCGGGAGCCGTGCGACCGAAGTCGACGACCGCGGCGCCGAGGACGACGCCGAGCGACATGATCGCGATCAGGATCTTCGGGCTGGGAAGCTCGAAATCGTTCATCGCGAACCACCTCCTGCGGGGATGCTCGCCCGAAGTTCGATCGGAGCCTCGATGCGCTCCTCCTCGAACATCTGCCCGTAGAACAGCATCTGTCCGATGTGGAACAGCATCAGGATCACCATCAGCGCTGCGACCCAGCGGTGGATGTAGCGCCACGATCCGAGCAGCGCGCGGATGTCCTCCAGGTGCGCGGCTCCGAGTGCAGTCGAGTACGCCCGCTTCGTGAGTCCGAGAACTCCGTTGATCTGATCCTCGGCCAGTCCCCGCTCTTCCCCGCTCTCCCTCAGAGCCGCCATCGTCTCGTTCAACTGTCGATTCCCCAGCACCACCGAGCTGATCCGGCCGAACGCCGTGGACTTCCACTGCAGGTGGTGAACGAGCTCGGTGACCTTCGCGCGCGCTTCGGCGCCGAACTCGTGGTGCTGCCCGTCCCACTCACCCGAGAGCGTGGCGAGCTTCGCCTTGACCTCGTCGACCTCCAGCTCGCGTCCGTTCGTCGCGCGCGGGACCCACGCGTAGAGGTAGCGGCCGATCGCACCGGTGACGAGCAGCGCGAGCAGGGCCCAGAGGGCGTGGCTGCCGACCGTGTCGCGGGGCGCCATCGCTGCGTGCAGGAGCGCGAGGAGGAACGCCAGCACACCGGTCGCGACGTGGCTCGTCATCCAGACGCGCAGCGACCCGATCGGATACGCGGCGAACCTCGCGACGAACCTCGGCGAACGCCGCACGAGGTACAGGAGGTTCACGACGACCAGGACGACCGACAGGATCCCGAGCCAGAGGCCGACGTTGCGGCCAGGTCGAAGCATGTCGTGCTTCGGATGCTCTGGCCGGAACTCGCGCTCGAGCGCGTAGTAGTCGAGGTTCCAGAGCGCGAACAGGAATACGACGACGGTCGTCGCGAGTGCGATCGCGAGCGCGCGCACGAGGCCGGTGCCCTGCTCTTCGACGGCCTTGATCTTCTGGCGCACCGAGGGGTCGAACGAGACGCCCGAGCGCTCCAGGACCTCGACCGGCGCAATGCCGCCGGCCATGATGAAGACCTCGTCGTTCGGGACCGACTCGATGCGCCCGTCCGGCATCTCGAGCTCGATCGCTTCCGCGTAGATCGCGCGTACGTTGGTCTCGTAGAGGACCTTGACCGAGCCGGCGTCGACCGCGTCGTTCAGTCGACGCTCGTTGACGCTCTTGATCCGGAAGAACTGCGAGCGCCGGTACGAGATCGTGACCTCGGTCCCCGCCTGCTCGGCGAGCGCAACGGCCGCTTCGACTGCGCTGTCGCCGCCGCCGACGACCATGACGCGCCGGCCCGTGTAGGAGCGCGCGTCGAGCAGGCTGTACGCGACCTTCGGCAGCGTCTCACCGGGGACCTCGAGCTTGCGCGGCGCGCCGCGCCGTCCGAGCGCGAGGCAGACGTTGCGCGCGGCGATCTCGGAGTCCTGCGTGCGGACGATGAACCCGCCGCCATCGAGCTGGGTCAGCCCCTCGAAGGTCTGGCCGCCGGCGATGGGCAGCTCCTGCTCCTCGACGATTCCCTGCCAGAGCTCGATCAGCTCTTCCTTGGTGAACGACGTCTGCCGGAACTTCCCGTACATCGGGATCTCGATCGGCTGCGTCGAGACGAGCTTGCGGCGCGGGTAGCGTGCGACCGTTCCGCCGGGCTGACCCTCCTGGTCGATCGTGATGAACGACAGCCCGCGGCGCTTGGCTTCGAGCGAGCACGAGAGGCCCGCGGGCCCCGCGCCGACGATGCACAGGTCGTACGCCTCCTCCTCGTCCAGCGCCGTCGCCGTGTGCTCGATCCGGTCGGCGACCTCGCCCGCGACGGCGGCGCCGTGATCGAGCGCCGTCTTGATCAGCGCGTGAGCAGTGACCTCGCCGGCGAGGAACAGGCCGGGCGTGCCGATCGCCTCCAGCTCCGAGGTGAGAGCCGGGATGTCCCGGCGCTCCTCGACGTCGGTCAGCGTGACGGTGATGGCGTCGACGGGGCACTCGCGCTCGCACGCCGCGGCGCCGATGCACCGGGCGCCGCGCACGACGGCGGCCTGGCCGTGGACGAGCTCGAGGACGCCGTCCTCGGGGCAGGCGGCGACGCACGTCGCGCAGCCGAGGCAGCGCGAGAGGTCGACGACCGGGTGGCGGAGCTCCGCCTTCGCCGCGCCGACCTCGTGCGCCTCCTCGCGGCGCTCGACGGTCGCCTCCATCGCGCGAACGTCCGCTCGTCGCTGCAGCGCGATGAGCGTGGCGAACGCGAGTGCGAGGACGATGCCCGCGAGGACGAACCAACTCACGGTCGTCCTCCGGGCGCGTCAACGCGATGCGACGGCTCCACCTTTGCTGACCCCATCGACACGGCATCGACATCGCGGACGCTGAGCTTGAAGCCGGTCTGGGGGAGTCGAAGGGCATTCGGTCGCGGGTGCTGCGACGCAGCGACCAGGTAGGAAATTGCAAGTGTCGGCGCGCCGCAGGGAATGCGCTCGACTGGACGTGGCGGACGCGTCCGGCGACGCTCACGCAATGCCGCGACGCGTCGACAACCCCCGGAATCCGTACCGCATCGCCGGCGGTGGGTACGAGGTCGAGTGGCTCGGCGAGCCGCCGGTCACCGAGGTGTCCGTTCACGAGGAAATTGCAAAGTCGGCACTCGTTCGGAACGACTCGCCCGACGTGCCCTTCACGTGGAGCGTCAATCCGTACCGCGGCTGCCAGCACGCCTGCGCCTACTGCTACGCCCGGCCCGGCCACCAGACGCTCGGCTTCGGCGCGGGCACCGACTTCGACACGCAGATCGTCGTCAAGACGAACGTCGAGGAGCGGCTCCGCCAAGAGCTCGCCCGGAAGCGGACGCGCGGCGAGTGGATCGCGTTCAGCGGGGTCACCGATCCCTACCAGCCCCTCGAGGCGTCGTATCGCCTGACGCGCGCGTGCCTGGAGGCGTGCGCCGAGTTCCGCATCCCGGTGGGCGTCATCACGAAGAGCGCGCTCGTTCGCCGCGACGTCGACGTTCTCGCGCGCATCGCCGAACGGGCAGGCGCGCGGGTCTTCCTCTCGATCCCGTTCGCCGACGCATCTGTCGCACGGAAGGTCGAGCCCTGGGCGCCGACTCCGGCCCTACGCTTCGAGGCACTCCGAGCCCTCCATGAGGTGGGCGTCCCGACGGGGATCTCGATCTCGCCCCTCATTCCGGGACTCAACGACGCCGACGTTCCAGAGCTGCTCGAACGCGCGCGGGACGCCGGGGCGCGCCACGCGTTCACGATCCTGCTGCGACTGCCGAACGAGGTGCGCGGCGTCTTCGAGACGCGCCTGCGGGACCGCTTTCCCGAGCGAGCGGACCGCGTCATGTCCGCGCTGGAGGAGTGTCGCGTGGCCCAGACGAGCCGGTCGCAGTTCGGCGATCGCATGCGCGGCGCCGGCCCGCGCTGGGACGCGATCCGCCAGCTCTTCGACCTGTCCTGTCGCCGCCTCGGACTCTCGACGAGCCAAGACGACGAGGTCGAGCCCCTGACGCCGGCTCCCACCGAGCGTCAGGGCACGCTCTTCTGATCAGCTCCCGACGGGCTCGACGTCCGGCGCGTGCAGCCCGCGCGGCTCGCGCCCGCGCGCGACCCGCAGGACGTCGAAGAACTCCTCTCGGATCAGGTAGAGGCTCGGGACGAGCAGGAGGATCACGAGCGTCGAGAACAGGACGCCGAACCCGAGCGAGATCGCCATCGGGATCAGGAATCGCGCCTGCGTCGACGTCTCCAGCATGATCGGGAGGAGCCCCATCGACGTCGTCATCGACGTCAGGAGGATCGGACGCAGGCGCCGGATCGACGCCTGGCGTACGGCCTCGAACGGCGCCATGCCTTCCTCTCGGTAGCGGTTCGCGGTGATGACGAGCACGAGGCTGTCGTTCACGACGACGCCGGTGAGCGCGATGATGCCGAACAGCGACATCAGCGAGACTCCGTAGCCGAGCACGAAGTGCCCGAGCAGCGCGCCGATCACCCCGAACGGGGCGCCCGACAGGACGATGACCGGCATCGTGTAGCTCCCGAGGGGAATCGCGAGCATCGCGAAGATCGCGAAGACGGCGAAGGCGAGTCCGATGCCGAGCGCGACCATCGACTCGCGCTGGCTCTCCTGCTCTCCCTCGAGCGAGTACGCGACGCCTTCGTAGCGGTCGAGGATCTCGCCCAGCTCGGCGTCCGCGATCGCTGTCAGGACCGACTCCGCGTCCGTGACCGACGTATCGACCTCCCCGGTCACGGAGACGACGCGGCGACCATCGACTCGATCGATCGTCGTGTAGGAGCGTCCCTCCTCCAGGGTCGCGGCGACCGACAGCGGCATCTCGCCGCCGTCGGGCGTTCGCAGGACGAGGTTCTCGACGGTGCTGAGCCGCTCGCGCTCCTCGCGCGGGAGGCGAACGAGGACCTTGACCTCGTTGCGCCCGCGCTGCTGACGGAGGGCCTCGGCACCGTAGAAGGCGCCGCGGATCTGATTCGCGACAGCGTCCGACGTCAGTCCCGCGCTGCGGCCCTCGTCGGTCAGCTTGACGCTGAGCTGCCGCTTGCCCGACGCGGTTCCGTCGTCGATGTCGCTCACGCCCGAGTACGTTCGGAGCGCCGCCGCGATCTCGCGCGCGGCGGATTCGAGCTCGTCCTGGTCGGGTCCCGTGAGCTGGAAGTCGATCGCGGCACCGCTCGGCCCGAACGATCGCCCCGAGAACGTCAAGGCCTCGACGCCCGTGACGTCGCCGGTGACCTGGCGCCACTCGCGGTTGTACGCGATCCCGCCGATCGTTCGTTCCTCGGGCGGTACCAGCAGCGTCTGCACGGTCAGGTCGTTCGCCGAGCCCTCGCGCCCGCCGATCCTGGAGAAGACGCCCTCCACCAGGCCGCCGCCGAGGCGCTCCTCCGTCCGAGCGGAGGTCTCTTCGAGGATCGCGCGGACCTCTCGCGTTCTCGTGACCGGAACGCCGACCGGGAGTCGCGCCGTCGCGGACGCGAGGTCGGAGTCGATGCGCGGCAGGAAGCTCATCCGGATGAGGCCGCCGCCGATCACGCCGACGGTGAGGAGGAGCAGTCCGACCGCGATCGCGGGCACGAGGTAGCGGGCTCGCAGCGCTGCCGTGACGAGCGGGCCGAACACGCTCGCGCTGAACCGATCGAAGAGCTTCGTCACGACGCGGTTCGGCGCGCCGATGATCCGCATCAGGCGGCCGGGCTCGCCGGCGTGGGCGAGGTGCGCGGGGAGGATGTAGAGCGACTCGAGGAGCGAGATCACGAACACCGAGACGACGACCGCGGGGATCTGTCGAAAGATGTTCCCGCTCGCGCCTGGGACGAAGAACAGCGGCATGAACGCTGTGATGTTCGTCAGGACCGCGAAGACGACGGGGCCCGAGATCTCTCTGGCGCCTTCGATCGCGGCCTGGAGCGGGGGCATGCCGCGCTCGCGCTTCTCGAAGATGTTCTCGCCGACGATGATCGCGTCGTCGACGACGATCCCGAGCGTCACGATGAACGCGAACAGCGAGACCATGTTGATCGTCGCGTTCGTCGCGGGGAACACGAGGAACGACCCGACGACCGAGATGACGATGCCCATCGTCACCCAGAACGCCACGCGCGGCTCCAGGAAGAGGCCGAGCAGCAGGAGCACGAGCCCGAGCCCGAGCAGCGCGTTGCGCCCGAGGAGATCGAGGCGCTGACTGTAAGCGAGGGACTGATCGTTCCAGACGACGAGGTCGATGCCGCTCGGAAGCGAGGCGCGCGTCGTCTCGACGACCTCGCGCGCCGCCGCCGCGACCGCGATCGGAGTCTCGTCGCCGACGCGCTGCACGAACAGCTCGATCGCCTGCAGGCCGTTGTACGTGGCCTCGATGTTCGCTTCGCTGAACCCGTCGACGACGTCGCCGAGGTCCTGCACGCGAAGCGGCGTGCCGTCGGGCGTCGTCACGATCGGCAGCTCGCTGAACTCGCTCGCGAGATCGCGCCGCTCCTGCGTTCGCAGCAGCACGTCGCCGGACGTCGTGTTCACCTCCCCGCCCGGCAGCTCGAGCGCGGCCGTCCGAATCCTGTCCGCGATCGCGGGCAGCGAGAGCCCGTAGGCGCGCAGGTTGGCCTCCGGCACCTCGACGGCGATCTCGTAGTCGGGCACGGGGCCGAGTTCGACGAGCGTGATCGCGGGGTGCGCGATGAGGTCGTCCCGGACGCGCTCGGCGAGCGCGCGCAGCGACGTCTCCGGCACGTCGCCGTACACGATCACGCTCATCACGGTCCGCTCCGGATCCGCGAGGCTGACGACCGGCTCCTCGGCCTCCGCCGGGAACGTGATGATCCGGTCGACCTCGTTCTTGACATCCTGCAGCGCCTTGTTGCGATCCGCGCCCGTGACGAGCTCGAGCGTGACCGTACCGACGCCCTCGAGCGCCTGCGAGCGGACCTTCTTCACGCCGTCGATCCCGCGCGTGCGGTCCTCGAGCGCGAGCAGGATGCCCTGCTCGATCTCCTCTGGACTGGCGCCGATGTACGGCACGCGCACGGTGACGGTGTCGATGTCGAACTCGGGGAACACCTCCTGCGTGATTCGCGTTGCGAGAAGGAGCCCTCCGATGATCAGCACGAGCATCGCGAGATTCGCCGCGATGCTGTTCGTTGCCATCCAGGCGATCGGGCCGCCGGACGCCTTCGAGTCGCTCATTCGCCCGACCCCTTGACCTTGAATGCTGCAGGATCTTCGAACGACGCCGGGACGTCGAACGACGCGGGTTGCGCAGCGCCTCCCTCGTCGTCGCGTGAGCGAGGCGCGAGCAGCATCCCGGGCAGCGGAACCGAGATCGGACTGACGACGATGCGCTCACCGCCGTCGAGACCGCCGGACACGAGGACGTCCTCGGGGCGGCGGAGTGCGACGTCGACGGGGACGATCTCGAGGCGGTCCTCGTCGTCGAGCGTCCAGACGACGTCGCCTTCGCGAAGCGCGGCGCGAGGCACGGACACCGCGCCCGGGATGGGGCGGGACGGGAGGTCGACGCGCACGTAGGCGCCGAGGAGCACCGGAGCGCCGTCGTCGCCGAGCGGGTCGGGGATCGCGACCTGGACGCGCGCCATGCGCCCGGCGGCATCGACCTCGCCGAGGAGCCGCTCGACGCGACCCTCGTGGACTCCCGTCTCCAGGACGACCGTCGCGGGGGCGCCGTCGAGGCGGATCAGGGGAAGCCGCGCCATCGGGACGCTGACCTCGACGACGAACTCGGTGCGATCGACGAGTCGAGCGAGCTCCGCGCCGACGACGGCCTGCGTGCCGAGCTCGACGTCCTCGGAGAGAACGACCGCGTCGAACGGGGCGGCGACCACCGTCCGCTCCAGGTCGAGCTTCGCCCGGTTCAGCTGTGCCTCGGCGCCGGAGACCTCGGCGCGGCGCTGGGCGACGTAGGGCTCGCGCAGCGCGAGACGCTGGCCGTCCTCGGTCACCTCGACCGAATCGCCGAGCAGCTCCCACTCGCGCGC
>JBCCSK010000167.1:0-12373 GCA_039200205.1 Planctomycetota bacterium
CGAGCGTCGTCGACTTGCCCGAGCCCGTCGGCCCGGTGACGAGGACGAGCCCGCGCGGGCGGCGCAGGAGCTCCTGGACGCTCTCTGGCAGCCCGATCTGCTCGAACGTCAGCAGCGTGTCCGGGATGAGGCGGAGGATCGCCGTGTGGCGGCCGCGCTGGCGCATGCAGCTGACGCGGAAGCGCGTGCCGCTCTCGTGGGCGACGCCGAGGTCAGTCGTGCCGAGGTCCTCGAGCTCCTTCCAGTGCTTGCCGCCGGAGCCCGCGAGCTCGCACAGCTCGCGGCACCAGCCCTTGGCGGTCTCGTCGTCCACGACGTCTGTCCCGAGGGACACGAGACGTCCGTCGACGCGGCCCACCGGTGGGCGGCCAGGATTGAGGTGAAGGTCGGAGGCGCCGGCGTCGATCGCACGGCCCATGAGTTCGGTCGAGTTCATGTTCTCTTCGCCAGGTAGAGCGCGCGATCCAGTCAGGCGCTGAGCGCGGCCTCTTCCTCTGCATCGCCAGTCCCGGAGTCGGTCACTCCAGCGACGCGGAGGATCTCGGTGACGCTCGTGAGGCCCTCGGTGACCTTGCGTGCGCCGTCGGCGAGCAGGCCGCGGAGCGCTCCAGAGGCTTCGGCGGTCTGACGGACGTCGTCGAGCGTCGCGCCGCGGAAGGTCAGCTCGCGAATCCTCGGGTCCATCGCGAGAAGCTCGTACAGCGCCACGCGGCCCTGGTAGCCGCTGCCCTCGCACTTGCGGCAGCCCCGCGGCCTCTTGAAGCGAAGCTCGGGTCCAGTGACCACCGAAGGATCGAGGCCGAGGGCGCGGACCTCGCGCTCCGACGGCTCGTACTCCTCCGCACAATCCTTGCACAGGCGGCGAACCAGGCGCTGTCCGAGCACCCCCTGGACCGATGCGGAGACGAGGAACGGCTTGACGCCGAGGTCGACGAGGCGCGTCAGCGCGCTCGGCGCGTCGTTCGTGTGGAGCGTCGAGAAGACGAGGTGGCCGGTGAGCGCCGCCTGGATCGCGATCTCGGCCGTCTCCAGGTCGCGGATCTCGCCGACGAGGATCACGTTCGGCGCGCAGCGCAGCATCGCCTTCAGGATGCGCGCGAACGACACGCCGATCCGGGGCTCGACCTGGACCTGGTTGATGCCGCCGATGTGGTACTCGACGGGGTCCTCGGCCGTGATGATCTTCACGTCCGGCCGGTTGAGCTCCTGCAGCGCGGCGTAGAGCGTCGTCGTCTTGCCCGACCCGGTCGGCCCCGTCACGAGGACGATGCCGTTCGGCCGCTCGATCAGCTTCCTGAACCAGCGCAGGTCGTCGGCGCCGAACCCGAGTTCGGGAAGGCCGAGGAGGCTCTTCCCCCGATCGAGCAGTCGCATGACCATCGACTCGCCGTGGTTCGACGGAAGGATCGACGCTCGAACGTCGACGTCGCGGCCGCCGAGCTTCAGTCCGATCCGCCCGTCCTGCGGCTTACGCTTCTCGGCGATGTCCATCCGCGCCATGATCTTCAGGCGCGAGAGGAGCGGCGCGGCGAGGTGCTCGGGATGCTCCGCGACATCGCGCAGGATGCCGTCGATCCGGTAGCGGATCCGAACGCGGCCGTGGCCCGGCTCGACGTGTACGTCGGAGGCGCGCTGCTCCAGGGCCTGACGGAACACGCTCGTGACGAGGCGAATGATCGGAGCGTCGCCGTCCTCGTCGTCGCCCCCGGTGCCCATCGACGCCGCCACGGCGTCCTCGACGCCGGCTCCGTACGCCTCGGCGACCTTCCGCTTGAGCGCGCTCGGTGCCGCGAGCGCGCAGGCGACCTCGAGATCGCCCAGGAGGAACTGGAGCTGGTCGGCGAGGATCCGCTTGAACGGGTCGTCGATGGCGACGATCAGCCGACCGCCCTTCTCCATGACGGGCAGGACGCCCTGCTCGGTCGCGAACTCCGCCGGCACGCGCGCGATCACATCGTCGGCGATCCGCCCGCGATTCAGGTCGACGAACGGAAGGCCTTCGGCCTTGGCGAGCGCACGGTAGACCGTCGCTTCGTCGGCGAGCCCGAGTGACACGAGAGCCTCCTCCAGGGCGACGCCGCCGTTGCGCTGCTGGGCTCGGGCGCGCTGGAGCTGGGCCTCGTCGAGGGCGCCGCTAGTGACGAGAATGTCGCCGAGGTCCTGGCTCAAGCTGGTCGCGCGCGGAGGGGGTGGAAGACGAATGAAGGGGCCGCGGGTTGTATCCCGCGGCCCCTCGCATGGTACCGCCCGACGTGCTGAAACGTTGACGGGAGGCGCGTCGGTCGTCCGCCGGAGCGGATCAGCCGTCGCCCGTTCGCTTGGGGTCGACCTTCCTGACCGGCGTCGGACGCTGCGCCTGGCCGGCGAGCTTTCGGCAGACGCCGGAGAAGCGGTAGAACATCTCGGGCTTCGAGGGGTGTCCCGTCTCGATCACGACGCGGCCGCGGAACGACCCGTCGGCTTCGTCGGGAAGTCCATCGAGGCGCAGCTCGACGTCGACGGCGTTGCTGCCGCCGACGGGCTTGATGGTGGTCGAGAAGCGGTCCGCCCAGTTCAGCGGCTGGGCGCCCTCACCGACGATGGTGGCCTTGGCGCCCGACAGGTCGAAGCCCTCCTCATGGCACGTGAGTCGGACGTTCCGGACGACCGACTGGCCGGGACGCACGAGGCCGAGCGACACGAACTGCGGCTGGATCGAGAGCGCGCCGAGGATCCGGTAGTTGACGTTCGCCGTGACCGTGTAGACCGTCGGGACGTTGACCTTCGCCGCCTTGGCCTTCGCCTTCGCCTCCTTCGTGGCGGAGATGGGCATCTCGACGTCGCTGTTCAGGCGCAGCGCGTAGCTCTTGCCTCCCTCGGGCGAGTCCGCGCCGACCCTGAACGTCGCGCGCCACATGCTCGCGCGGCCGTCGTCGCCGGGGTTCACCGCCTCCAGGTTCACCTCGAGTCCCTCGGGGACCGGAATCGGGCGCGTGTCGTCCTCGGTGAGCATGATCGGCTCACCGCTCGCCGTCCGAATGTCGATCGTGCCGGTCTTCTCGGTTCCCTCGCGGATGTCCTTGAGCTGCAGGAACTGCGGGGTTGCGATGATGAACGGCTCGACGTTCGCGGCCAGCGAGAGCAGCGTCACGCCCGTCTTCCCGTCGTTCGAGTAGACGTTGATGCGAACGTTGGTCTGGTTGCGCTTGTTCGTCGTGTCGAGCGTCGCGGCGAGCTCGACCTCCGAACCCGGGGCGATCGGATCCCCGAAAGTGTAGAGCTCGGCCATCTGCGCGCCGGGCTGCTTGACCTTGATCTCGCCGAGCGTGCAGCCGCAGGTCGGGCTCGCCTGCGAGATCACGACCGGCTCGGTCCCCGAGCTCTTGAGCTCGAAGGTGTGCGTCAGTAGATCTCCCTGGCGCGCACGACCGAAGTCGTGCTTGTCCGAGCCGAACTCGATCTCGAGCTTCGCGTTCGGGTTGCGCGGCGGGCGCGGCGCGGCGCCGTACTTCTTCGAGACGCTCGTTCCGCCGTCCGCCTTGTTCCGCGCGAGGGCCTCTCGCTTGGCCTCGTACTCCTTGCGCGCCTTCGCCTGTTCGGGCGTCATCTCGGCCTTGACCGTCTGGGGCGCGTCCGCGCCGACCGGAGCGTCGGCGGCGGGCTTGGGCTTCGCGCCGGCGGTCGTCGTGCGCGTTCCGGCCGGGACGGCCGCCGGGGGCGGCGGCGTGTTGCGGCCGCTCAGTCGGCCGCGGCCGACGGGCTTCGCGTCCTGGGACGCGGCCTCGCCGGCCTTCGCCGGGTCGGACTTCTGCGTCGCCCCACCGTCCTGGAGGGTGACAGCGGCGGCCGCAGCGCTCAGGACCGACGCGAGAGCGAGCGTGGAGACCGTGCGAGCCGCGCGCGGTCGGAGTTCGGAGAAGCGGTGTTTCATGTCTTCGGAGTCGTGTTGGAACCCGAGAAGGGTGCCAGCGAGTGGAACGAGGGGCGATGTTTTTTGGAGGATCGCGGCGGTCCCCGTTGCGCTACAACGGCGTTGCGTCGCGAGCGGCCCCTCCGAGTCGCGAGCGGAGGACCCCGATCGAGAGGAGCACGATGCAGCCGACCCAGTCCGAGACGCCGCCCACCGGCGGGGGGGACGCGCGCAGGCGTCCGACCGGCGGGTTGTCGCACGGGACGTGGTCGTCGTGGTTGTCAGGGTCGTCTTCGCTGTCAGGGTCGTCTTCGCTGTCAGGGTCTTCGAGACTGTCAGGGCGGCCGACACGCTCAGCGGCGTCGAGCTGCGCGGCGGGACTGGTGCTCCGCCTTGGAACGATCGGGCTCGCCGTGGGTTGCACCGTCCCGCCCCCGGAGGTCCAGCAGGGGCTGGACTACGGCTTCAGGACGCCAAAGCAGGCCTTCGAGTCCTGGCGTACGGCCGTCCAGGGGGATCTGTTGGACCGAGAATACCGATGTTTTTCATCGGACTGGCGCCAGCGCAACGGGAGCGGAGGCCGCCCCGTGACCCTCAACACGTACGCCCTGGCCCGCGACCAGGTCCTGGAGGAGTACCCGTACCTCCGCTGGGCCGTGTACCGCGCCGAGTCACCCGAGGAGTTCGGCCGGACGGACGACGCCGCCCTGCTGGTCTCCAGGGTCCCGGGCCCGTTCTGGGCGAGCGACCGCTACCTGCTCGTCCGCCTTCGCAAGCAGGGCTTCTGGGAGCTTACGGTGGAGAGCGCGCCCGACACCCCGTTCGGCGACCACGTGAGCGACCCGGTCGCCGACCAGGTCTTCTACTTCGACGAGAGCACGAGCCGCTTCTTCGTCATCATCGAGACGTCGGAGCAGGTGCCGGGGCTCGACAGCGCGGAGCCCGTCGACCTCGCGACCGCGGGCTGGGAGTGGAAGATCGACGACTTCACGATCGTCGACGAGCTGCCCGAGGATCTGCCGGGCGCGCCTCCGGCGCCCTAGCTCGTCAACGCGCCTGCGCGGCGCGGCTGAACTCGTCCGTCGGGAACGGAACCGAGATCTCGTGTCGACCCGCGCCGGCGGGCACGTCCACGATCGACTCCTCGGCCGAGATCCGCAGCGTGTCGAAGCGATGCCCCTCGGTTGGAACCGCCCACCAGTCGAGGCGATAGCGCCCTCCGCGGGCGAGCGGCAGCGTCGCCATGCCGTTCTCGTACGCGGTGATCAGCGCGCTCGGGTCGAGCAGCGAATCGCCGTCGTACTCCAGGCTGGGGGCGAGATCCACGGGGAGCAGAACGACGCGCAGCGTCCAGTCGTCCGGAGGAGGAACGCGGCCTTCCGCACGAATGACGGCGGTCACCCCGGGCGCCAGGTCGAGGCGTTCTCCGCCCCAGAGCCCTTCGAACAGCTCGATGGCAGCCCCGGGGACGAGCGTCACGACGTCGATCATCGGAGCCGTCGTCAGGAACTCGGAGACGCCGTCGGAGATCGGCGCGTCCCCCTCGAACGAACGATCGTCGCTCGCACCCTGCGTGCTGCGCCAGACGATGTGGCCGCGTGGCACGGGCTCCCCCGTCGGGCCGATCACCGCCACGCGCATCGGGAAGAGCCGCTGACCGAGGTCGATCGGATCGAGTCTGCCGTCGAGGACGCCGGCGCGGCCGACCGCGACCCCGTCCAGCTGCCAGACGACGGCGCCGCCTCCGAGTCGCACGGCGACCGAGGCCTCGCCCTCGGGCAGACCGAGCACTTCGAAGACCCCGTGCTCGTCGACGTTGGCGTCGCGCTGGATCTTCAGGGAATCGTGGCCGCGGGCGTTCACCGAGACGGTCAAGGACGACGGCGGCACGGCGAGCTCACCGCCCGTCCGGTCGCGCAGCACGATCCGCCCGCGCAGGATCGCCGGCATCCGGTCGATGTTCTGGTAGACGAACTGCGGGTCGCTGCGATAGACGAACTCGCGCGCCCCCGCCCCGACGATGTACGCGCCGACGATCCAGGTCATCGCCAGGAGCGTGACGAGGACGAGGTAGATGCGAGTGGGCGCGCTCACAGCGGCAAGAGTAACCGCTCCCGGCGAAGCGGCGGGCCCGGACGGGTGCGCTTAGACTGCGTCATTCGGAGCCCGGCCCCATCACCAACGACGCAATGGCAACGTACATCGTCCTTCTCGACTTCACCGACCAAGGGGCGCGTCATCTGGCGGATTCGCCCCAGCGGGCGGACTCGTTCAACGCCTTCGCGGAGAAGGCGGGCGTCCGGATCTTGGGACAGTTCTGGACCATTGGGAGCCACGACGGCGTCCTGATGCTCGAGGCCCCCAGCGAGGAGCGCGCCGCGTCCGTCCTCCTGCACCTCGCGGGCGAGGGCAACGTCCGCACGACGACGCTGCGGGCCTTCGACTGGGCCGAGGCCCAGGAGCTCATCGCCGCGGGCTGACCCGACCTCGTCACCCTGGGCGTCAGGGGTCGCGGCGCTGCTGGATCCCCGAGCGGAGCACGCGCGACGTCGACATCTGGACGCACTCGAGGAGCGGCTCCAGCTCGGCGTCGTCGCTGCGCGCGAGGTCGTCGCGGTTGGCGCTGCACCACGGACAGCCGATCTCGTCGACGTGCAGCTCGATGAACGCGGCGGGCTCGGGGTCGAGGGTCCCCGCAAGCCAGCGCGCGAGCCAGTGACGGGACGGACACGAAACGCGCGACTCCGACCAGACCGTGGCGACGTCGAGGGGCACGTCGCCGTCCTCGGTCAGCGCGGCGAGCCCCTGGGCGACCTCGTTCGACTCGTCGTAGCGCTCGACGATGTCGCGCAGCTTCCTGAGCGCGCGGAACTTGATCCCCGCGACGGCGGTCTCGTCGCGAAGCCCGAAGCGCGCCCACGTATCGCGGTTCCGCCAGCCGCCGCGGAAGAGCGCCTCGATCACCATGAGACGCGTGAACTCGCCGGAGGCCCACGTGTCATCGACCCAGTCGCGCAGCGCGCGAGCGAGCAGGTCGCGGCCGCGGTCGGCGAGATCGCTCTCGCGCACGATGCGGCTGGGCGTCTCCTCGACGCGCGCGATGTCGTCGAGACGGAGGCTCGACGCGTCGTCGTCGTCCCCCTCGGTGCGAATCGCCTGCCGCCGCCGGAGGTGGTCGATCGTGCGGTTGCGGCAGATGCCGAACAGGTACTGCTCGAACGTGAAGCGCTCGTCGAACGACTGGATCCCGCGGATCGCGCCGAGGAAGACCTCCTGGACGATGTCGTCACGCGCCTCGGGATCGTGCACGCGACGGGCGACGTACGCGAGGAGCCGACCGGCGAACGTCCGCTCGACACGCGCCCACTCGTCCTCGTCGTGGACCGCGAGCCGCGCGACGTCGGGACTCCAGTCGGCAGCGCTCACGAGCGTCCTCCGAGCTGCTCCATCACGTTCAGTCCGACCAGCCCGAGAAGCGTGGCCCCGAACCCGATCCCCGCCATGATCGCGAGGAACAGGGCGAACCGAAGCGTCCGATCGACGAAGCCTCCGCTGCGCTCGCGAACGAGCTGGTCCGAGACGGTCCTGAACCCGCTGACCACGCCGCCGAGAACCGCGACGATCGCGCCGAGGAACACGTCGAACCCGACGCGCGTCGTCTCGGCGAGCGTCCCGACGATCCCGCCCTGGACCTTCGGCGGGACGGGAACGAAGGACGGTGCCGGGGGAGCTCCGGCCGGGGTCATGGGCGCCGCGGGCTCCTTCGATCCGGGTCCCGGCACGACGACGCCGCCCTCGAGCAGCGGCGAGCGGCGTTCCTCGGCCCGGGAACGGCCCGCCGTGGCCGCCGTGTCCGTCGGCGCGGCGACTCGCTCGCGCGCGACGCGCGCCGGGCGCGAGACCGCACGCGCCTCGTGCGGCGCGAGCTCGAATCGAACGGAGTCGCCCGGACGCGCGGTCTGCCCGAGGAGATCGAGGACCTCCGAGACGCTGTCCGGGCGATCGGCAGGGTCGAGCCGGAGGCACGCCTCGACGACGGGTCGCGCAACGGCGGGAAAGTGCTCGGGAAACGTCGGGAGGTCGTCGTGCTCGCGCAGGACGAGCCCGCCGGCCTCTTCCGCGTGGTACGGGACCTCGCCGGCGAGCGACTCGTAGAGGATCACGCCGAGCGAATAGATGTCCGCGCGGTGATCCGCGCGCCGGCGGAGCATCTCCGGCGCCATGTACATCGGCGTCCCACGCCCGAACGAGAGCGTCATCCGCCCGCCCTCGAGGAGCTTCGAAAGTCCGTAGTCCCCCACCCGCGCGCTGTCGCCCTTGATGAAGACGTTGCTCGGCTTCAGGTCGAAGTGCACGAGCCGACGGTCGTGGAGAGCGAGCACGCCGCGCGAGGCCTGCGTGAAGTACTGGAGCGCGACGCCGGGCTCGAGATTCCCCGCCCTGAAGCGCTTGGCGAGCGTCTCCTCGCCGGCGTACCCCATGATCAGGTACGGCACGTCCATCACCACGCCCATGTCCTCGATCGAAACGAGGTTCGGGTGGTCGATCGCGGCGAAGTGACGGACCTGGTCGAGCTCGTGCTGGACGGCCTTGCGCTGGTCGTCGTCGTCGACCTTCAGGAACTTGATCGCGTAGGCCTTGCCGATCGAGGTCTTCCGCGCCTTGTAGACGTCGCCGAAGGCCCCGCCCCCAAGGCGGTTCTCGATCTCGTACCCCGCGATGAAGTCCGGCTGGCGGAAGGAGTTGTAGAAGGCTTCCCAGTCCATGCGCGCACCGAGAAGCGTAGCCCTCGACGCGCCCGCCGCGCGCATTCCCTCCGTCGGATTCTGGCGCTCCTCGTTCCAGCGTGACGCGCTGAACGCCTCCAGGTTCACCAGGTCGTGCCTGGGGCGCGGCTCGACGTCCTCGTCGATCAGCCGCAGGACCGTGGCGCCCCGCAGCCCCGGACGCAGGTCGAACTCGAGCGAGGCGTCGTCGCCGAGGTGCAGCGGGATGACGGCGCCGTCGGCGATCTCGACCCGGATCGAGTCGATCGCGTCGAGCGTCTCCCCGGCGCGGCTGAAGAGGACGGTGACCCGCTCATATCCCGGCCGCTCGCCCTTCGCGGCGACGACCGCGAGCTTCAGCTCGTGCGCCTTCACCGTTTCGGGCATGAGCTCGACGACGTCGTGGTCGGGGCCGCGCGCGACCGGCGCGACCTCGTCCCTGGCGATGCGCAGCTTCCGCGCTCAGGGCGAGTGCGCGTGACCGCAGTCGCAAATGCCGCCGGCGTTGCCCGCGACGGCGGCGACGACCATCGACGTCGTCGACACGTCGCGCGCGAAGCGCGAGAACCGGGCGCCGTCGAGAAGGTGATCGCGAGCGAACGCGTTCCCGAGTTCCGGTCGCGGTTGTAGAAGTCGATCCTCGCGTTGCGCCCGCCGACTTCGCTCCTGCTCCGGATCTTCCCGGTGTGAATGTCGCGCAGCTGCGCGGTCGACAGGCGACTGACGGGATTGCTGCGGTGGACATAGGCGCTGATCCCGTCGAGAGCCACGACGATCTCGTCCGGGACCGCGCCGAGCTGTTCCACGAAGCGCTCGCGCTCCGTTTCGCGGATCGGCCGCGACGAGGCAGCGATCTCGGCGCTCCCCTCGAGCAGCGCGAGGAAGCCCGTCTCCGAGCCGCGCCCCTCGACGTCGAATTCGACTTCGGGCGTCGCGGCCATGCACCGCGCCGTGAGCTGCTGGTCGAGGACGGCCATCGTGTCCGAGCCACGGATCCGAATGCGCTTTTCTTGCGCGGCAGGGGAGCCGGAGACGAGGAGGAGGAGCGCGGAACCCACGACGACGCCCGGAAGGCAGGGTCGGAAGAGGCGAAAGAGCTGCAAGGGGACGACCGGCAGAGGGGCGGGATTGGATGTCGCAGATCGAGCCCGCCGATCGTCGTTGCGTCGCGGAGCCGCTCGATGGCACCGCGTCAGTGCGAGGTCAGGACTTCATCAAGGCTCGCCGGGCTGTCTGGAATCGCGAAATCAGCCGTTGCGCGATCGTCCGTGATTCCACGCCGGTTCCCGCCACGGGACCTCCGTCGACGTTGAAATCGGACCGGGGTGGTGAGGTCGCCGGGAGCGGGCGAGGATGGAGTGCGATGAAGAGAAGCCGCCTTCCCCTCCTCCTCGGCGCCGTCGCGGCGTCGAGCTGCATCACCACGACCGGGTACGACCAGCCCCCGCCGCAGCGCGACCCCATTCCGAGCTACTCCGCGGAACCCCGAGTCGTCGGTCGACCCGTGCAGCGGGGCGGCGCGCCGCAGGCGCCGGCAGCTCGTCCGGCGGGAGAAACCACGGTGAGCGCGGCTCCGCCGCCCGCGGCCACGCCCCCGCCGACGTCACCGGCCCTCTTCGGGGCGCTGCGGCACGTTCAGGTCCTCGGCGTCACGGGCGGCGACGCGGGCGAGCGAAGCGTCCGCCTGGCCACGGCCCGCTCGACAGGTGCCCGCAGCAGCCAGATCGACGTCCATGAGATCGCGTTCGACGGCGCCGAGACGGCCGAGCAGTCGCTCGGCACTCCGACGATGTCGATCGAGCTGCCCTTCGACGTCCTCGACGGCTGGACCTGGTCCGACCGCCGCCCGTGGCGGCTGGTCGACGTCGGCGGAACGAGCGTCGTCGTCGCCCGCGACCCGATCGCCCAGCGCCTCGTCGTGACCGAAGCGGCCAGCGGCGAGCGGCTCTTCGAGCGCGACGGGTGCCTCACGCTCGAGGACGCGCGCGCGCGCGACGGCGGCGTCGACGTGATTCTTCGCGCGACGGGCGGCCTCCGCATGATCGAGCTGAGTCGGGCAGGCTCGGTGCGCGGCTGGCGCGAGCTGCCCGCGTCCGACCTCGAAGACTCCGTCGCGTGCTTCGTCGCGAACGAAGCGGGCGAGCCGTCGATCCACGAGGCGATCGTCGCCGGCTTCCGGGCCAACACGCTCGTCCTCGCCCACGCCGACCTCGCCGTCGGATCGGCGCGGTCGTTCACGGTCGACGTCGAGCAGCCGCGCCGCTCCGAGCTCCGGGTGACGGCCTGGGGCCGCGGCCCGATGTGCCGAATCGCCGTCGGGCTCCCGGACGCGGGCGGGTCGGGCCTCGTCGCGCTCGTGGCCGATGACTACGGATCCGAGCCCGAGCTCCTGCACGTCGTCGCGGCCGCGGCGCCGGACGGCGGAGCCGGCTCGCTCGCGCGCGGCTTCGGCCGCCTCCTGCGCTTCGTCGACGACCTGAACGGCGACGGCCTCCCCGAGCTCGCGATCGGGATCGCCGAGGACCTCGTGCGATCGGCGTCGGTGGCCCTCGTGGACCACGCATCCGGCCAGCGCGTTCGCGCCTACGCGAAGGCGAGCGAGACGACCCGGAAGGGCACCGACCTCTCGGTCGATCCATCGGGCCGCTACCTCGTCCTCTCGGCCGTCGGGCCGCCGTGGGCGGGAGAGAGCCGCACGGACGGCTGGGCCCTGACGTTCGACACGCGCGAGGACGGGGCGACGCTCCCCGCCCTCGTCGCTTCGGAGAACTAGCGGCCGAGACCGACGGCGCGGCAAAGCGTTTGAGACGATGGCCCCATGAGAATCCTCCTCGTGGGCGCCTCCGGAACGATCGGCCGAGCCGTGGCGAGCGAACTCGCCGAACGTCACGAGATCGTGCGAGCCGGGCGCTCGTCCGGCGACGTCAAGATGGACCTGACCGACGCCGACTCGATCCGCGCGGCGTACGCGGAGGCCGGTCCGCTCGACGCGGTCGTGTGCGCGGCCGGCAGCGTCACGTTCAAGCCGCTCGCCGAGATGTCCGCCGCCGACTACGAGCACGGGCTCGGCGACAAGCTCATGGGCCAGGTCAACCTCGTCCTGCTCGGGCGAGAGCACGTCGCGGACGGCGGCTCCTTCACGCTCACCGGCGGGGTGCTCGACGACGACCCCATCGTCGCGGGGACGTCCGCCTCGATGGTGAACGGCGCGCTCAACTCCTTCGCGCAGGCCGCGGCGATCGAGCTCGACCGCGGTCAGCGGATCAACGTCGTGAGCCCCGGGGTGATCACCGAGGCACTCGAAGCGTACGGACCGTTCTTCCGCGGCTTCGAGCCGGTTCCCGCCGCGCGCGCGGCACTCGCCTACGCGAAGAGCGTCGAGGGCAGGCGCACGGGACAGGTGATCCGGGTGAGCTGAGGGCCCAGGCGTTCCTGCAAAGCCTCATGGCTCCCTACGTGGGCTTGAGCACGATCGCGAACGGCGGCATGCGGTCGGGGGCGGCGCCGAAGACGAGGTCCACGCGCTCGGTCAGCGGCAGGTCGATGGCGACCTCCGTCGCGCCGTCCGGAGTCGGTCCCGAGAGCCTCGCGCCGCCGTCGCAGCGCGCGCGAAGCTGCGCGGACGCGCTCTCCGCCGTCCTGTCGAGGACGAGATCGTTCGGGTGCTGCACGCCGGCGACCGCGATGTGGTCGCGCGCGCGACGGGAGCCGATCCTGA
>JBCCSK010000168.1:0-12262 GCA_039200205.1 Planctomycetota bacterium
ACGGCGAGCGCGTCGAGGCCGAGCGAGACCGCGCGGCCGGCCTGGTCGAGGGAGGGATCGACGCGGTGCTCGTCGAGACGGCGCGCGACCTCGCGCAGGTGCACGCCGCGCTCGTCGCCGTGCGGTCGTGCGATCCGGATCTCCCGACGCTCGTGAGCTTCACCGTCGAGGCCGACGGCCGGATCGCCTCGGGGGCGACGATGGAGGACGTTGCGGCTGGCGCGCGCGACCTGGGCGTCGACGTCCTCGCCCTGAACTGCTGCGCCGGGCCCGCGTCGCTGGAAGATCCGCTCGGTCGACTGCGCACCGCCTGGGAGGGCCCGCTCGGCGCGTGGCCGAACGCGGGCCTCCCGACGCGCGAAAGCTCCGGCTGGCGCTGGCCCGTGGCGCCAGACGAGCTCGCCGCGTGGATGCGACTTCGCTCTGTCGAGCACGACCTGCGCGTGATCGGCGGCTGCTGCGGCTCGAGCGTGGCGCACGTCGCGGCCCTGCGGGCGCTGTGGCCCCGGCGACCCCCGATCTGACGTAGAGTCCGCATTCGCGACCTCCTGGACCTGCTCGACCTCGCCGATGCGACACCTCCTTCCCGCACTCTTCCTCACGAGCGCGCTGTCAGCCGCGCAGTCCCCGAAACTCGACGTCCTCGTCCTGACCGGCGAGAACGCGACCGACTGGCGCTGGTCGACCACGCAGGTCCGTTCCGTGCTGGAGGCGAGCGGACGCTTCGACGTCGAGATCGCGCTCTATCCCGACGCAACGCTGTCGGACCGCTACGTCGCATCGCAGTACGACGTGCTGCTGATCGACTACGAGGGCCAGGAGTGGAGCGAGCTGGCGCGAAGGAACTTCGTCGAGCTCGTCGCTTCCGGGAAAGGCGTGGTCGCGGTCGGCGGCTCGTCGCGCGCATTCCCCGACTGGAAGGAGTACCACGAGATCCTCGGCTGCGTCTGGGACGACGCCGGCGGCGCCGATCCCTTCGGCCCCGTTCCGATCGAGGGGCGCGACCGCCACGACCTGACCGAGGGCTTCGGGGACTGGACCGATCACCAGGACGTGCTCCTGCTCGGCATGACTCCGCTCGAGGAGAACCACAGCGTCCTCGGTATCGCAAAGCGTCAGAACCCGGCGACCGGCGCCGTCGACGACGTACCGGTCGTCCTGATCGGCGAGTACCGCCAGGGTCGAGCGGTCACGACGACGCTCGGACACGTCTCCTTCGGCGATCCGCGGACGCACGCGTCGCTCCTCGACCCCCAGTACCAGCAGTTCCTCATCCGCGCCTGCGAGTGGGCTGCGACGGGGAAGACCTCGACGATCTCGCGCATCGAGCCGAACACGCTCACGGACGCGGATCGCGCGGAGGGCTGGCAGCTCCTGTTCGACGGCAGCGAGACGTCCGGCTGGGGCGAGTACGGCGGCGAGGGCTTGCCGGAGGACCGGTGGTCCGTTCAGAACGGAGTGCTCGTCGCGCAGCCGGTCGAGGGCGATCAGGTCCTGGGCGCGCAGGTGTTCGAGGAGTTCGAGCTGGAGCTCGAGTGGCGGACGGGCGAGGACGCCTCGAGCGAGGTCCTCGTCGTCCCGGACGCCGGCATCGTCGGCGAGGGTCATGGCCGTGATCGGGTCGGGGAGAGCATCCGCATCCTCAGGCCGCCCGGTGAGTTCAACCACTCGCGCGTCGTCGCGACGAACGACGGGATCGAGCAGTGGCTCAACGGCGTGCGGATCGCGACGTATCCGATGTCACCGGGCGAGTGGGCGTACCGCGCCACCGGAGAGCGCCTCAAGAACGACCCCGAGCTCGCGGCGAACATCCCGCTCCTGAAGGTGGTGCGTGACCACGAGGGCGCGTCGGTCTGGTTCCGCAACGTTCGCATCCGGCGCCTCGACTCGTCGGCGATGCTGCCCGTCGCGGGACCGCCGACCGACGACGCAATCGAGCTGTTCGACGGGAGGTCACTGGAGGGCTGGACGTGGGTCCCGTTCACCCCGAACAACGCCCCGGGCGCGTTCGAGGTCCAGGACGGCCTGCTCGTGAACCGCGCGACGCCGCCGGGGTACCTGCGGACCGACGCGACGTACGGGGACTTCGAGCTGGAGTTCGACTGGCGCATGAACCCCCAGACGCGCCAGGGCGGCCGCGCCGGGATCATGCTCCGGATGCAGCCCTCCGAGCAGATCCAGCGGCAGGCCGTCATCGGCGAGCTCTTCTGGCCGGAGGCGATCGACCTCCAGCTCGGAACGAACGAAGCGGGCGACCTGCACGCGGTCCGCAAGTTCCCGATGACCGCCGACCGTCGCCGCTTCAACGGCCTGATCGTGCGCCGGATGCGCGACATGGAGCATCGCACGGGCGAGTGGAACCACGCGCTCGTCCGACTCGAGCGCGGCGAGCTCGTCGTCCGGATCAACGGCGAGGTCGTGAACGCCGCGACCGAGGTCGGCGGCCAGCCGGGGCCGATCGGCATCCGTGCCGACGGCGTCGAGACCCACCTGCGCAACGTGCGGATCCGTCCGATCTCGCGCTGAACCCGAGACCCCGAACGAAGGAAACAGACCGTGACCAAGCCCGACCGCGACATCGCCAAGCAGTACAGCAACGCCGAGTTCGCGGCCAAGCTGCGTCGCCTCGCCGACTGCGTCGAGACGGGGGAGAACTTCAAGATCCAGGTCGCGGGCGAGGACATCTACGTCCCCGACCGCGCCGTCTTCACCGTCGAGCACGAGCGCGGTGACGGCGAGGAAGAGCTGGAGTTCCAGGTGACCTGGACGATCGACGAGTGAGGGCCCTCGGTTCGCGGCCGCTGGCCGTCGCGCTCCTGCTCGCGGCAGCTGTCGGCTGCGGCGATGCCACGGGCTCTCGCGCGGAGGTCGGGCCGACCGCGCCGCCGCTCCCCGAGACGATCGAGCCACAGGTCGTCGTCGCCGACCTCGACGAGCTTCTCGCTGCACTGGAGGACCGCCGCGGACGCGCCTACCTCCTCAACGTCTGGGCGATGTGGTGCGGCCCATGCATCGCAGAGCTTCCCGAGCTGGTCGACGCCGCGCACGAGTGGCGTCCGAAGGGCGGCGATGTCGTGACCGTCAGCTTCGACCTCGTGGCCGAAGGCGGCGACGAGAACGCCATGCGGGAGAAGGTCGTGAAGTACATGGAGCGCAAGCGCTGGGACCTGGACGTCTTCGTGTATCGCGGCGCGGACACCGCCGCGATCAACGAGCACTTCGACCTGCCGGATGCGATTCCGGTCACGCTCGCGATCGACGCTGCGGGGAACGTCGTCGACCGTCACGAGGGTCGCGGGAACCGCGCCCGGTTCCGTCGGATGATGCGCCGCGCCGTCGGCGTCAAGTGACGCTAGCGGCGGAGAGCGATCGCGGCGCCGATGAGCAGGAGCGCCGCGCCGACGACCTCCGCCGCTCCGAACGACTGTCCGAGCAACCACAGCGCGAGGAATGCCGCCCCGACGGGTTCGAGCAGCACGGCGAGCGACACGACGTGGACGGGTAGCCAGCGCGCAGCCCAGTTCATCGAGCCGTGCCCCAAAAATCCGGGGCCGAGACCGAGCCAGACGACCGCGAGCGCGTCGCGCACCGTCGCTCCGTCGTGCCACCACGGCGCTCCGCTCACGACGATCCAGGCGAGGACCGTCACGCCGGCGATCGCGTTGACGAGGGCGAGCAGGGGCGCGAGCGGGATCCGACCGGCGACTCCGCGATTGACCACCAGGTAGGCGGCCGCGCAGGCGCCGGCGAGCACGGCGAGGAGGTCGCCGGTGAAGGTCGCTCCCGCCTCGTCACTCTGCGTCATCCAGGCGGTGCCGACGAGCGCGATCGCGACGCCGACGACGAGACGCCAGCTCGCGCGATCGCCGAGGAAGAGGCCGAAGAGAGCGGCGAACAGCGGCTGGAGCCCCACGAGCACGGCCCCGTGGGCGACCGACGTCAGCGTGAGGCTGACGATCCAGAGCGCGAAGTGCACCCCGAGCAGCACCCCGGAGAGGACGACGCGACGGCGGACGTCCCTGTCCCCCGTCGCGAAGCTGCGCTGGACCCCTGTCGCGAAGCTGCCCTGGACTCCCGTCGCTGCGGCGATCGCGGTCCAGACGAGAGCCGTGATCGCCACGCGCGAGGCGGCGATCGTCGTCGGCGGGACGGGAGCCGCCAGGACGATCACGACCGCCGAGCTCGACATCGCGAGCCACCCGACGAAGAGGACCGCCGCGAGCCGCGCCCTCGAAACGCTCGCGTCCGTCACGCGCGCACGTCGAGGGAGAGGTGCCAGTGGGCCATCGCGAAGGATCCTACCGGACGCCGGAGTCCATCCGCGAAGCGCCTTGCTTCGGCGTGGCTTCGAGTCCTACCGTCCTCTCCATGGCGCCCCTCTTCGATGAACGGATCGGCGGTGCACCTCCGGTGGGGCCGAGCGCCGTGCGCGAGCGAAACGACTTCGCGTTCGTCGAAGCGGTCGGGGAGCGGATCGCGCTCCTCGCCGGCGACCGCGGGACGTTCGAGGTCTGGATGTGGCCGCTGCTGCTGCTCGAGGACCTCGAGGTGCGCGTCGGGCCAGCGGGCGGCGCGCCGAAGCCGCTGACGAACCGCACGGCGACGGTCGTCCCCGAAGGCGTCTCGCTCGCATGGGAGATCGGCGACGCTCGCCTCCGCGTCCACGCGATCGCCGCGCGGCGTGAGCCCGGCCTGCTCCTCCTCCTCGAGGTCGAACTCGGCGCAGCTCCGCTCGACGTCTCGATCTCGTTCGCCCCGGCGCTGCGACCGATGTGGCCTGCGGGGATGGGCGGTCGGCTCGTCGGGAGCGACTCGGAGACAGGAGCGGCCGTCCTCTCGGAGGAGCTCGGCCGCTTCGCGGCGCTGATCGGCTCGCCCGATGCCGCTCCGCTCGACCTGGAGGGCGGTCACGCCTCACCGCATCCGGTGACGCTGACGATGCGCGTCGAGCGCTCGCGCGACGCCAAGGACCCGCTGGTCGTCGCGATCGCCGGCGCGCAGCGCGGCGGAAGCGACCCTTCGGCGTTCGGTCTCGAGCGTGCGAGGGAGGTCATCGACGCCGCGCGGAGCGAGTACCGCCGCCTCGTCCGAGACTGGCGCGCGGTCGTCGCCAACGAGCGCGAGCGATGGCGCACGTTCCTCGCCGCGACGCCGCGACTCGTCACCGATGACGCGGGACTCGACGACGCGTTCCTCTGGTCGAAGATCGCGATCGAGCGGGCGTGGGTCGACGTCGACGGGATCGGTCGCGTTCCGGTCGCGGGCTACGGTCCGGCGCTTGGCGGCGATCGTCCGGGTCGCGCCTGGTACTTCGGAGCCGATGCGCTGGAGGCCGCCCGGGCGTTCGCCGCCCTCGGCCGCCGCGAATCCTGCCGCGACGTCCTTCGCTTCGCGGCGTCGACGCAGCGCGACGACGGCGCGATCGCATCCGAGATCACGCTCTCCGCAGGCCTCTGCGACTGGTACGGCGGCTATCCGTACGCCTATGCGAGCAGCGACGCGACCTTCGAGTTCGGCGAGGCCTTCGTCGACGCCGAGCGCTGGTCGGGCGACATGGATCTCGTTCGCGAGCTCCAGCCGCACGTCCGGCGCGGGCTGGCGTGGTGCAAGAGCTACCTCGACGAAGGCGGCCCCGTGCGCGACCGCCGAGCCGGGCTCACCGGCGGCGCCACGACAGGCTCTCGGGCCGAGGTCCTCGCCATGAACCGACCTGAGTTCACGGCGGACTGGGGCAGCCGCACGTCCGATGTTGGCGACGTCATCCCCGCGCTCACGCAGCTCACGGCGCGAGCGCTCTACGACGGAGGCTTCGACGACGCGGGCTGGCAGGTGCTGCGCAGTCAGGCGGCGCTCGTCGGGACCGGGGGCCCAGGACTCTCGCCCGATCGTCTCGCCGGCGACCGGGCGCGGACGCTCCCTCGCTCGGTTCCGCACGGCGTCGCGACCCACGCCGCGTTCATCCGGCTCGTGACGGACGCCCTGTTCGGGCTCGACCCGAACGACGGGAGCGCCCGCCCGCGCGTGCCGCTCGAGCTGGAGTCGATCGCGCTGCTCGGGGCCGCTGCGCGCGGCGACCGGTTCGACGTCGTGGCGCATCGTCCGGACGCGTTTGAAACTCCGCGCGTCGCGCTTCCTTGGCAGGTCGACGAGTACGCACCGAGCGCCAACGCGCGGCTCGTCGCCGTCGCCGAGGAGCCGAGCGCCGCCGCGTGGACCTTCGCGGGTCCGGCGGCGACGACCGTGCGGCTCCCGTTCACCGCCCCCGAGGGAACGCACGTCGAGGGCGCTCGCGTCGACGGCGAAGAGCTCGTCATCGCGTTTCCGACCGACGCTTCCGGGTCACCGTCAGCGATCGTCGGCTTCGGCGAGACCACCGTCCGGTTCGTGCGCAGCGGCTAGCGGCTCGGAGGCCCGCCGCCGCCGCGGGCGTCGATGAACTCGATCCCCTCGCGCGCGATCTCGGCGGCCTCGGTCCCCGGCGCGAGGTCGATCACGTCGAGGAAGTGCTGGTACGCGGACGTCGGTCGCCCGAGGTTCCGCAGCTGCACGAGGCCCGCGCCGAGGTGCGCGTCGGCCGCCAGCGGGCCGGACGGGTGATCGCGGAGGATGCGGCGGAACGCGGAAAGCGCGGCCGTCGGGTGGTCGTTCTCGGACAGCCAGCGCCCGATGACGAGGACGTCCCGGGGATTCGCGGCCGTGCCGGAGCGCTCGTGCGCGCCGAAATAGACCTGAGCGGCCTCCGACATCCGGCCGGCGGCGACGAGCGACGAGATCTGTTCCGACGTCGAGGGCCCCTTCGCGGGCTCCTTCCCGTGGCGGTACTCCTTCGGCGTCGCGTCGCGCTCACGGCGGTCGACGATGAAGGCCGCGGCCACGCCGGCGATGAAGCCCCCGATGTGTGCGCCGTGGGCGACGCCTCCGCCCCCCGAGCCGGCGCTCATGATGAACGGGAGGATGTTGCTGACGACGATGTAGAAGCCGAGGACGATCCGCGCCGGCACCATCACGACGTTCACGAAGAACGGGAACAGCGCGACGAAGATCTTGACGAGGTTGCGCGGGAAGAAGATGAAGTAGAAGCCGAGGACGCCGGAGATCGCGCCCGATGCCCCCACCATCGGCGTGTTCGAATCGAGGTCGAACGCGGCGTGGAAGAGCGTCGCTGCGACGCCGGTTCCGAGGTACGCGAGCAGGTAGAGGACGCGCCCCAGGCGGTGCTCGACGTTGTCGCCGTAGATCCACAGGAACAGCATGTTCCCGGCGAGGTGCATGAAGCCGCCGTGCAGGAACATCGAGCTGAACAGCGTCAGCACCGATCCCTCGGCCGGCCGGAACCCGTTCCGGTAGACGAAGAGGTCGTACGAGGAGATCGACGCGAGGATCTCCCTGTCGCTCAGCGCGCTCCCGATCCGACTCCGGACGAGCTCGAAGTACTCCTGCAGGATCGGATCGCTCGGGTCCGGAGCCTGCGAGGAGAGCGGCATCGTGAACAGCACGAAGACCGCGACGTTGAGCGCGATGATCGCGTAGTTGACGATCGCCGTGCCGGGGGGATTCGGCGAGTCGCCGACGGGGATGAACAACGGGAGCTCCTTGGCCGCGAGGGACGCGGATGATAGCCCCTTCGCTCGGGCCCTATTCGGTCAAGAAGAAGACGAACTCGCCGCCGGAGTTGAGGGGACCGGCGCCGAACGTAGGACGCTGGTCCCGCACGTCGTTGCGGGCGAAGTCGTCCTGGATCGCCGCGAAGAGCGAGCGGGCGGTCAGGACCGGCTCGCCCGCCGCCGTCGAGTCGTCGAACGTCCCGAGGAAGGCGCGGGCGAACGGTGAGTTTCCGCCCGCCGGGCCGTCGCTCACGTCCTCGCTGGCGAGGCCCGACGAAATCACGACGTAGGCGGGCCGCGTCGTCATCACCTCCATGGCGAACCTCTGCTGCTGTCCGCCGCGGCTCGCGCTCAAGAGCCCGCTGTGGCAGCAGTCGAGCGCGACGAGCACGTGCTTGGCGCTGCGCTGCCGATCGAACAGCATCTCGAGGCGCTCGAACGGGATCCACGTACTGCGTCCCCCCCCGCGCTCGGCGTCGCGCGGCAGGATCCAACCCAGATCGGA
The DNA here is from genome assembly GCA_039200205.1 of Planctomycetota bacterium. Lineage (GTDB taxonomy): Bacteria > Planctomycetota > UBA1135 > UBA1135 > Saltatorellus. Next base: position 8,110 of record JBCCSK010000168.1, read on the forward strand.
TCCCGGCGAGTTCTCCTCGCCGTGCCCGGCGTAGTAGAGGAATCCCTGATCGTTCCGATCGAGCTTCGCGACGAACACGTCGAGGGCGTCGAAGATCCCGTCGCGGTCGGTGCTCTCCGGATCGAGGACCGTGACGTCCCACGCGGTCGGAAGCGCGCGCAGCCGATCGCGGATCGCGAGGACGTCGCTCCGCGCGTTGGAAACCGCGCCGAAGTGCTCGTAGTCGCTGATCCCGATCAGCAGAGCGTGCGACGCGTCGTAGCCAGGGCTGTACTCGACCGTCGAGGCGGAGAGCTGTCCGACCCCTCTCACGCCCGGATCCGCCCCCGCGTTCGCCGTCGAGCCCCTGTTGATCGCGACGAGCACGACCGCGAGGACGGCGGCGAGGAGCGCGCCGACCGCTGCACCCCTGAACCGTCGACGTCGCGCCGTGCGCCGCACCTCTCGCTCCATGAGCGTTTCGCCGATCGCCGCGGCACTGGTCGGCCGCCGATGCGGCGAACGTGCGAGGCAGTCGTCGATGACCCTTGCAACGTCCGAGTCGAGGTCGGGCGCGCCCCTCTTGATCGGCTCCGGCGCTCGCCAGGGCCCCGACGCGTCGTCTGCGAACGGAGGCTCGCCGCTCGCAGCGGCGTACAGAACACAGCCGAGCGCGAACAGGTCGGACGTCGGACTGGAGGCCAGACCGCTTCGCTGCTCGGGTGCGGGATGGGACGGAAGGAGCTCCTTCGCGCACGCGTTCGCGCGCCGTCGCGGCTCGATCGACGAGTGCGCGACCTGACCCCGCAGCAGCTTTGCGAAGCGCAGCCCGCGCAGGAGAGCCGACCCGTCCCTGCGCAGGACGACGTCACGCTCCGCGATCCCGCGGTGCACGGCGGGCAACCTGTGCAGCGCCGCGAGGGCGCTGGACAGCTCGAGCGCGAGGCGACGAACCTCCTCGGACGTGAGCGGTCCGCTGCGATCGAGTCGGGCCTCGAGCGTCTCTCCGCCGTAGCCGTCGAGGACGAGGACGGGTCCGCGCTCGTCCTCCAGCACGTCGAGGATCCGCGGCAGGCCGGGATGATCGAGCTCGGAGAGGAGCCTGGCCTCGCGCATCGCGCGCCTGCGCCCGTCCGCCGTCGGGATCTCCGCGAGGCCGTCACCGATCCACTCCAGCATCACCTCCTTGTCGAGCCGGGTGTGCCAGCAGCGCAGCACGCGCTCGAGCGACGTGTCGACGACCGTCTCGAGGGCGCGGAAGCGATCGAAGAGGAGCTCGGGCGACTCGGGCATCGCGGCTAGTCGGTGACGACGACGTCGTCGACGAGCAGCGTGCGTCCCCCCGAGGCGGAGATTCGGACGAGGATCGACTCGGTCCCGGGGGGCGCCAGCCAGTCGACGCTGCCGAGCGAGAGGGTCGTTGCCGGCCCGAGCCCCGACGAGGTCGAGGCGAGGTTGGATCCACCGCCGTCGCGCGCGAACAGCTCGACGCTCGACGCGCCGCCGCCGGTCGCGGTGTAGAGAAGGCGCACCGAGTACGTCACGCCGGCCTGGGCGGGGAAGACGCGACGGAGGTTTCCGCTCTGAACGAGCGCACCTGGAGCCGCGATGCCGCCCTCGGGCACGAGCTGGCTCGAGCCCCCCGAGAGCCAGCCCGCGAAGCCCGCGGAGAAGTCCCCGTTCTCGACGAGGTTGGCGTCGAGGTCGTCGAGCACACCGGCCCCATCGAGGGCCTCGGACGACGGCAGCTCGGGCGTGCCGCCGGCGTTGCCCGATCCCGAAGCGACATAGATCCGCCCGTCGACGACGCCCATGCCGCCGCTGTGCCGACCGCGGACGAGCGGCGGCAGGATCGTCCACTCCTCGGACAGCGCGTCGAACGCCTCGACGTCGCGGTGCGCCGCGGTCATCGCGTCACTCTCGCCGCCGACCACGACGGCGTAGCGGCCGATCTGCACCGTCATCGTCCCCGCGCGCTGCGTGGGAATCGCCTGCGCGACGGTCGACCAGGTCCCCGTCGAGAAGTCGTAGATGTCGACCTCTCCGATCGTCCCGTCGAACGGATTCGGCAGCGTCGTCGCACGTCCACCGGAGACCACGAGGCGGTCGCCGATCAGCGCGGTCTGGAAGTGATCGCGCGCGCGCGGCGCGTCGGGGAGCACGGTCCAGGCCTGCGTCACGGGGTCGTACTCGTCGAACCACGCGCGGGCGCCGCCGTTGTGCCCCTGGTTGTTGCCGCAGAGGAGATAGATCTTGCCGTCGCGAACGAAGGTGCCGCCGGAGCCGCGTCTGCGCGCGGCGGGGATCTGCGGCCCCTGCGCCCAGTCGTCCGTCGTCGGGTCGTAAGTCCAAATACGCGCGACGTTCGCCTCGTTGGGAAACGGGCCGGTGTGCGCGCCGATGACGTAGACCAGCCCGTCGATGACGACCGGCTGGAAGTGGTGGATCTCGAAGGGCGGCAGGCCGAGCTGACGCCACGTCCGCGCGACCGTGTCGTACTCCTCGGTCGGGCGCGCGCCGCGCCCCCCCATCAGGTAGAGCTTGCCGCCGACGTTCGCGATCGCGGCCTCGTGGCGGCCCGTCGCGAGAGATCCGTCGGAGGTCACCACGAACTCCCACGCCGAAGGGGTCGGCTCGCCGAAGCGGACGATCCGTGCCACGGAGGGAACGCCATTCGCGTCGAACGCGAAGACGAGGTACGGCCCGGGCGGCGCGACGTCGCCGTTCACGGGCGACTCGACGTCGAGGCTGGAGCCGGACTGGGTGAACGAGAGCTCGAGGAAGCGCTGGTCTGCGTCGACCCCGTGAGTCGCCGCTCCAGCGCGAACCGCCGTGATGCGCGAGATCGGCGTGCCGCCCGCGACCGACAGGTCGAAGCTCGCTCCGTACAGCGCCGTTGAGGAAGCCGACGTGAGCGTCGGACGCACTGCGAGCTGTCCGTCGGGCGCGAAGAGGTAGGGCGGCCGGAACACCTCGGCCGTCAGGTTCGACGTACACCCGGCGCCGCACGCGCCGCCGCCGGTCCAGACGCGTCCGTCGGGCAAGAGGACTGCGGTCGAGCGGTAGCCCCGCGGCTCGCTGGCCGCGGCGTAGATCGTGAAGAGCCCCGTCCCCGGGTCCCACGCCTCGGGCACGCGCACCGCGGTCGGGGCACCGTCCTCCGCGTGGAAGCGGTCGCCGCCGCTGACGAGGCCGCTGCCGGCGGCGAGGACGGTCGCGTCGTGGTCCGCGCGCGCGAACGTCATCGCGCCGGTGGGAACGACCGCGGGCGTCCCTCCCGAGAGGTCGACGGTGATCGCGGTCCGCGCCGCTTCGCCCGGGACGCCTGCGACGTAGTCGACGCCACCGGTGAGCAGCAGCGTTTCGGGCGCGACGCTGGCGGCGGCGCCGAACGCACGCTCGATCGGCTCGCGCTGAGCCTGGAACGTCCAGGTCCCCATGCCGCGCGTGTCGAGCAGTCCATAGGTCTCGCCCCAGCCGGCGACGAGCACCTGGCCGTCGGGCCGCGTGCGCACCTGCATGCCCGACAGCGGGTCGTTGCCCGCGGCGATCTGGCCGAGGGTGAAGATGAGGCCGTTGAGGCCGGCGAGCACGGCCCACGGACCGCTCGACCACTCCTCTCCGCGGAGCGGGGAGTCGGGGTCGAGGCCCTTGGCGTTGCCGGACGCCTCGACCCAGGCCTCCGCCACCGCCAGGGTGCGCTCGCGGGTCTCCTCGAGTAGCGGCAGGATCTCGCTCGGGCCGAGCTCCAGCCAGCGGGGGGCGTTGTCGTGGAGCGTCTCCAAGAGCGCAGCGAGCTCGGGATGAGCCTCGGGGGTCGCGGCTTCCATGCTTCCTCCTGGTCGAACGCGGATCGTATTGTGGTGGGTCGCTCGGTGGCTACCCCTCGGTCGGCGGAGCGCCGCGATGCTGAATGCCCTGTCGGAGGACGTCGTCCCGGGCGAGCCAGGCTTCCAGGAGCGCGGCCTGTCGGGGGGCGGGCATGCCGCCCGTGCCCGCGGCGCGCACGCGCTCGGCGACGGGTCGCAGGGCGAGCGCCGCGGCTACCGACACGTTGAGGGACTGCGCAAAGCCGTGCATGGGAAGCGTCACCACGCCGTCGGCAGCCGCCCGTGCCTCGTCGGAGACCCCGACCAGCTCGGCGCCGAACCACAGCGCGAGCGGACCGTCGATG
>JBCCSK010000169.1:0-12145 GCA_039200205.1 Planctomycetota bacterium
ACCTCGCCACCCGAGCCGTGGCCCCGCGCCCGCGTGGGCGCCGACGGGGGCGGTTTCGGCGTCGGGGGCGTCGCGTCGGGTCACGAGACCGGGCCTAGCGGACGAGGACCTCGTGGTTCGATGGCGCGGCGCGCGCTGCCGCTTCTCGAAAATGGGGACGGCGATGGCGCGCAGCGGGTAGAACCTCAGCCCCCGAACGGGGCCGAAACTGATGGCGAGTGAGACGACCAAGCGTGATGGACCGCTCCCCAACCCGAACCTCGCGGCGCTCCTGACCTGGCTCGTGCCGGGCGCCGGGCACTTCTACCTCGGCAGGGTTCGGACCGCGGTCATCGCGTTCGTGGTCATCGAGGGAATCTATCTGGTCGGCGTGATGCTCTCGCAGGGGATGTTCCTCGAGATCCTCCCGCCCGAGATGCGCGGTCGGTTCGCTGCGGCGCTCACGCCCGAGGCGGGCAACCTGGGAGCACTGCTGCTGCACGTGCGCCAGCACGGCTTCGGGGACGGCACGCCGCGCCCGTTCCCCGACACCCTGCACCTGGGGATCGCGCTGACCGCGTCTTCGGGCATCCTGAACCTACTCCTCGCGAGCCGCGCGCACTTCGACGCGCGCAGCGAGGGACGCGAGGAGATCGAGGGCGCTGCGCGTCACCCGGGCGACTGCGTCGTGCTCGGCTGGCTCGTGCCGGGCGCCGGGCACCTCGCCCAGGGCCGACGGGCGCGCGGGATCCTCGCCTTCGTTCTCGTCGTCGGGCTGTTCCTCCTCGGCACCGTGCTGGCCGACGGTGCGAACCTCGATCGCACGAGGCACTTCTACTACTGGGCGGGCCAGGCGCTGCTCGGTCCGGTCGCACTCCTGATCGAGCAGGTCCACGGGCACCCGCGGCTGACCGAGCGCCTCCCGTACGACGACGCCGGCGTCGTCATCGCGTCGATCGCGGGCATGCTCAACGTCCTCTTGCTGCTCGACGTCTACGGGTACAGCGAGGCGAAGCGGTTCGGGACGCCGCTCCCGACGGAGAAGCACCGACGACCGGAGACCGAGGAGCCCGCGCTGCCCTGATCCGCGATGCACGACCTCCCGATTCACATCGTCCTGTTCCTGCTGACGACCGCGATCGTCGTCGCGGTCAGCTGCATGTACACCGAGGCCGACGACGGGCGCGCGCTGCGCCTGTTCCCGCGTCGCTACACCGTGTTCGTCGTCGTGTCGGGGCTCGTGGTCGCCGCCATGTTGCTGCTCGAGCACACCCTCGCCTCCGTCAGCTGATCGAGTAGAGCCCGCCGGGCCCGCGTCGTACGACGCCCGCGAGCTCCAGCGACGTCAGTCCGGCGAGCGCGGCCGTCAGCTCGACCTCGGCCCGGGTTGCGACGTCGGCGGCCGCGAGCGTCTCGCCCGTCAGTGCCGATACCAGAGCCTTCTCGTCGTCCGTCCAGCGCGGGTCGGGCCGGCTGGGCCCGTCGTCCGGCGCGAGCCCTTCGCCGTAGAGATCCTCCAGCAGCATCCGCGGCGAGTCGACCGCCGTCGCGCCCTCCCGGATCAGCCGAAGCGTACCCCGCGCCATCGGGTGGTCGACGCGGCCGGGGAGCGCGAAGACCGTCTGGCCCTGGTCGGCCGCCCACCGCGCGGTGATCAGCGAGCCCGAGGCGTGCGCGGCCTCGATGACCAGGACGGCGTCCGACAGCGCGGCGATGATCCGGTTGCGCAGCGGGAAGTGGTGCCGACGCGGCCCGACGCCTGGCGCGAACTCCGACAGCGCGAGCCCGTCGCGCGTGACGCGATCTGCGAGGGGGCCGCCCGGCCACGGCCGGTCGACGCCGCAGCCGAGCACGGCGATCGTCGCCCCGTTCGCGTCGAGCGCCGCCCAGTGCGCGGCCTCGTCCACGCCGCGCGCGAGGCCGCTGACCACGGCGACGCCGCACTCCGCCAGCGCCCGCGCGAAGCGCGTCGCCTGCGCGAGGCCGTAGGGCGTCGGTGAACGCGACCCGACGATCGCGACGCGGCGCGGGGCGTCGAGGAGCTCGCACCGTCCACGAAGCCAGAGCGCGGTCGGCTCGACCTCGACCGACGCGAAGCGCGCGGGCCACAGCGGATCCCCGCGCGCGATGCGCCGCGTCGGACTGTCCCGAGTTCGCTCGCCCACATCCGCTCAACGATCGGCGGGGCGAGCGGTTGCGGGTCAGCCGCGATCTCCGCGCTTCTTTCGACGCTCGTAGCTCGGACCCTCGCCCCAGAAGCGTCGCCACGCGTTGTCGAGCTTCGTCGGCATCGCCGGCGGCTTGGCCGGGACCTCGAAGCCCTTCTCGTTCTCGCGCCACCACGCCGCCCAGCGCGCGGGGTCGTCGCCGTTGTCGACGCCGGACAGGTACGTGAGCGCGGGTCGCAGCGCCCGCATGTGGTTCTTCACCCGCCGCGCGTCGGTGCGCGCCATCTCGTCGAAGAGCGCGTCCAGCGACTCGGCGCTGCGCCGGTTCGCGACCGCGAACACGCGCGCTTCGCGCATCGCGAAGCTCTCCTCTTCGAGGGCGCCGCGAGCGAGCCACGACGTCGTCGACTCGTCCGCGTGGCGACCGATCGCGCGGATCAGCGTCACGTTCGTGTCCTGGTCCTCGGCCAGTTTCCGGCGCTCCTTCCGCGCGAAGCGCCGCAGCGCGTCCAGCGCGTCCTCGTGCTGCTTGTTCCCGAGCGCGTCGATCGCCTCGCGGCGCACGCCGACGTCGGCGTCGCCGAGCGCCTTCGCCACGGCTTCGATGACACGCGGGTGGACGAGCTTCGACGCCTCGACGATCGCGGCGCGTCGCTCGGCGGGGTCGTCGTCGCCGAGCGCCTTGCCGAGCGTCTCGGCTGCGGCTCGCGCCTCCTTCTCGCGCTTCTTCTTCGCCTCCTTGTCGCTCGTCTCCTGGGCGACGGGGACGGCGGCCGCGGCGGGCGGGGCTGCGGGCGGAGCGAGCGCTCCGAGGGCGAGGGCAAGGGCGAGCGGATCCATGGCGTCAGGCGAAGAGCTCTTCGGGGGGCCGGTTCCACGATTCAACGGTCCAGCCGGACTTCCCGGACCCCGTGCCCCACCGGAGCGTACCCACGTTCCCCGTTCTCATCTTGAACGTGCCGTCCTGGAGCGCGGAGTCCAGCCTTCCGGGCTCGAGGTCGAGGAACCAGCGCAGGAGGCCGTTGCTGCTGCAGGCGATCACGCGCTCTCCGTGGCGCCCCGCCGCGATCTCGTCGGCGAGGGCGCGGACGCCCGCCTGGACCCCCTCCAGCGAGCCGGGCCAGCTCGTCGGCCACGCGCTCCGCTCGTTCCAGGCCGTCACCTCGTCGGCGCCGAAGCGCTCCACGATCTCGTCCGTCGTGAGGCCGCCCCAGGGGCCGTAGTCGATCTCGTCGAGCTCCCGCGCGACCGTCGGAGCAGGCTCTCCGCCCGTCGCGATCGCGAGGTGCTCGGTCTGGCGCGCGAGGCCGCCCGAGAGCGCCGCGCTCGGCGACCACTCCGCGGCCGAGAGTGCGCCGCGCAGCCGCCGGGCCTGCTCGCGCCCGGACTCGACGAGCGGAACGTCCTCGTTCCGCCCGACCCAGACGACGGGATCGCCGGGACCGAAGGTGTTCCCGTGACGGACGAGGACGAGCTCGATCACGCGCCGCCCTCCGCGGGGACGAGCTCGCCGTCCTCGGCTAGGAGGGCCTCGACGCGCACGAGGTCCTCGGAGCTGTCGATCGCGAGGTGGCGCCGTCCGCGGTAGTCGACCTCGACGACGCGGATCCGCATGCCGTTCTCCAGCGCGCGGAGCTGCTCCAGCCCCTCGGTCAGCTCCAGGGCGCTCGGCGGCAGCGCGACGAACCGCTCCAGCGCGTCGATCCGGTAGCCGTACAGGCCGACGTGTCGGAACGTCGGCGCGCCGCCCTTCGGGTCGCGGACGTAGGGGAGGACCGCCTTCGAGAAGTAGAGCGCGTCGCCGTGCGCGTCGAACACGACCGTCGTCCCGCCGACCTCGCCCGCGGCTTTCGCTTCGCGCAGGAGACGCAGCGAGTCCGCGTCGAGCCGCGCCGCCGGCGTCACGATCGGTGCGTCGGGCGAGCGGCGCAGCTCGTCGACGACGGCCTCCAGCACCCACGGCGGCGTCAGCACCGCGTCGCCCTGGAGGTTCACGACGGCGTCGGGACGCTCGTCGAGCATCCCCGCCGCGGCGTGCGCGCGCTCGGTCCCGTTGCGGCACGACGCGGGCGTCATCACCGCCTCGCCGCCGAATCCGCGCACGTGCTCGGCGATGCGCTCGTCGTCCGTCGCGACCACGACGCGGTCGACGCCTCGCGCCGCGGCCGCGATCTCGTGCACGCGCCGCACGAGGGAGCGCCCCGCCACGTCCGCGAGCGGCTTGCCGGGAAAGCGCGTCGAGCCGTAGCGCGACGGGATGACCACGGTGCACTTCATGCTCCCTTCCCGTGGCACTTCTTGAACTTCTTGCCGCTGCCGCAAAAGCACGGCTCGTTCCGCCCGAGCTTCGGCGCGCCGTGTTCGAACGGGTCCTTGGGCGGCGCGTGGCCGTGGCCCTGGGGATGGGAGCCAGACTGGACCGTCTCGAGGAACGCGTCGATCGACTCCTCGAGGCCGCGCCGCTGCTCGAACGCGTTCATCACCACCTGCGACGTCTCGAGGTGCGCGAGGTACGCCCGCAGAACGGCAGGCACGTGCTCGGCGAGCGGATCGGCGGGCTTGAAGCGGCGCGGCAGCACCTTGCCGATCGCGGCCTCCACGTCGCTCCCGTCGAGCTTCGCGGGCTCGGCCCCGAGGTCGTCGTAGGAGACGCTCAGGAAGCGCTCGGCGATCGCGCGCACGTCGGCCTCGGACACGTCGAGGGCGCGCGCCTCGTCCGAGTCCATGAAGCTCGCGAGGGCGAGGGTGACTGGCTTCGAGGTCGGCATGGGCCCAAGGTACCTTTCCGTCGGCTTCGAGCGATGAAACGGAGCGAGCTACGTATCGCCGCGCCGCAGCGCGTCGGCGAGTTTCCGGGTCGGGTTCGGGCCTGAGCATCCCTGACTGCGGAGGCTCTTCCAATCGGACCGGAGAGCCGCGTGAGAGCCTCACCTGGTCGATCCCGAAATGCGGCCGTGTCTGCCATTACCTCTCGCCGGCCGTCGGTCGTTGCCATTGAGGGGATGATCAGTGCCGTCTTCCGCCATCGACTCGTGACGATGGTCTGACTCGGGGAGACGTGCCGCAATGCAGGCCGCGGGACCGTCGAAGGCGCATCAATGCCAGCGGGAGCGAATCGCTTCGAGCGGACGAGCCACCGTCCATGGTTTCAGGCTTCTGCTGTCCGCTATCGTTGTGCGGCCCAATGAGCCTCGATCCCAACTATCCGTCGACCGACCATCTGCGCGAGCGCGGTCGGCGCCGCACGCCGGCTTTCGCGTTCGAGTACCTCGACAACGGGTGCCACTCGAACCTGAACATGCGGCGGAACACGGACGAGATCCGCGAGGTCCGCCTCGAGCCTCGCTACGTCCTCGACTACCCCGGCGCGGACCTTTCCACCGAGCTCTTCGGCGTCACCTACTCCGCCCCGTTCGGCGTCGCGCCGATCGGACTCCAGGGCCTCGTGTGGCCGCGCTCCTGCGAGATCCTCGCCGAGGCCGCGGCGCGGTTCGACGTTCCGTTCATCCTCAGCACCGTGGGGACCGCGAGCATCGAGCGCGTCGCCGAGATCACCGAAGGGAAGGCGTGGTTCCAGCTCTACCACCCGGCGGAGGACGAGCTGCGGGACAAGATCCTCGACCGGCTCGAGGCGGCGGGCCTGCCCGTCCTCGTGATCCTCGCGGACACGCCGAGCTTCGGCTACCGGCCGAAGGAGATCCGCAACGGGCTCGCGATCCCGCCGCGCATGTCGGTGCGGAACGTCGCGCAGATGATGCTCCATCCGAGGTGGTCGTTCTCCCAGCTGCGCCACGGCAAGCCGGAATTCGCGACGATGAAGCCCTACATCCCGCCCGGGCTCGACATGCAGCACCTCGGGCAGTTCATGAACGTCACGTTCGACGGTCGGCTGTCCGCGGATCGGATCGCGGCACTCCGTGAGCGCTGGAAGGGCAAGCTCGTCGTCAAGGGCATCGTCAACCCCGAGGACTGCCGCGTCGTCGCCGAGCTCGGCGCGGACGGGATCATCGTCTCGAACCACGGCGGCCGGCAGCTCGAGGTCGGCACGTCGACGATCCACGCGCTGCCGCGCCTGGTCGACGAGTTCGGCGACCGGCTCGAGATCCTCTTCGACAGCGGCCTGCGAAGCGGGCCCGACGTCGCCTGTGCACTCGCGAGCGGCGCGGACTTCACGTTCCTCGGACGCGCGTTCATGTACGGCGTGTGCGCGCTGGGGGAGCGCGGTGGAGCGCACGTGATGGAGATGCTGACGCGACAGCTGCGGCAAGTGATGGAGCAGCTCGGATGCGGACGAGTCAGCGACCTGCGGGAGCACCTCGTCGTGTGATCGGGCTCCTCGGGAGCCCGGACGCGCGGTGCCGACCGGTACGGCACGTTGACCGTCGACGACGACTTCGACGTGTGGCCCCGATTCGCGTCCTGGTACCTTGCCTGGACGGTGTAGGTGTCCCCAGGTTGGATCGCGACCGGGCCCGACCGGAGCGTGACCATGGGAGAGACTGGAGCAGAGGAGCGAGACCTTGCGTGGTTGCGACGGCAGTTCATCGTTGCTCTGGCGGTGGACGCGGAGCTCTATCGTCTCCTCGTGTTCAAGGGGGGCAACGACCTCAACCAGCTCCACGGGGTGGGGGAACGCTCGTCGCTCGACCTCGACTACTCGCTGGAGGAGGAGCCCGATGACCAGGCGGCATTCGGGACGATGATTGAATCTGCGCTCGTACGCCACCTTCGAACCGAGGGCATCCACGTGTTCGACTGGCGCTTCGTGGCGCGACCGAAGAACCCTGGACCGGATTTCGACCCGTCATGGGGCGGCTACTGCGGGCAGTTCAAGGTCATCGAAGCTGCGCGTTTCGAGGCACTTGGCGGGGACATCGGGCAGGCGCGTCAGCAGGCTTGGGGCATTGCTCCGGGCGGAGGAGCGCCCAGGAAGTTCCGCATCGAGCTCAGTAAGTTCGAGTACTGCGCAGAGGCTCGAGCAGAGAGGCTGGAGGGACAGGAAGTTCGTGTCTATACACTCGCGATGATCGCCATCGAGAAGCTGCGGTCGCTCTGCCAGCAGATGCACGAGTACGCCAGGCAACGCACGCCGTCCTCAAGAGCCCGGGACTTCTACGACATCCACGCCATTGTGACCGAGGGTGCGGTCAACCTGTCTGCGGAGACGAACCGCCATCTCTTCCGTGCGGTCTTTGAGGTGAAGGCCGTGCCGCTGAGACTGCTGCAGCAGCTCGAAGAGTATCGAGAGATGCACCGAGTGAGCTGGCCGGCGGTACGAGACACGATACCGGAGGATCGAGAGCAGGACTTCGATTACTACTTCGAGTACGTCGTACGGCAGGTCGAGCGGCTCGACGGACTCTGGTGATGAGGTCGGGCTAAAAGCCGTCGGGGTAGAAGACGCGCCAGGAAGGGTTGTGCCGTGGAGCCTTCATGCCGTGCATCAGATAGAAGTCGTGCTCGGTGCCGAGTGCCTTGAGTGGCCTGAGCGACTCCGTGTCGAATCCGGCTCGCTCCATTAGGAAGCCGATGGCCTGGTGGTACGGATAGAAGTGGTTGACGTACTCGAGTGACCGCACGAGTCGTTCGACGGACAGGGAGCCGCGCGCCGCCTCGTAGGCGCCGAGGACCTCGACGAGGCCGCCCGAGTACGCAGGGCGAACAGCGATGTCGATGAGCGTGCGCTCGAGGTTGGTCACGCGCTGCGGCTCGCCCGACGGGCCGACCATGGTCTCGACTCCGTGGTCGCGTGTGTTCTTGCCACTCAGCAGCACGAAGCGGCTCCCTGCGTAGCCGAAGATGTACTTCGAGGCGCGTTGTTTGGCCTTGAAGGCGCGGTCGATGTTGGCCTGGACGAGGGCGCCGGAGGGTGCCGGTTTCGGAGTCTGCTCCTTGTTGACGTAGAACGTGCGCGGGACCTGCTCCGTGAGGCCGTGCAGGAACATCGCGGTGCCATGCGAGAGGTAGCCCGTCTCCTTGATCGTCGACGCGAGCTCGAGAGGAGTGCATCCGCGCCATGCGTAACGAGGGATGGGTCTGTAGGAGTCCTTCTGAGGCTTGAGGACCGCCCTGACGAGGTCGCCGGACTCGAGCAGGTGCGCAGTGATGTCGTCCACGCTCACCGTGGTCGAGAGACGGAGTGCGTCGCGGATACCGGTGAGGGCTCGCCGGAGATCCGCTCGCCGGTAGGCCCGGGGTCGTCCCCCATCGAGTGCCCGGAGCAAGTCATCTCGGACGGTGGTGACATCTGTGAACTTCCGCAAATTCATACGTCAGGTATATATACCTGACGTATGAAGGTGAACTCAAAGGTAACCTTGGGCCAAGGCGATCCAACTCGCTTCGGTGCACCCGGATACGTCAGGTATATATACCTGACGTATCCACCGCACTCCCCGAGCATCTCTGCTCTCCGACGACCCAGTGAGCGTCTCGATCTCTGGTCAGGGTCGGCTCCCTTTCAGTCCACCCGATCCACCGCCAGCCGGTCACGGAGGATCGCCTCCAGGCCACGCAGTGGCGCCAGGCCGCTCTGCTCGGGCGGGTAGCCGCGGTCGAACTCGATCGTCCGGACCGGCACGTTCCGATCGGCGCCGAAACAGGTGCCCAGAGATCCCTGGGTGGGGTATCCCATCGACGGTTCGACGCGTCAGGGATCCCCGGCGGGCACGGCGAAGCGGCGGTCGAAGCCGCCTGCCGGTCCGTCATCGTTCACGAACGGGCCGCGCGGGGTCGAGTGCAGCGCCACGGTGAGCTGCGGGTCGAAGGCGACAGGGTCCGCGGCAGCTAGGAGATCCAAGCCGCCACGCGTTATGGCACGCGCCAGACGGGCCGAATGCGCGTCCACTCGGTGATATCGGGTTCGGACCGGGCCGCTTGCGGCCCCGACATCAACGATGAGGCGAACCGCATCTGCGGATCGGGGCGACCGGTCGCGAGCCCCGGAGGCTCGGCGCGTAGGCCCCGAAGCGGAGATGCAGTGGAGGAGGACCTACCGCGCCACGAGCGGGTCGATGATCGTCGCGATGTCATGGCGGCGATGCACGCTACGCTCCGGCCGGCCGAGGTGCACTCTCCTCGTGGTCCTCGGCCTCGACGCGAGTGGCCGCGTGCAGGGAGAACCGAGCGAGCTCGTAACGTCGCTCGTCCGGCAGTACGACAATCGCCGCGATCCGCGCACGATCGGGCGTGACCCGGGTCACGACCGATCGTGTCGCCGCCATCGAAGCCGGGCGTTTCGGTACGTTGGCCGTCGCGTGAAGCGCACACCGCCCCTCGAGCCGTCCCGCGCTCTTCAGCTCCTGTTCGTCGCCACGGCGCTCGGCGTTTCCATGCGCGCCCTGGTCGCGTTCGCTGCGTGGGACGCACGCTATCTGGCTCTCGTCTCCTGCCTCGCCGCCTACTGCGTCCTCGGCCTGGGGGTCTGGTCGGGCCGCATCGGGTACCTGCGCTACCTGTTCGTCCAGAACGTCCTCGCGCTCGTTCTCATCGGGCTCGCGCGCTTCGTCGGGCCGATCGAGATCCTGATGATGCCGCTCGCGGCCCAGGGCTCTCTCGCCCTCTCGATGCGCCCGGCGCTGGCGATGGCCGCGGCGATGTCTGTCGGAACGCAGATCCCCGTCTGGGTGCTCTTCGGCCTCCAGATCGACTCGTCGCTTCTCGTCGGACATTCGTCCGGGATCGTCTTCGTGGTGGTCTTCACTCAGATCCTGAAACGAGAGATCGACCGCCGCGTTTCGGCCGAGCGTTCCCGCCGCGACGCCGAACTCGCGACGCAGGCCGAGCGGAACCGGCTCGCGCGCGAGATCCACGACGGGCTCGGCCACCACCTGTCCGTCCTGGCGATCCAGCTCGAAGGCGCGCGACACCTCGTGGACGACGACCCCGCGCGCGCGTCGGAGGTCCTCGAGCGCTGCCGCGATCTCGCGCGCGGCGCACTCAGCGAGGTCCGTGGCTCGGTTGCGGCGATGCGCAGCGAGCGTGCGCTCGACCGCCCGCTCGAAGAGGCTCTCGAGGAGCTCGCGGAGACCGGGCGGGCCGCGGGGCTCGACGTCTCCGTCGCCTCGACGGGTGCCCCGGAAGGCCTCGGTGCGGCCCAGGTCCTCACGGTCTACCGCGCCGCGCAGGAGGGGCTCACGAATGCGATCAAGCACGGGCGCTCGATCCGCCGCGTCGAGATCCGGGTCACGATGTCGCCCGCGCGCGTCGAGGTCGGTGTCGTGGACGACGGCGAGGTGGGGGCTCGTGGCGACGGTCCCGTCGAGGGCTTCGGTCTCGCCGGACTGCGCGAGCGCGCACAGCTCCTCGGTGGCTCGCTCGCGGCGCGCGCCCTCGAGCCGCGCGGCTTCGCGCTTCGACTGGAGTTCCCCCGCACGTGATCCGTTGAGCGCACTGATCGAGGTCCTGGTGGTCGACGACCAGCCCCTGTTCCGCGAGGGGCTGCGGATGCTGCTGGAGCGGCACGACGATCTGGTCGTCGCGGGCGAGGCGTCGAACGGGCGCGAGGCGCTCGAGCGCGTGCGCGCGGCGCCGCCGGACGTCGTCCTGATGGACGTGCAGATGCCCGACCTCGACGGCGTCGAGGCCACGCGCTCCCTGCGCGAGGAGCACCCCGACGTCCGCGTCATCATCCTGACGACTTTCGACGACGACGAGTACGTGTTCGAGGGGCTGCGCGCCGGGGCGGTCGGCTACCTGCTGAAGGACGTCAGCTCGGACGACCTGGCGCGGGCTGTGCGTACTGCGGCAGCCGGGGAGAGCTTCCTGCAGCCCTCGATCGCGGCGAAGGTGGTGGGGGAGTTCGCCCGCCTCTCCAGCGGCGGGTCACGGCGGATCGTGGCGAACGCGCAGCTCGCCGAGCCGCTCACCGACCGCGAGTTGGAGGTCCTCGTCCTCCTCGCCGACGACCACAGCAACCGCGAGATCGCGCGGCGGGTCTTCCTGAGCGAGGGCACGGTCAAGAACCACGTCACGCGCATCCTGGCCAAGCTCGGCGCTGCGGATCGGTCGCAGGCGCGCACGCGCGCGCGGGATCTCGGCCTGGTCTGACGGGGCGCGAGGTCACGGCAAGTCGTGCTGTGGATCGTGACGCGCGACGGTCCCGACGGCGCCTAGCGTGCGGAGGTCTCCTGATGCAGGGCCACGCCATGAACCGACTCTCCCGCCGCGACTTCGTCCGCTCCGTCCTCGCCGCCGGCGTCCTCGGGACGCTGGAGCGGCCCCTCGTCGCGCTCGCGCTCCGCGACGTCGACCGCCTGAGCTTCCGCGCCAATCGCACTGCCGGCGCCGAGGGGCGCTGGGTGCTCCGGCGCGTCGAGGGCGAGATCCCGAAGGACCTCAACGGGACGCTCTACCGTACGGCGCCCGGGCTCTCCGAGAACCACGGCGTGCTGCTACGCCACATCTTCGACGGCGACGCGTACGCGAGCGGATGGAGCTTCCGGGAGGGGCGCGCCTGGATGGGCGGCCGCTTCGTCGCGACGCCCGAGCGCGAGGAGGAACTCGCTGCGGGGCGGATGATGTTCTCGGAGTTCGGCACGAATCCGCCCGGCAAGGACGGCGGCCCCGCGGCGCGCAGGCCGGACAAGAACCAGCCGAGCGTGAACCTCGTGCACTGGGACGGGCGCCTCCTCGGTCTGTCGGAGGGAGGACACCCCACGGCCCTCGACCCGCGCACGCTCGCCTACCATTCGCGCTGGGACTTCCACGGCACGCTGCCCCAGCACTCGTTCACCGCTCACCCGAAGTTCGACCTCACGGCGGGCGTCGGGTACGGCTGGGGACTCTCGTATCGCCAAGGGCCGGCGCTCGAGGTCTACCGACTCGAGCCGAACGGGCGCGTCGCGGCACTGAGCAGCGTGCCGATGAAGGGCTCGGTCATGGTGCACGACGTGGCGCTGACCGAGAACTTCCTCGTCTTCCTGATCCCGTCGCTGCACTTCGATCGCAGCTCGATGCAGAAGCGCGACGCGACGCCCGCCGACGCGCTGACGTTCGAT
>JBCCSK010000170.1:0-12133 GCA_039200205.1 Planctomycetota bacterium
GCGTCAAGCTGGCCGGGCCCGACTCCCCCGTCCGCGGAGAGCTCGCGATGCTCGAGGAGGGCGGCGTCGACCTCGTGCCCTGCGGAACGTGCCTGGAGTTCTACGGAGTCGAGCCCGCGGTCGGCGGCGTCGGCTCGATGGACGAGATCATCCACACGCTGAAGCAGGCGGAGAAGGTGATCACGATCTAGCGCGGCGGGAATCGGGTGAAACCGGGTCCCACAGCCCGGCTAAAGGGAGGTTCGAGCACTCCCGCTTCCCACTCCAGCACGGGCTTCCCAGCCCGATTCGCCATGCTGACCGCTTCTCTCGCCGCTCTCGCGCTCGCCCAGTTCTCGGACGCACGGCCGATCACCCACTCGCTCGAGAGCCACGACGCAGTGCACTCCGCCGACGTCGACGGCGACGGAGCGCCCGACATCGTCGTCGCCTCCAGGACGGACCCGAACTTCAGGCTCGCCTGGCTCCGTCAGCTCCCGAACGGGTCGTTCGCGCTCCCCGAACGCATCGACGTCGGCGACGCCTCGATCCGGTCGATCGACTCGGCCGACCTGAACGGCGACGCGGTCACGGACCTCGTCGTCGTGGACGGCTTCACCGGCTCCACCGTCCTGCTGCTGCTCGGCCTGGGAGGTGGCGCGTTCGAGGACGCTCGTGAGATCGCGCTCCTCAACCGCTCCTCGCTCGACGTCACGATCGCAGACGTGGACTCCGACGGAGATCTGGATCTCCTTGTCCCCTCCCTCTCCACGACCTTGGTCGGAGACTTCAACGAAGCGCTGATCACGAACCTGGGGGGCGGCACCTTCGCTCCGCGGATCCCGATCGCGGAAGGTCCGCTCGACGGACTGCTGCCGTTCGACGCCGACGGCGACTTCGACCTCGACCTCGTTGCGTACGAGGACGAAGAGCTCATCACGCTGCGGAACGACGGAGCCGCGGGGTTCGTTCGGGTCGGCGTCATCGACACGTTCGAGGACGGCGGACGCACCCGGTTCGCGGACCTCGACGGAGACGGCCGCCGCGACCTCGTGGTGGTTCAAGAGTCGCCGCTGCCGATCCTGACGTACCGCTCGACCGGAGGCTTCGGGTTCCAGCCGACGGGCTCGATCGTGATCAGCGGCACGCGGCGGGCGGGGATCGGCATCCTCGACGTGGACCGCGACGGAGCAGACGATCTCGTGGTCGCTCCCCCCGCCGGTCAGAGCGTGCTGTGGCTCGCAGGCACGCCGGGTGCGACGCTCAGCGGTCCGTTCGAGCTGACGCCGGGACAGCGATCGCGCGCGACCGACCTTGCGCTCGCCGACTTCGACGGTGACGGCGGCCTCGATCTCCTCCTCTCGCGGACGGGCGCTTCGCTGGCGGTGCTCGACAGCGACCTGAACGCCTCCGGGCCGGCGTTCGAGACCACGCTCCGGGAGATCACGGGGCGACTCGAAGAGATCGACGACGTGGTCGCTCTCGACGTCGACGGGGACGGGGACCGCGATGTCATCGGAGCATCGAACGGAGCGGGGCTCGTCCTGGCGCGCTCGATCGCCTTCGAGGACTTCGCGACGCCCGTGCCCTTCGCGCCGTCGATCGACGGCGCCCGTCGCGCCGTGCGCGCGGACGTGGATGGAGACGGCCTCGAAGACGTGCTCATCGAGGACCGCGAGGGGCGCTTCTACGCGCTCTGGAACGAGCCGAGCGCCGATCTCTCCGTCGCTCTCATCGACGGGGTCAACCTCGACCTCGCGAACGAAGCGGCGGTCGGCGACCTCGAAGGCGACGGCGACCTCGACGTGTTCGTCCCGCTGGAGTCCGGTGTCGTCGAGGTGTACGAGCAGACTGCGCCGCGCGTGTTCGCGCCGCGCAGGGCTGCGGCGAGTTCGCCCGACTTCATCAGGGAGGTCGTCGCTGTGGACGCGGACGCGGACGGCGACCTGGACCTCGTCGCGCTGGAGGAACGGATGCTCCAGTTCGGCCCCCGCAGCTTCCTGCGGCTCTTCGAAGGCGCTCCGGGAGGCAGCTTCGTCGATCGCGGCAGCATCTCCTCCACTGGAGCGATCGCCGAGGATCTCGGCGTTCTGCAGGTCCGCGCCGACATCAGGCCGTCGTTCGTCTGGACCGTGCCGGTGGAGAACGCGATCGATGTCGCGCGACCGTTCCCGGCCAACGCCTGGACCCGAATTCCCTCGCGTCTCCCTGTCAACGGAACGCCGCAGCGGCTCGTCGTCGAGGACATCGATGGCGTCGGGTCACCCGACCTCGTCGTCCGCACCGCCACCAACGTGTCCGGCGTCCGGGACTCGGTCGAGTCGATTCTCGTGTCGGACGCAGGTTCGTTCTTCGCTCGCTCGCCGATCAGCGATCGCGTGACGCTGGACGCCGACATGGAGGTCGTCGACCTCGACGGCGACATGGACGCGGACGTCGTGTTCCTCGACCCGCGACAGGGTCGAATCACCTGGTACGCGAACGGGACCCTCGGCGAGGTCGGGGAGCCCTACTGCGGCCCTGCCGTGGCGAACTCGTCCGGCCGCTCCGCTCGCCTCATCGGCGCGGGAGACGACGCCATCGACCAGAACGAGCTGACGCTCTTCGCGCGGGACGTGCCGGTCGGATCGACGGGCCTGTTCCTGGTCTCGAACGCACAGGATCTCGTCCCCATGGCGGGCGGCAGCACCGGCACCCTGTGCCTCGGCGGCGCGATCGGGCGCTACGTCGGACCTGGCGCCGTTCAGGCCGCAGGCATCGACGGGCTCCTGTCGCTCTCGGTCGACCTGACGTCGTTCCCGTCGCCGACGGGCCCGGTCACGCCGATGCCCGGCAGCCTCTGGTTCTTCCAGACCTGGTATCGCGACGCCGTCGGCGGCGTGCCGACCTCGAACTTCACCAACGGTCTCTCGGTCGCGCTTCAGTAGTCGAGCCCGGGAGGCGCCTGGATCCACTCGCGGCTGGAGTCCGTCGTTCTGGACGACGGCCTCAGCGCAGCGGGAGCGTGACCTCGCGCCTCTCACCCGGCTGGAGCGTGACGTTGGTGGACGCCGACCCCGCGTCGGGCACCGACGCGGTCACGACGTACGTGCCGGCGGGAAACGGGCCTACGTGCCGTCGCCGCGAGTCGAACGGAAGACGGCGCCAGGTCCACGGGTCGAACAGCGATCGGAGTCCGGTCATCGTGCGACCGTCTCGGTCGTCGACGCGGACCTGCGCCCTCTGGAGCTCCCCCTCGTCCGTGCGCGCCTCGATGACGAGCGTCGCGCCCGGCGCGAGCTGGAGGTCGACGCCCTCGACGCCAGCGTCCTCGACCTCGACCCCGACGGCCTGGGCCACGAAGAGCCCGGTACTCGCGAGCACGGAGTACGTGCCGGGAGCGAGCTTCGGCGTGCGGTACCGCCCGTCATCGTTCGTGGTCGTGCGCGAGATGGGCTCGATGAGATCTCCCCCCGGGCCGTGGACCCAGACGGGGACCTTGGGCTTCGGCAGACCGTCCGGACCGACGATGCGTCCTTCGATCGAATGCCCGCTCTCGAGCACGATCTCGAGGCCGCCGAGCGTCGCGTCCTCCGTGACGACGAGTGATCCGACGGACGCGCTACCGAGCTCCTTTTGGACGACGCCGATCTGGTACGTGCCCGGCAGGAGTCCGCCGAACTGAAACGCACCGTCGGCCTCCGTCTGCGCGACGTCGTCCGCGAGTCGAAGGACGTGGCGCTGCGTTCCCCCGCCGACGAGCTGGTGCGTGACCCACGCCCCTTCGACGGGATCGCCGGCTGCGTCGAGCACCCTCCCCTCCATCCCGCCGGACGGAAGGTCGAGGTCCTGCTCGAACTCGTCGATCGCAGGAATGTCGACGTAGAAGTCGCCGCTGCCGACGGACCCCATCGCTCGCACGTACCAGGCGCCAGGGAGCGGGAGCTCGACGCGGTAGCGCCCGTCCCCGTCGAGCTCGGCGACCTTCTGACTCCCCATCGGGTCGTCGCACTCGCCGATCCACTGGAGGAACCCGTCCGCGGCAGCGCCGTCGAGCGAAACGCGCCCGGAGACGACGACCGCCTCGGACGAGCGCGCTCCGAGGACGATGAACCTCTCCTCTCCGTCCTCCAGGCGAACTGCCGCCTGGGCCATGTTCTCCGGCATCGTGCCCCCGATCTCCGCAAGCTCCTCCTCCTCGGGGAAGCTCACGAACGTCCACGAACCGGGGAACAGGTTCCGCGCGTCGTAGCGACCGAGCTCGTCGGTCTCGACCGCCAGCGACAGGCGTCGGCCCTGGGCGTCGGCGCTCTCGTCGTCCTGCATGAAGCGGACCTTCCTGCCGCGCGCGAGAGAACCGTCGGAGCGCACGACCTCGCCGTGGACCCTCGCGCCGCGTCGCAGCTGGAGGACGACGTCATCGACCACGGCCCCCTCTTCGAGCTCGACGCGCTGCGTTTCGCTCGGCGCGGCGTCGCGCGCTCCCGCGGTGACGAGAAGCGTCCCCGTCGGCGCGGCATCGAACGCGAAGCGGCCCTGGTCGTCGGTGATCGCGACGGTCGTCCCCTCCTCGGGCTCGTCGTCGAACAGCAGGTGGATCAGCGAGCCGTGGCCGCCCAGCGCGACGTGTGCGCCGATCGCGGGAGCCCCGGAGGCGTCGACGACGAGTCCCTCGAGCCTCGTCGACGCAGCGGCCGGAGCCGCGGCCGGCGCAGCGCTCGATTCGACGGTCTCCGACGTCCGAGCCGCCGGGCGAGGCGCCGTGGTCCCGAGCTCGACGACGTCGCCGCTCGGCGCGCTCGCGCGCTGGACGTCGACGGGCGCGCCGTCATCGCTCGTGCGCTGGGCAATGAGAACGCCGGCGATTCCGAATGTCGCGACGACGAGGACGGCTGCGGCGATCTTCGAGGAGGTACTCATGAGGACGAGGGCGGATGGAGCCGCAGGCGCCGAGGCACGGGGTGCGGCAAGGAGAGCGAGGGCCGCGAGGCCGTTCGTGCGGCCGTCGTCGGTCCGCGTGCGTTCGACGCGATCGCGCAGCCGCGCGTGTGCGCGAGTCAGACGGCTGGTCACCGTCGCCAGCGGGACGGACGTGCGGTCGGCGATCGCGCGCGGGCCGAGCCCTTCGAAGTACCGCAGGAGGATCGTCGTGCGGTACGGCTCGTCGAGCGCGAGGACCTCGCGGACGAGGAGGTGGTGCACCTCCGCGCGCGCGACGAGCCCGTCGGGGGCAAGCCCCTCCAGCGGCTCGTCGTCCGCACGTTCGAGCGGCGCGGGCCGCTGGCGCCGGACGCGCTGACGATGGAGGTTCGCGAGGACCTGCGACAGCCAGCTTCGGACCTTCGCGGTGTCCTGCGGCGGTCGCTCGAGGGCGACGGTGAGCGTCTCCTGCGCGAGATCCTCGGCCTCGTGCAGGTCTCCGACGAGCCGGCGAGCGAGGCGGCGCACCCACTCGTGCTGGTCGAGCAGGGCCTGGATCGTGGGGGGACTCGGTTCCGTCATGGCGAACGCGTGATGGATGCCCGGGAGCGTGGTCGCCATGCGCCGAACCGCGGGGTTTTTCGTCGGAGGCTCCCCGCGCGAGAGGCGGCGACGGCCCGGAGCACTCGCCTCCGGTGATGCCTAGCGCAGAACAACGAGAATTGATTGAGATTGAGTCTCACTTGCACCGATAGTCAGACTAGCGTGGGGATTCCGGTTCACCCACGGCGCAAGCCTCGACCTTCCCGACCGCAATGCAGGACGTAGCCATCGACCTCCAGGGGGTCCCCGAGACCATGCTCTGGCCGCTCTGGAACCGCGCCAACGAGCACAGGCTCTCGAACGCACTCATCGAGGACCCGTGGGCGGACGAGCTGGTCACGTCGATCGACTACGACTTCGAGTCACACTTCGGCAAGCCGAGCGTCTTCCACGCGATCCGCGCGCGCGTCGCCGACGACCTCCTCCGCAGCTATCACGCTCGACTCGGCGAAGATGCGACGGTGGTCGCACTCGGCGAGGGGCTCGACAGCCAGCGCCTGCGCACCGAGATCCCCGGGTCCCAGTGGGTCAGCGTCGATCTTCCCGAGGCGTTGGACGTGCGGCGCTCACTCCTCCCCCGCGCCGACGAGGAGCGCATGGTCCCCTGCTCCGCGCTCGACCCGCAGTGGCTCGACGCACTCGAGTGCAGACGTCCGCCCTTCATCACCGCGCTCGGCCTCTTCATGTACTTCGAAGAGGCGGAGGTGAAGGACCTCCTCGAGCGCATCGCGACGGCTCTCCCAGGCGCGGAGATCCTCTTCGACACGATCCCCCCGTTCTTCTCGAAGAAGACGGTCAGGGGGCACCAGATCACCGACGAGTACGTCGCGCCTCCGATGCCCTGGGGCATCGAGGTCACGCGGCTCGCGGGCTTCCTCCGCTCGGCGAACTGGACCCCGCTTCGAGTCCAGACCTACGCCGAGCCGTTCCCGAAGCGCCTGCGGTTCTACTGGATGCTGAGCAAGATCCGCCCGCTCCGCGCGGCGCTCGCTGGAGGCCTCGCGCATGCGCGGAGCGACCTCCTCGAGAACGACGGCGCAGCCTCATGGCAAGGCCCCTCGGACTGACGCCCCTGATGTGAAACGGGGAGCGACCGCAGCCGATCGCCTTCCCGTCACAGCGGGTAGGTGAACGCCTCTTCCGGTTCACCCGAGAGCAAACCGAAGACGACCGCGGCCGCAACCGCAGCGATCACGAGCGGGACGACGATCCAGATCCAGTTCTTGGCGAGGAACTTCATCGTGGGTTTCTGCAGAGGAGAGGTTGGTGGAACGCCCTGGCGTTCACCGCCCCCACGACTCGATGGCTTCGGCGATGGCGTGGGCGAAGATCTCGTTCCCGAGTTCGTTGAAGTGGCAGCACGAGTCGATGTACAGCGTCTCGGTGCGATCGGCGAAGACGTCGGTCAGATCGTGGAAGCGGACGCCCGCCTCGTACAGCTCGACTCCGGCGGCGCGCAGCGGGGGATACCCGTCCGGGACTCTCGCTCCGTAGCCCTTCCTTCCGCCGATCGCGTGCTCCTTCTCGTGCTCCGAGAGCGGCTTCGAGTCGACGACGTGCTGATTCGGCTGGAGGAAGTGGTAGTACTCGATTCCGCGCGCCTGGCAGCGCTCATCGATCAGGAGCGAACCCTGCTTCCAGATGTCGACGAGCGTTGCGCGACGGCTCTCGACGGTCGAGTCGGACTCGCGGGGTCCCGTCGCGGCGAACCCGTCGTTCGAACGACCCCCTTTCGTACGTAGCTGGGACTCGACGCCGAGGATCGCAGTGCGCAGCGAGCGGTCGCGCGCGACCCAGAGGAGCTGCCGAAGGTGGAGTCGCTTGAGCGGCGACGCCGCGAGGCCTGTCGCAAGGTCGCGCCGCTTGCCCTTGAGATACTCGCGCTCCCCGAAGAGCTCGGCGAATTCGAGTCGCCCGACCCGCAGCCGCCACATGCGCGGGTAGATCGGAGCGACGCCGTGGGGCTCGTTGTCGACCTCGTGGAGCGTGACCTCGTTGAATCCGTCGATGTTGATCAGGATGTCGACGCGGCCGCCCTGGATCAGGAGCCACTCCAGCGCGATGAGCTGCTGCGGCTGCTTGACCCCGCCCGCACCGAGGACGAGGAACTCGATGTTCCGGCCGGCGAACCGTGGCATCTTTGCGAGCTCTTCGCGCAGCGTCGCGGAGCCCGCTCCCATCGCGAAGAGCGCCGAGACGGAGCCCCCCGTGATGCCAACGATCAGGTCGTTCTCGTCCTGCGAGAACGCCGGCGACGACGGGAGGTAGAAGTCCGCGCGGTCCATGCGATGGACGAACTCGGACTTGGGCTCCGGCGCGTTCTTCGCCATGAAGCCCAGGTAGGGATGAACGACGTGCTTCTTCGCGAGCCTCTGCTCGACCTCGGTCGCGGGCGTCACGTCTGGCGTGCGCTCGGCGGCTGCCTCGAGGACCGCCACATCCAGCGCGCCATCGGGGCGGAGACGGTCGACGACGACGCAGGCTCCGGCCTCGAGAAGGCCGAGCGTCAGCGCCGAAGCGAAAAGCAGCTTCACCGCAGTGTGCATGCCGAAAACTACCAGTCCGCGGCGGCGGCAAGGTTGAAAAAGCCCAGTCCGAGACGCGTGAGCGGCCCGCCCGGTCGTTCGCAACCGAGGTCAGGAGAGACCCGTCTCGTCACCGCCCCCAGGACTCGATCGCTTCGGCGATGGCGTGCGCGAGGAGTTCGTTCCCGAGCTCGTTCACGTGGCAGCAGGTGTCGATGTAGAGGGTCTCCGTGCGATCCGCGAAGACGTCGGTCAGATCGTGGAAGCGGACTCCCGCCTCGTAGAGCTCGACCCCGGCGTCGCGAAGCAGCGGATACGCCTCCGGAACGTACGCGCCGTAGCCGTCGTCGCCGCCGATCGCGCTCTTCTTCTCCTCGTCCGTCAGAGGCTTCGAGCCGACGACGTGCTGGTTCGGCTGGAGGAAGTGGTAGTACTCGATCTGCCGTGCTTCGCACCGCTCGTCGAGCATCAGGGAGCCCTGCTTCCACAGTTCGACCATCGCCTCACGGCGGCTGTCGATCGTCGAGTCGGGGCGTCGCGGTCCGCGGCCGGCGAAGAACTCCGACCGCCGGATCCCCTCGCTGCGCAGCCGGTTCTCGACGTCGAGGGTCGCGTAGCGCAGCGCGCGATCACGCGCGATCCAGAGAAGCTGCCGAAGGTGGAGTTGCTTCAGAGGTGACTCGGCGAGACCTGTCGCAAGATCGCGCCGCCTGCCGATCAGGTACTCACGCTCCCCGAAGATCTCTGCGACGTCGAGACGCCCGACCCGAAGCCGCCACATTCGCGGGTAGATCGGAGCGACACCGTGGGGCTCGTTGTCGACCTCGTGGAGCGCGATCTCGTTGAACCCATCGATGTTGATCAGAACGTCGACGCGGCCGCCCTGGATGAGCAGCCACTCGAGGGCGATGAGCTGCTGGGGCTGCTTGACCCCGCCCGCACCGAGGACGAGGAACTCGATGTTCCGGCCGGCGAATCGCGGCATCTCTGCGAGCTCCTCACGCAGCGTCTCGGAGCCCGCCCCCATCGCGAACAGCGACGAGACCGACCCGCCGGTGATCCCCACGATCAGGTCGTTCTCGTCGTGCGAGAACGCCGGCGACGACGGGAGGTAGAAGTCCGCGCGGTCCATGCGGTGGACGAACGCGGACCTGGGCTCCGGCGCCTTCTTCGCCATGAAGCCCAGGTAGGGGTGAACGACGTGCTTCTTGGCGAGCCTCGGCTCTGAGCGAACCGACGCGGTCCCCTCGGGCGTGCGCCCGGCAGCGGCTTCCGGGACCGCCGCCTCCAGGACGCCTTCCGGGCGGAGCCGGTCGACGACGACGCACGCACCGGCCTCGAGGAAGCCGAGCGTCAGCGCGGACCCGATGAGCAGCTTCGTCGCGATCCTCATGTCCGAAGCGAACAGTCTACGGCCGCGGTTCGGCCGGCAGGACGCACGGCCAAGACCGAGCGGTCACGACCGGGCGAACGTCTCGGATCGACGCGACCCGACGAGCCCCAGGAGCGGACGCTCGACGAGCGCGTACCCGAGCCCCCCCATCGCGATCGCCGCTGCGAAGAACGCCGGACCGATCGCCCGATCGGACACGCGCCCCGCGAGCCACGTCTCGGCGTACGCGAGGGCGATCGCGTGGAAGAGGTAGGTGCTGTAGCTGATCCGGCCGAGCGCTCGGAGCGGTGCGAACGACGCGGCCCGCCCGAGCCAGGCCTCTGGCCGTGCCCAGGCCGCGGCGACGACAGCGCTCCAGAGCAGCGCGTGGGTCCCGAACCAGAGGTGGAATCGCGTGTGCTCGACCGGCGCTCCCACGATCCTCTCCCAGACGCTCGGCGACATGGCGACGAGCGCCGCGAGCGCGAGACCTCCGGCGGCGACGAGCGCCGCCCCCGCCCGCTCGAGGAAGGGGATCCCGGCCGCGAGCGCGCACCCGGCCAGGAAGACCGGCAGGAAGGGTCGTACGTCGGGGCGGTAGTCCGGCGCCCTCGCAGGGAAGTCGGGAGGGATCGCAAAGCGCAGCGCGACCGCGGCCGCGGCGACGAGTGCGACGCGCCACGCGGTCCCCGGAACGCGCGCGAGGCCGAGCCCGACGAGCGGGAGGGCGAGGTAGAAGTACACCTCCACCGGGACGGTCCAGAGGTGCGCCTCGGCGCGGACGAGCGCCAGGTGCTCGAGCCCGACCGGCCACGTGAAGACGCCCAGCCCGACGAGGACGCCGATGCAGAGGGCGTACGCCGGCATGACGCGCAGGAACCGGCGCAGCGCGAAGCGCCCCCACTCCATGGGACGGCCCGCGTCGAGGCGGACCAGCACCTGCGACGTCAGGAGGAAGCTCGAGAGGACGAAGAACAGGAACACCCCGGACCGGCCCAGTCCGCGCGCGTCGACGAACGGAATGACGTGGTGCCCGGCGTTGCTCGCGTGCGCGAGGAGCACGAGGAGCACGGCCAGCCCCCGCAGGCCATCGAGCGGCTCGGAACGCTTCACGCGGTCCAGGGTACGCGTCGCGATCGACGGCCGTACACTGCCGCGCTCGACCCGAGTCTCCACGATGAGCAGCCACGCGAATTCTCCCTCGGACGCCCCCGACGCCGTCGAGCGCAAGAACTTCATCGAGCTGGAGATCGAGCAGGATCTGGCGAGCGGCCGGTTCAGCGGCGTCGTCACGCGCTTCCCTCCCGAGCCGAACGGCTACCTCCACATCGGGCACGCGAAGGCGATCAGCATCGACTTCGGGCTCGCGGAGAAGTACGGCGGCCGCTGCAACCTGCGCTTCGACGACACCAACCCGGCGAAGGAGTCGCAGGAGTTCGTCGACGCGATCCGCGACGACATCCGCTGGCTCGGCTACGACTGGGGCGACGATGAGTTCTACGCGTCGGACTACTTCGACCGGCTCTACGGGTTCGCCGAGCAGCTCGTCGAGAAGGGGCGCGCGTACGTCTGCGATCTGAGCGCCGAGGAGACGCGCGAGTACCGCGGGACCGCGACGACGCCGGGCCGCAACAGCCCCTACCGCGACCGGACTTCGGAGGAGAATCTCGACCTCCTGCGCCGCATGAAGGCCGGCGAGTTCGAGAACGGCGCGAAGACGCTGCGTGCGAAGATCGACATGGCGTCGCCGAACTTCAACATGCGCGACCCCGTGATGTACCGCATCGCGCGCGCACACCACCAGCGGACGGGAGACGCGTGGTGCATCTATCCGATGTACGACTTCGCGCACGGACAGTCGGACGCGATCGAGGAGGTCACGCACTCGCTGTGCAGCCTCGAATTCGAGCACCACCGGCCCCTGTACGAGTGGTTCCTCGAGCACATCGACGGCATCTCGCAGCCGCGTCAGATCGAGTTCGCGCGCCTCAACCCCACGTACACGATCACGTCCAAGCGCAAGCTGCAGGCGCTCGTCGACGAGGGCCGCGTCGAGGGCTGGGACGATCCCCGCATGCCGACGATCCGCGGCCTGCGGCGCAGGGGCTACACCGCGACGGCCATCCGGTCGTTCTGCGAAGGGCTCGGCGTCACCAAGGCCAACGCGAGCCACGACTGGCACCTGCTGGAGAACGCGCTGCGCGACGAGCTCAACGAGTCCGCGCTGCGGCGCATGGCGGTCCTGCGGCCGCTCAAGGTGGTCCTCACCAACCTCGGCGAGGACGAGGCGCTGCCGTGCGAGGCGGTCGACAACCCCCAGGATCCGAACTCCTCGACGCGGACGATGCACCTGACGCGCGAGGTCTGGATCGAGCGAGACGACTTCCGCGAGGACCCGCCGAAGAAGTTCTTCCGCCTACGCCCCGGGGGAAAGGTGCGTCTCCGGTTCGGCTACGTCATCCGCTGCGACGAAGTCGTGAAGGACGCGGAGGGCGAGATCGTCGAGCTTCGCTGCACGTACGACGCGCGGACGAAGGGCGGGGCGACGCCGGAGGGCGAGAAGAAGGTCAAGGGCGTCATCCACTGGGTCAGCGCTCGCGACGCGGTCGAGGCCGAGGTGCGGCTGTACGACCACCTCTTCCGCGAGCCGCAGCCCGGGGCCGACGGTCGCAGCCTCCAGGACGACCTCAACCCCGCCTCGCTGGAGGTCATCACGAACGCGAAGCTCGAGCCGCGCTCGCGAGCGCGAGCTCGA
>JBCCSK010000171.1:0-12087 GCA_039200205.1 Planctomycetota bacterium
GATCGTTCAGGGATCGATCGACCCCGGGTCCTGTGCTTGACCGGGTACGAGACTCCTCTGTCGCCGCTTCTCGAGCGGGACGGTGGGGCCGAGATCACGGTGGTCGATCTCGCGGCTGGCGCGCACGAGACGGTCGCCCGCAAGTATCCGTCAGCGGTCGAGGACGGACGACTGCGGCTCTGTCAGCGGGACCTCTCGGGGGTCTCCACAGACTGGCAGGTCGACGAGATACGCGCACTCGGGCGCGTTGGCGCGTCGCGACCTGCGCTCGTACGACACCTCGCGACGCTTGCGGGTGGGGACGCGCTCGTGCCGCTCCCCTTCGAGGACGAAGCCTTCCACGCCATCCACGCGCCGTTCGTCTGTGGCTCGCTCCATCTCGGCGCCTTGACGGCGGTCGCAATCGCTGCGCACGGTGGGCACGTCGAGCTGTCCGAGCGATTCGGCTCCGATCTCGAGTCGATGCCTGAGATGGTCGATGCGATGTTGACGACGACGTCGCACGTCTTCCGCGAGCTCGAGCGCGTCCTCGCGCCCGGAGGAAGGCTCGTCGTGAACCTGTGGGCGCGGCCGGTCCGGACCGAACGCGGTCTCCGCATCAAGTTCTCGGACACGCACCTCGACCCGGAGCAGGCGGAGCGCCTCGTCAGCGGCTGGTCGCACGAGTTCTCGGGAAACCCGCAGCCGAGCCTCCCGCTGACCGTCGGCAGGGTCTTCACGTTCGAGAAGCCAAACGCGGCTTGATCGGCGAGTGACGGCCATCCGGCATACTCCCTCTCCGCGCCGAGGCTCTGGTGCACCGGTTTGCCTCACGCGATCGGCGAACGCGCACGACTACCCCCGCTTCGATCATTCACCCGTGCGCACCACGACGAAGAGCAACGCGCCTCTGACAGGCTTCGCGGTCTGTGTCGTGCTCGTCGTTGGAGTCTGGTCGGCCGTCCGCCGTGGCGCGGATCCATCCCAGTCGAGCCAATCCGACGCGGGCCGCGTCTTGCTCGACGGAACGCAGGGTCACTCTCTCCTTCGGTTCGAGCGACTCGACGGCGATCCTCCGTTGTGGAGAGATCAGGGACAGGTCATCCGATTCAGCAACTTCGGGCGTATCGTCCTTCACCCCGAGATCACTGCGCGCAACGAGCCCGACGTTCAGACCGGCTTCGTGAAGCGCGGCCCCAAGCAGGTACCGACCACCACGGCTCGCCTCGTTCTCGACGGTTCGGCCGTCGAGATCACCGACCGTGGAGCAGGCAACGGAGCGCTCGTCTTCGACGGTCACGTCACCGAGGGGGGAACCTTCTATCTCGGACCGAGCGCGTCGGAGCCCGTCCTCGTGGATCATGAGATCAGGGCATTGATCGACCTGATCGAGGCGGCGGAGGATTCGAAGTGACGCCGTGAGGCTCAGGCCGCCGGCATCGCCGCTGGGCCTCACGACAACGACGCGAATCGGGCGTGAGCCCGCTTCCGAAGACTGTCACACCCGCATCCACTCCGCGTAGCGAGGCGGATGAGTGGCACGCACGTCAAGAAGCGCGTCCAGACGCTCCACGGGCTCGCGTGGCGCTGCCACGTCACCTCGTCCATGCTCATTATGCGCTCGTCCTGGGCGAAGACGTCCATGGCGCAAGCGTAGAGCCGTCGTCCGAGTCGTCAGCGCTGGTCGTGGTCGGGAGGGATCGCCGCGCGGGCGGACTCCCACTCGCGGTCGAGCAGCACCTGGTCGCGCAGGATCACGAGGGTCATGCATGCCGCGGCGCTCACGAGGACCAGGCGGAGCGTGGCCCCGAGCGCGAGTGCGTCGACGCCTATCTCCTCCGCGCGCCACTTGCTTGCGATTTCGAAGCACGCGAGGAGCGCCAGCCAGGCCGCCGGGGCCGCGAGGAGCGCGAGACGCCCGACCATCGCCGCGCGCCGCGGTCGATCATCGTGGTGGGTCGGCGACGCGAGCACCTGCCGCATCGCGAGCTCGTTGTAGGCCGCGACGAGGAGACCGCGGCGTCCGGCGATCTTGAACGCGTGGTGGACGGCCTCGTGCTCGCGCGCGCCGAGCCGCCAGAGCCACAGGAGCAAGATCAGTAGCGCGAGTCCCGTCGCGACGGCGACTTCGCCGGGGGCGACGACCGACGTGGCGCCGCCTCGGCCGCGCGGTGCCTCGGCGAGCACGCGCGCGACGACCTCATCGATCGCACGCTCCGCGCTCTCGAGCCGGGGGAGGCCCGTCCGCTCGGCGCGCGCTTCGACCAAGGTCTGCGCCGCCGCTCGAACGTCGTCCGCGACGGCGCGGGAGTGCGATCGCCACGGGTCGAAGTCGCTCCAGAAGAGGACGAAGGAGAGCGCGGTCAGCGCGAGCGCTGCAGCGAGCACGCGCCCACGACGGTCGCCCGCGACGATCGCCGCGGCGACGTAGTGTTCCGTGACGCCTTCGAGTCCTCCGTTCGTTTCCATGGACGTGTGGGTCCGGCGCCGACCCGGTGGAGCTGGGCCGCGACTTCCATCCTGCCTCGCGACGTCGATCGGCGAAACGCCTCGACGGAGCCAGCTGAGGGATGCCGCGCCGCGTGTCCCGTCACGCGGCCGGACGCAGATTTCGCACGGTTGGCGCATACTCGAGCGGCCCCGTTCGCTGCCCTTCCCTGGTTTCGACATGAGTCTCCCGATCGGGATCCGTTCTCTCCTGCCCGTGGTCCTGGCGGCTGCTCCGGTCGCGCATGGGCAGGGCCTCGGGCCGCCGCCCGTCCCGCCCGAGAATCCGATCACGCAGGCGAAGGTCCTGCTCGGTCAGGCGCTCTTCTGGGACGAGCAGCTCTCGACCACGGACACGACTTCGTGCGCGACCTGCCATCTGCCCGAGGCCGCGGGGGCCGATCCGCGCACGCTCGCCGACCTCGCCGGGTCGACCTACATCGGCTGGGACCGCACGTTCGGCACCGCCGACGATACGCACTCTTCGCCGGGCGTACCGAGCAATCGCTCCGACGGCACCTACATCTACCGCAAGCAGACGGGGATGGGGATGCAGCTCACGATTCGCAACACGCCGCTCGTGTTCGATTCGGCGTACGTTCCCGAGCTGCTCCTCGACGGCCGCGCTCCCGAGACGTTCACCGACCCGATGACGGGCGCGGTCGTGTCGACGTCGCACGCGTCGTTGGAAGCACAGGCGCTCCTGCCCTTCGTCGACGAGAAGGAGATGAGCTGGTTCGGGCGCCCGTTCCAGATGGTGCTCGACGAGATCGTCGCATCCGAGCCGCTCGCGCTCGCGGGGAACGTCCCCGCTGCGCTGGAAGCCTGGATCGCGGGCCGTGGCTATCCTGCGCTCTACGACGAGGCGTTCGGAAGCCCCGGCGTCACGACGATCCGGACGGCCCAGGCGCTCGCGACGTTCCAGCGAACGCTCGTCACGCACGGGCACCTGCCGTTCGACGACTTCCTCGACGGGGACACGAGCGCACTGACTCCGCTGGAGCACGAGGGCTACGACCTCTTCGTCGGCGCGGCGCGCTGCGTCGAGTGTCACCCCGGCGCGATCCTCACCGACCACGCGTATCGCAACATCGGACTCGACGACGTGTACGACGACGAGGGGCGCCGCCGCGTCACGCATCTGTGGGAGGACCAGGGGCGCTTCCGGACGCCGACGCTGCGCAACGTCGCGTTGACCGCGCCGTACTTCCACGACGGCAGCGCGATCACGCTGCGCGACGTCGTCGAGTTCTTCGACGTCGGCGGGCACTACCCGGTGCCCAACGTCGATCCGCTGATGCAGCCGCTCGGGCTGACCGAGCACGAGAAGGACGCTCTCGTCGCATTTCTCGAGCGGCCGCTGACCGACCCGCGTACGGCGACGCTCGCCGGACCGTACGAGCGACTGGAGCTGTACTCCGAGTCCGCCCGCGCTCCCGAGATCTTCGGCGTCGCGACTCCGACGAGCCTCGGCGAGGAACCGGAGATCATCCTCCTGGAGCCGAGCCGTCTCGGGCGCACGATCACCGTGGCGATCCACGACGCGGTTCCCGGCGCACCAGCCGCGCTGCTGATGTCCCCGGCGGTCGAGCCTGCGGGCCTCGATCTCTACGGAGCGCGGCTCTACCCCGTGATCGGCCCGGGCGTGTCGATGCACCGGACCTCGCTCGCGAGCACCGGTCTCGGGACGGGGAGCCAGTCGATCCGGGTGACGCTCCCATCGTCGCCCGCGCTGGCGGGCACGCACCTGTACGCGCAGTGGATCGTGTTCGACCCCACGCCCGTCGGGCGGCTCGCGGCGACGCCCGCGGTCCGCATGCTTCTGTTCGACTGACGCCGATGTCGCTCACGCTCGTCGTCGCGCTCCTTCCGATCGCCCTCGACCCGCCCGCGTGGGGGAGCTTTCGCGGACCGAGCGGAACCGGCCGAGGAGCCGCCGGCGCCGTGCCCGCGGCCCTCGATCTCGAGCGCGGCGTCGCCTGGCGCGTCGAGGTCCCGTCCGGGTACTCGTCGCCCGTCGTCGCGGGGGATCGCGTGTTCGTGACGGGGGCGACCGATGGCGAGCTCGTGACGCTCGCTCTCGACGTCGCGAGCGGCGAGACCGTCTGGCGTCGCGCGACCGCGAGCGCGGGGCCCGCACCCGGTCAGGGGCACGTCGCGTCGTCCACGCCCGCGCTCGACGGCGAGCGCGTGGTCGTTCTCTTCCACGGCGTCGGCCCGATCGCCTACGACCTCGACGGAGAGGAGCTCTGGCGCAGCGACATCGTGACGGCGCTGAGCATTCCGCACGGCGTTGCGACGTCCCCGGTCCTCGCAGGGGACCGCGTCCTGCTCCAGCTCGACCAGGACGATGGCTCGCGGCTCGTCTGCCTCGACGCAGCGACCGGCGAAGAAGCGTGGTCGACGCCGCGTGCGCGAGCGCTCCACGGGTACGCGACGCCAGCCGTCTGGATCCCCGAGGACTCCGAGGCCTCGGCGGAGGTCGTCGTCGCGGGGACCTACGAAGTGCACGGCTACGCCCTCGGCACCGGTGAGCTCCTGTGGCACGTCACCGGCGGCGCGTGGCAGGCGAAGGGGGTGCCCGCGCTCGACGGCGCTCGCTGCATCGTCAACGCGTCGGCGCAGGTCTTCGGCGACGCCGGCATCCCGAGGCTGCCGTCCGACTGGGGGGCGTTCGTCGCCCTCCACGACGCCGACGGGGACGGCATCGTTGCCCGCGCGGAATGGACGGACGCTGACGTGCAGAAGGTGTGGACCATCTTCGACCTGGACGGCGACGAGCGTCTCGACGAGCGGGAGTTCCGCTTCGTCAAGACGATCGAGACGGAGCGCGGAGCCGTGTTCGCGATCCGCCTCGGCGGGCGCGGCGACGTCACGGAGACGCACGTGGACTGGCGCTACGGAGATCGACGCGGACTCTCCGACGTGGTCTCACCGGTCGTCGTCGGCGACGGGCAGGTGCTGCTGCTCCGCGCCGGCGGTCTCGTCACTCTGCTCGACGGAACGAAGGGTGAGGTCGTCGCGAGCGGGCGGCTCGGTCGCGACGACCCGTACTTCGCGTCACCGGTCAGCGACGGCGAGCGTGTGCTGATGGCGAGCGTCCACGGTCGCATTTGCGCCGTCTCCGCATCCGCGGCGACGGACGAGCTGTGGTCCGTCGACCTGGACGAGCGAACGTGGGGGACGCCCGCCCTCGCGGGCGGACGTGTGTTCGTCCGCACGATGGAGGCGCTGTGGTGCCTCCGCGCGTCCGACTAGCGAGTCACGACGCGCGCGACGACGACGAGCGCTTGGTCGGTGCCCGGCATCGGCTGCGCGGTCACGTTGGTCCAAACGCCGTCCGCGACGTTCAACAGCGTCCGCGCCGCGGCCCGCGAGGTCGTGGGGAGCTCGACGGAAAGCGTGCGATCGAACGTCCCCATTGCGCGCGGGAGGTCCTTGGCACCGTCGGTCGGCGCTGGCGTGTAGTTCGCGAGCTCGAGCGTACGAGTCTCCGGATCGTTCGCGTGGAGCTGGAAGTCGAACCACACGGGCCGCGCGTCGTTCGCGCCGGGGAGTGGAGCGCACCACAGCGCGAAGCCGTCGAAGGCGATGCCGATGTTCGGATCGGGGACCTGGGCACCTTGCGCGACCTGCACGTCGAAGTCCTGGAGGTACGCGGTCTCCACGCCGCCGACGAGCAGTGCGGCGCCGCCGACGATCGAGCTTGCCGAGATGGAGCTCTCCGCAGCCGCAGCGAACGCGGTCGGGTCGGCGATGGCTGCCGCAAGTTCGGCTGCCGGGACGAGGTCGTAGCGGAGCTCGATCGAAGCGGCTTGCTCGGGCAGCGCCTCCGCGAGTGCGCGGGCCGCCTCGCGTGCCGGCGCCGTGACTTCGTCCGGGCCCGTGAGGACGAGGCTCGTGCCGTAGCGCTGCGCGTGGCCCGCGACGGTCACTTCGATGAACGCGTCGGACAGGACCGCCTCGAACGCCCCGACGTCCGCGAAGCCGAACGACTCGAGCGCGTCGTTGGCGCCATCGATGATGGGCAAGCCGCCGGTGGGCGATGTGCGCGGCAGCCACGGAATCTGCGGCCGCATCCCCGGGATTGCATTTGCGCCAATGGGAACGAGTCCCGCCGGCGCTTCGGCATCGCCGGTGATTCGGAGCAGGAGCGCACCATCGTCGCCGTCGTTCACGAGGATCGCTCCGCCGGGCTCGACGATGCCCGACATCGCCCACACGGATGTCGCGACCTCGGGGAGCTCGACCGGCGTGCCGCCGAGCGCTTCGAGGTCGATCGTTCGGATGGGATCGGCGATCGACCCGTCCCGTCCCCAGACCTGCACGACGAAACGCTGCCCGTCGGCGGCTCGATCGACGCGAGCGCCGACTTCGAGGCCCGTGCGCAGGACCGACACCGCCGGGTCGACGCCGAGGGCGCCCAGGGCGGCCTCGACGTCGTAGTCCCACACGAAGGAGCGGATCTCGGGTTCGCCGAGACGCGAGTCACGGCCGATGCGTGCCGTCGAGCGGGCCGCGAGCGCGACTCCGTCCGACTCGAGGAGCGCCGCGACTGCAGAGCGGTCGAGAACGGCGCCGGCACCCGACGGAATCGCGTCGCGATCGACGCGGTGCACCTCGACGACGGCGGCATCAGCTCCGGCTGCAGAAAGAGCGGCGACGGCGCTTGCCGCCGCTGCCTGCGCGGCCTCGTTCCCGGTGACGCGCACGAGACCATCGCGTGAAACGACCGAGCGCACCTCGGCACCAGGGGTCGCGTCGATCGCCGCCTGGATCAAGCGAGCCGCGTCGTCGCGCTTCAGCCTCGCTTCGGGTCCGGTCCAGACGTCGTAGCTCTCCGGCTCGAGCGCGTCGATACGCGCCGACGAGAGGTGGAGCGAGAGGTCGACTCCCGGCAGAGTGCTCGCGTTCGAAGCGAAGAACGCGCGCAGGTCGTGCCAGCGCAGGACGAAGTCGTCCGCGGCCGGAAGTGCGGCCGCGACAACCAGCGGCGCGAGCGAAAGGAGCATGACGATCAGCGCGGAGAGCGGTCCGCGCGGCCGGTCATGGATGGGCTCGTCAGCGTACCGTCTCGGACGAGATCAGGAGCGAATTCACTGCCCTCCCGTCACTGGCAGAAGTTGACGCGGAGCCCGTCGCTCAGGAATGCCTCTCCGTCCCTCCGGAAGATCGCCTGAAAGAACCAGGTCGACCCCGGAAGGACGAGTCCGGACGGGTTCGGGGGCTGCGTCAGATCGATCGCCCAGACCGGGGCCCCGTTCGAGTGGGTCGATCGGATCGGCAGGCGCAGCGCGCCGGCCGCGGCCACGCAGCGGATGTTGGTATCCGAGGCGATCGGCAGGACGAGCTCGTAGTACGAGGACGTGGGCCGCGGCCCGTAGAAGGCCATCGCGAACGTGTTCGGCGAGAACCCGGCACCCCGTAGAACGAAGCTGTTCGCCGAGACGGACGTCGAACCGCTGACGAAGAGCTCGGCGTGCGTCGAGTCGTAGTCGGAGTGGCACTGGCGCTCCCATGACCCTTCGCAGCCGCCGAAGACGCGCAGGTCGTCGATGAAGGGGCCGCTGAAAAGAAAGTTGTTGAAGGGATCGATGATGTCGAACCCGAACTCGATCTGGATCACTCCCCAAGAGGGATCGAGCGCGAAGGACCGCCGGTGCCAGTCACACCGAGCTGCGAAGTCGCGGTAGGCCGCGTCGAGGCAGGCGTAGTCGTAGACCTCGTCGTTCGGTCCGAGGATTCGCATCTCCAGGCGGTCGTAGCCGCAAGTCGGCTCGGCGTCAACGCCGAGCCAAAACTCCAGGGTGACAGGTCCCGTCGCCACCGCGAGGTCGATGGGGGGCGAGAGCGCCGTTCCGAACGACGGCCCGCCTTGTTCGAATCCGATGACGAAGCCATCGTTGTAGTTCAGACTCGCCGGGGCACTGCGGAACGACAGGATCCCGCCGCAACGGCTCGACGGCGTTGCGTCGGCTGCCCAGCGGAACTGTGAATTGACGGCGGATCCCACCTCCACGGTCCATCCGTCGAGGGTCGTGAAGTCCGTCGCGTAGAGGTCTTGGGCCGCCGCGGGGATCGCGAGAGCGAGGAGTGGGGCCAAACGGGCGATGGTCCGGGGCGTGGCGAGCATGGGTGTCGTGCGAAAGGGATGTTTGCCGAGTCCAGTCCGGGCGACGCCTACCGCTCGTGACGGGACCCCATGACGGGGGCGGCGGGGCCTCTTGTAAGAAGAAGTCCCCGCCGCCTCCCCGGCCTCACGCCGGATCCGTGGATTCCTGTGATACCCGCGTTCGCTCAGCCTCGCTTCCAGCCGTCGACCTCGACGTTCCGGGTCTGGAACACGAGGTTCCCGAACGGCACGAACGCGACCGCGAGGTTCACGAGACCTTGGACGACGGTCATCTCCGAGGTCACCACGACGTTCATCGGGCGAAGCTCTTTCCCGACCTGGCCGAGCCGCCGGCCGGAGAACTGGATCTGCGCCGGGTCCCACGGGACCGTGCCGTAGATCGCGTCGTGCCGCCACTGCTCGTCGTGGAGGCCGGGCGATTCGGGGATGGCCGTCCGCGAACCGAAGTAGAGGCCGTCGTACAGCGACTGGTCGCCGGAGAAGTGCTCGACCGTGTAGCAGGCCGAGAGGGGAAGGGTCAGGGCGATCGTGCCCAGGCCGCGGCGGATGAGTGTGCTCATGCTCCGGCCTCCTGGAAGCGACGGACCTGCCCCTGGGCCTCGACGTTGTACATCGAGAAGATCCCGAGCGTGATGATCTCGACGAGGACGCCGAGGGGGTCCTGCTCTTCCTTGATGCGGGCGTGCGAGACCCGGTCGAACTCCTGACCGTAGTTCGCGATCGCCTCGGTCTCCGCGAGCTGCGCACCGGACCCGTCGTTGGTCGGCAGCAGGCCCCAGAACGGGAAGTATGCGCGCTTCGTGCCGGACACGTTGCCCAGCGAGTCCGCCGGGTGACTGGATCGAAGGCGAAGGCGCCTAATCCTCGCCTTCGTAGAGCGTCGCGTGGACCCGGGCCACGTCGCCCATGTAGTGGGAGCTCGTGTGTTCCGTCGCCGCGATCCCGATGTGCCTGGCCGCCAGCTCCTCGTCGCCGAGGGCCTCGTGGTAGAGGCCGACGTACAGATGACCGTAGAAGAGCGCGGATTCGGCCTGTCTCGAATCGCCCGCCGCTTCTGCCGCGGCGAGGACGTCGTCCGGTCCCTTCCGCCCCGCGAACATCTCGTAGACGTCCATCATCGGAGCGCGCGCGTCGTAGCCGACGGGGAGCACGGCCGCGCGCGCCGCCTCCGGCCCCTTCCATCGCGCGACGCAGAGGAAGTGCCAGGCTGCGTTCTCGACGTCGCTGCCGTTCACGGAGCGGTGCAGCTCGAACTGCGCTGCGCCGGCCTCGAACATACCGGCGTAGTAGTGCGCGATCCCGCGTCGCCAGTGGTGCGGCTCGAGCCGTGGTTCCAGTGCGATCGCGGCATCGAAGTCGGCCACGGCCTCGGCGAAGCGACCCGCCTTCAGGTGGGCGTCGCCCCGATCGTCGAGCTCGCGCGCATCGAGTTCGGGCTCTTCGGGTGCCGCCTCGGTCTCGCCGGGAACCGCGGGGTCTTCAACGGCCGGGGGCACCGGCGGATCGGGCGAACCGCACGCGACGAGCGCGGCGAGGGCGAGCAGTGATTCGATGCGGCGCACGGGCTGGAGTATGGCACGGACGGACGGGGCAGACCCGCGGCACGCTTCGGTATCGTGACGTTCCCTTCCTGCCCGATCTCGACATGCGCGCTGCACCGACGTCCCTTATTGCCCTCCTTCTCGCGTCCCAGGCACTCACCCAATCGGTCAACGTCGCCGACACGGAGCGGGCCGGCCTCGTCGCGATCGAGAACCTCGGCGTCGCAATCGCTCCGCCGGCCCTCTACGCGTCGAGCGACATCGCCGTCTTTCGCGTCGACGAGAGAGACCAGGGAGACACCGACCTCAACGGGGATGGAGATGCCGTCGACCAGGTCGTCCACGTCGCCGACCTGCGCACCGGCGCTCTCCGCAATCTCGGCGTCTCGAGCCGCTACGCGACCACCGCGCAGGACCTCGTCCTCGAGGGGCCGCTCGTCGTCGTTCCGGTCTCGGAGGCCGAGCAGGGCGGCACGGACCTGAACGGCGACGGCGACACGAACGACTACGTCGTCCACGTCTACGACGCGCGAACGGACGTCTTGACCAACCTCGGTCTCGCGACCTCGCGCTCGTTCGAGTCCGCGATCGCCATCGACGGGGAGACGGTCGTCTTCTACGTGCCCGAGCAGTCGGTCTTCGACGGATCCGGGCAGGGCGTCGACCTCAACGGCGACATGGATATCGCGTTCGAGGAGATCGCGCACGTCTACCGCGCCGATACGATGGAGGTGACGAACCTCGGGTTTGCGGCCGGCATCTTTCCCGTCGTCGCGCATGGCCGAGTTGGCCTCCTCGTTCGCGAGGCGTCGCAGGGGAGCGTGGATCTCAACGGCGACGGCGATATCAGCGACCAGGTTCTCGTCGTCATCGACCTCGACAGCGGTGCTGCGCAAAGCACAGGCCTCGCGTCGGCCTCGCGCTTCGTCATCACGCCCGAGCGGACGGTCTTTCCCGCCCTGGAGGAGTTCCAGGGCGCAGCAGACCTGAACGGAGACGGCGACGCGAACGACTGGGTGCTGCACTCGCTCGAGCACGGATCGTCGACTCCCGTGAACGGCGGCGTCGCACTCACTCCCTCGACCGCCTCGATCCGCGAGGGCGCTGGCGTCCTTGGCCTTGCCGTGTCGGAGCTCCAGCAGGGGCAGACGGACCTCAACGGCGACGGCGACGGAGTCGATTCGGTCCTCCATACGCTCGACGCGAACGGAGCGCTCACCAATCGCGGTCTGGCCGTGCGGCTCGGCGGCTCGGCGTCGATCCAGCCCAGGGGGAACCGCGCCCTCTACGTGTTCCAGGTGGACGAGGAGCGCCAGGGATCGAGCGATCTGAACGGCGACGGGGATACGCTCGATGACGTGCCGCACTGCCTGACGCGGAGCGGGAGCATCGTGAACGTCGGGCTCTCGGCGAGCAGTAGCGGCGGGCCGGAGCTCGCCAGCGGGCTCATCGGGCTCGTCGTCTACGAACTCGACGAGGGCTTCCAGGACCTGAACGGCGACGGCGACAGCTTCGACAGGGTCGTGCACATGCACAACGCCTGCACGGGGGAGACGTTCAACTACGAGGCCGCCTCGGGCACGGATCGGGACGTTGCGATCGGCGGCGGCTTCAGCGCCTTCCTCGTGCGCGAGTCGAGCCAGGGAGACGGAAGCCTGAACGCGGACGGTGACATCAGCGACAGCGTCCTGTTCATCCGCGGCGCACGGATGCGCTCGTCGATCAACGTCGGATTGGCCTGCGCGGGGAACCTCGAGGTTCCCCGCGACGGTGTCGTCCTGGTCTGGGTCGACGAGCGCGACGAGGCGTCCACGGACCTGAACGGCGACGGCGACACGAACGACTTCGTGCCGCACATCGTCCGGGTCCGCTGATCGAGAGCTAGTGGTGTGGAGCAGAAGTTCGCGTCATTTGTTCGAGTCCTTTTCGCGTCGTGGCAAGGCGTCC
>JBCCSK010000172.1:0-12063 GCA_039200205.1 Planctomycetota bacterium
GCCGCAGTAATCGCCGCCGCAGTAATCGCCGCCGCAGTGATCACCGCGGACGGAGCACGAACTACTCGTCGTGCTTCTTCTTCCGGTCGTCCACCTTTGCCCGCGCGCGGTCGAAGAGGTCGTCGAGGTCGCGCGTGCGGCTCTTCTCCTTGTCGAGAGCCGCGTCGAACGCGTCGGTCCCGCGGCCCTTGCGCTCGGAGACCGTCCGGTTCGCGTCGTCCCAGCGCGCGCCGTCCGTCACGGGCTTGCCGAACTCGTCGAGCGCCTGCTTCGGCACGTGTCGGAGCACCTTTTGCGTCAGGACGTCGATGACGAGGCGCGACTCGCAGCAGGGACAATCAACTTCGACTTCCTTCATGGCGTGGCGAGGGCGCGAATGTGGGCCCTCGGACGGCCTTGGAGGGGCCTGGAGGGCCGTTCGGGGGGTGTTCTCCCGGATTTATACAGACCTCGTTCGCCCAGACCGGATCTCCCGCTCGTTCTAGATGCGGGTGACCGTACAGCCGGGCGCGGATA
Source organism: Planctomycetota bacterium (assembly GCA_039200205.1). GTDB lineage: Bacteria > Planctomycetota > UBA1135 > UBA1135 > Saltatorellus. Next base: position 517 of record JBCCSK010000172.1, read on the forward strand.
GCTCCCCCGGGTCCCCTCCCTCGACGTGCCTCTTCCCCGCTGGGCCCCGGCCACAGCAAAGGCACCCGCTCGCAACCCAACCCTCGACCCGAATGATGCGTCCCACAACCGCCCTTAGCGGCCTACGCAACCCCGTTCTGCTCGAACGCGGCCTCGGCGTTGTCCTCTGGCTCGGCCTGATCGTCGTCCTCCTGACGAAATCGGCCTTCTAGTTCATCCCAAAGCTCGCCACGCGAGCACGGGCGGCGGCCGCGCAGCGGAGCCCACCGATGCTCGACGAGACGGCTCCGCAGCCCCGAGGGGTTGCGGAGCCGTCTCGCGTTCGAACTCGCACACCCATCGCCACGGATCGCTCGAAACAACGCGAGCCAGCGGCGTATCCACAGGGACAGCGTCACACTCGAACGCACTGTCGCCATGTGGATTGCAACCCTCTGCCTCGCCGCCCTGCCGCAGTCACCTCACACCGAGGATCTCTCGCGCGCGGCGCCGGAGCGGACGATCTTCTGGCTCCAGACCACCGAGCTCGCGCCCGTTCTCGACGAGGGCCTGGATCACCCGCTCGTGCGGCGCGTCCTCGACCATCCGCTCGTGCGCGAGGATCTCCAGGCGAAGGGGCAGCATCCAGAGGCCGCGCTCGCGTTCGTCGAAGCGCTGATCGGCGAGTCGCCGCTGGAGCTCGCGGCTGCCCTGAGTCGACGCGGCGTCGGCGTCGGACTGCTCCCCGGCTCCGAGACCGAACCGCGCGCCTTCGTCGCGATGCGAGGCGCGAACCTCGACTCGATGGAGGAGGCGATCGACGTGATCGCAGCGGCCGCAGCGACCTTCGGCGGGCTCGAGGCGCTTCCGGAGGCTGCGCGCAAGGAGCTCGGCCCCCGCGTTCGCAGCGCGTGGTCCATCGACGACGACGGCGCGGAGGCCGCGCTCTCCGAAGACGGAACGCTCTTCCTCGCAGCGCGACACGACGACCTTCGCGAGGCGACGACCGGCTCCGGCCGCGCGATCGAACTCCGCGCCGCGCGTCGAGCGCTCGGTCAGGGATCGACGTTCGCATGGGTCGACCTCGACGCGTTCGAGGAAACGGGTGCACTGGACGAGCTTCGTCAGGCGGTCGAGGAACCGGCGACCCACTTCGTCTTCGGTCCGGTCGTCGCCTACGGGACGGCGGCAGGATCACTCGCCATCGGCGTCGAGTTCGGCGAGAGCGGACTGACCGTTCGCTCGCTCGCGAGCGGCGAGGTCGACGAGTTCGGTGCGGCCACGTTCCCGAGCGAGAAGGGCTCGGCCGCGCGTCTTCCGCTTCCCTCCGACGACGAGGTGGCGCGAGCCGTCCTGCACCGAGACGTCGCGACGCTGCTGGCGCAGAGAACGAGCCTCTTCCCGCCGCGCTCCCAGCCGGCCATCTCGGAGGGCCTCGCGAACTTCGCGCTCCTCGTCGGCGGTCCAGACGCGGTCGACGAGCTCTTCGCATCGCTCGAACCGGAGATCGTCCTGCTGGCCGAGCACGTCCCGTTCGAGGCCAAGGCCGTCCCCGACATCGAGCTCCCTGCGGCGTGCATCGTCGCGCGCCTTCGGAATCCCGAGGTGAACGGTCCCCGCGTCGTCGGGGCATTCCAGAGTCTGATCGCACTCCAGAACGTCCAGCGCGCGCAGGAGGGAAAGCCCGGCCTCGTCCTCGGCCTCGCGCCGCTCGAGGGCACGACCATGACGACGGCTCACCTCCCTCCCCCGTCGGAGGGCGATGGGGTCGACCTGGCCTACAACGTCGCCCCCGGATGCGCCGTGGTCGGCGACTCCGTCGTGCTCGCCACGCATCACGCGCTGGCCAGCCGCGTCGCGACGCGGATCGCGCGAGGCGAGACCGGTGCAGCGTCCGGGGGCGCCGTGGATCAGCTGTGGATGCGCGCGGACGCCGTCGAGGCGCTCGTCGCAGAGAACCGCGATCTGATCGAACTACAGTCCGTCCTCGAGGACGGGAAGACCGAGGCGCGGGCGCGCATGGAGGTCGACCTCCTGCTGGAGCTCCTCGGGAGCATCGGCACGATCGAGATGACCACGAGCGGCGGCTCTGGCTCGCCTCTCGAGGCACGACTGCGCATCGAGTGGGCGCAGTGACCGACGCGCGGAGGGCACGACGATGACGAAGGCTGAATGGGACGCTGCGGCTGCAGCACACGTGCTCGGGCGCGTCGGCTTCGGCGCGGACCGCGAGCGCGTGGCGCGCGCCGTCGACGAGGGATTCGAGGCAACGCTCGCCGAGGTCGAGTCGCGTCGCGCACACCCGCGCGCTCTCACCTCGAAGAGCGTCGAGCGCCTCGTCTCGCTCGGTGAACTGGAGCCGCTCCGCGCCCGCTGGATGGCGCTCATCCTGGCGGACGGTGCACCGCTCGTCGAGCGAGCCTCGCTGATGTGGCACGGTCACTTCGCGACGTCGAACGCCAAGGTCGACGACGTGCGGCTGATGCACCGCCAGAACGAGCTGTTCCGCAGCGCGGGGCTCGGCGACTTTCGGACTCTGCTGCACGCAGTGGCCAAGGACCCCGCGATGCTCGTGTGGCTCGACGGCGATCGCAACCGCGTCGGCGCGCCGAACGAGAACTTCGCGCGCGAGGTCATGGAGCTGTTCGCGCTCGGCGTCGGCGCGGGCTACACCGAGCAGGACATCGCAGAAGCCGCCCGTGCGTTCACGGGCTGGAGTGTCACGAAGCGCCGCTTCGTCGATCGCACCGAGTACCACGACCGGGGCGAGAAGACGCTCTTCGGTCGCGGAGGCGTCCAGCGCGGCGAAGACGCGATCGACCGCGTGCTGGAGCACCCCGAGTGCCCGCGCTGGATCGCGCGGCGCCTGCTCGTGACGTTCGTCGAACCCGAGCCGAACCGCGCCGAGATCGATCGCTGGAGCCGGGTGCTCGTCAGCGAGGACTGGCACGTGGGTCGGACGCTCGCGCGGATCTTCCGGGACGAGCGGTTCCTCGACCCCGAGGTCCGGCGGAACCGGATCTCGGGCCCGGTCGAGACGATCGCGCGCACCGCGCTGGCGACGGGTGCGAGCGTCGCGCCCGCCGACGCCGCGCGTGCCGCCGTCGAGATGGGCCAGGCGCTCTTCGAGCCCCCGACGGTGAAGGGCTGGGACGGGGGCCGCGCCTGGATCGACACCGGAACCTGGCTCGCGCGACACAACCACCTCGCGCGCTTCGCACTGGAGGGACCGTTCGACCCCGTGCGGGCCTTCGGCGACGTGCCGCGGTCCGAGATCGCCCGAGCGGTCGGTGAGCTCCTCCTCCCGGACGGGGTGGACGCGGATCTCGCGGCCGCGCTCGAACGCGCTGCGCGCGAGGCCTCGACCAGCGACGACGCGGCCCGCGCCGCCACGGCCCTCGCCCTCACGGCACCGGAGTTCCACCTGGCATGACGCACCCTCCCCTCTCGCGACGCTCCTTCCTCGTCGGAGGCGTCCGGCTCACCGCGATCGGCGCGCTCGCGCCAATGGCCGTCGCCGCTCCGATCGCGCGGCGGGCGGAGGTCGACCGCATCCTGGTCGTTCTCCAGCTCTCCGGCGGGAACGACGGCCTGAACACGGTCGTCCCCCACGGCCAGGACGCGTACTACCGCGCGCGACCGACGCTCGCCCAGGACGCGGGCTCGATCCACCGGATCGACGAGCACGTCGGCCTGCACTCCGCGCTGGGTGGTCTCTCCGAGCTGTACGCCGAGGGCTCGGTCGCGCTCGTCCACGGCGTGGGGCATCCGGCGGCCGACAGGTCGCACTTCCGCTCGATGGAGATCTGGCACACGGCGGAGCCGTTCGCGCCCGCGGGCCGCGTCGGCTGGCTCGGGCACCTCGCCGATCAGCTCTCCGCCCGCGAAGCCGGCAGCCTTCCGGCTCTGTCCGTCGGCGGGAGCGGGAGCCTCCTCTCGATGCGCGGCGCGACCGCCGTGCCGCCGGCCGTGCCCAGCGGCGACGGCTTCCGGCTCGCGGAGGCCCCGGCCGCGGTGGCGCGCGAACGGGCGAAGCTCGTCCAGGCCCGCGGGGACGACGGTGACCTCGCCTTCCTGCGAGCCGCGGCGCGCAGCGCCTACGACGCCGCCGACCGCATGGGAGCGATCACGCGGGAGTCGTCGTCGGTCGAGTACCCCGATCACGCGCTGGCGCGCGAGCTGCGGCTCGTGTCCCAGCTCGTCCGGGGCGGCTTCGGGACGAGGATCTTCCACCTGGAGCTCGGGGGCTTCGACACGCACGCGAGCCAGTCCGCGGTTCACGCCGACCTGCTCGGCCGCCTCGACGGAGCGCTGACCGCGTTCCAGCGCGACCTGGAGGCCTCCGGTGACGCGGACCGCGTCGTCACCCTCGTCTTCAGCGAGTTCGGTCGCCGCGTCCAGGAGAACGGCTCGCGCGGAACGGACCACGGCCGGGGGAATCCCATGCTCGTCGTCGGGTCCTCCGCCCGCGGTGGACAGCACGGCCAGCGCCCGGATCTCGGCGCGCTCGTCGAGGGCGACGTGGCGGCGACGACCGACTTTCGGGGGATCTACCGCCAGCTGGAGCGCGACTGGATGGGGCTCGAGCCGCTCTCCGCGTCGAAGGTCGAGGCGCCCCGCGTAATCTGACCAGGTTCTCTCGCGCGCTCTTGCACCGCGAGCGCGTCGAGACAACACAATGCGCGGATGGTCCGGCCCCGACTCATCCGGCTCGCGCTCGCCTCGACTGCGCTCGGGCTCTGCGCCTGCCCCTCCGACGACTCGCTCTTCGACGACCTCGAGGCGCCTGTCGCCACGGTCACGTATCCGGTCGACGGCGTCGTCACCAACGCGGGCGGACTGACCGTCGTCGGGACCGCGACGGACGAGCGAGGGGTCGCGGCGGTCGCGGTCAACGGCGCGCCCGCGGCGACGACCGACGGTTTCGCGACGTGGCGGGCCATCCCGGCGCTGGACGCGGGAACCAACGCATTGACCGTCGCGACGAGCGACGGGTTCAACCCCGACGGGAACGCCGCGTCCGTCTCGGTCGTTCGCAGAGCGCAGTTCGTCGAGCCGCGCGCGCTGGACTTCGACACCGTCAGCGGACTGGTGATCTTCACCGACACCGCGCTCGACGGTCTCGTCGGCGTCGACACCGACTCTCCGTTCTCGAACAACCTCAGCGGGCGATCGATCGGCGAAGGGCCCGATCTGGACGCCGCGACGGGCATCGCAGTCGATGGGCCCGGTGGACTCGCGTACGTGGTCGACGGAGCCGCTCCGACGGTGATCGTCGTCGGCCTCGTCACGGGCCAGCGCGAGCAGCTCTCCAACGCTGACATAGGAGAGGGCCCGGAGCTGATCGAGCCGTTCGACGCCGCCTACGACGCGCTCGAGGATCGCGTCATCGTCACGGACCGCGGCCAGCGTGCGATCCTCGCGATCGATCCCGTGTCGGGCGACCGATCCGTCGTATCGGGGCTGGGCCTCGGGGTCGGCCCCGACTACGTCACGCCAGCGGGCATCGTGATCGACGACTCGGGGAGACAGGCGTACGTCGCGGACGAGGCGGGCTTCGTCCTGACCGTCGACCTTCGGAACGGCGACCGACGGCTCATCTCGGGCGACGGTCGCGGTGACGGCATCGACTTCGCGACGCCCGTCTACGTGGAATACGACCCTGTCCTTCGCCTCGTGCACGTCTCCGACGTCGGGCTCCAGGCGCTGCTCTTCGTCGACACGGTCTCTGGCGACCGGACGGTGCTCTCGGGCCTCGGCGTCGGAACGGGCGTGCCGTTCGAGGAACCGAACGACCTGTACTTCGACGCGACGGCGCGGCGCTTGCTCGTCATGGACGGCGCGGTCGGGGCGGTGATCGCGGTCGACGTCGGAACGGGCGAACGAGGCGTCTTCACGGACTTCGATCGCGGCGAGGGCGAGCCTCTCGAGGACCTGGTCGCCGTCGCGACGGACTTCGAGGCAGAGCGGCCGTACGCGCTCGAGGCCGGTGCCGCACGCATCGTGTCGATCGACGTCGCGACCGGCGACCGGACCGCGCTCGACGAAGACGGTAGCGCGACGGGTCCCGCGCTCGTCGAGCCCCGCGACCTGGCGTTCGACGCGACGGGCCACCGCATCCTCGCGGTCGACCGCGCACTCGACGCGGTTCTCGCGATCGATCCCGAGAGCGGAGACCGGACGGTGCTCTCAGGATCTGGGACGGGTTCCGGTCCCTCGCTCGACGCGCCGGAAGGGCTGGTCGTCGAGGCCGCCGGGACGATCGCTTACGTGTGCGACGACGGCCTCGACGCCGTCGTGCGAGTCGATCTCGCGACCGGCGATCGAACGATCGTGTCCGGATCGGGCGTCGGCACCGGGCCGGCGCTCGACTCTCCGGCGCGGATCGCCCTCGACGAAGACGACCAGCAGGTCTTCGTATCCGAGCGCACGTCCGTCGCGGTCATCGCCGTCGACCTCGCGACGGGAACGAGGACCATCTTGTCCGGTGCAGCGGTCGGACGCGGCGATCCATTCCAGTCGGTGCTGGGCATCGGCATCGACCCGGAACGCGACCGCCTGTTCGTCTGCGATCCTGCCGCCGACTCGATCGTCGCGGTCGCACTCGAGGACGGTGCGCGCACGCCGCTCGCGACGGATCGCACCGGACGCGGCCCGATCCTGGTCGAGCCGCGGGACCTGACGGTCGAGCCGGGCACCGGGTTCACCGACCTGGTGACGGGCGAGGGGGCGATCCTCCAGCTGGAGCCGGCCAGCGGCGACCGCGTCCTCGTTTCGCTCTGACGCGCGGACGCGCGAGTCCCTATCCTTCGCGCATGAGAGCGACCTGGAACGGCGAGACCATCGCGCTGTCCGACGACACCGTCGTCGTCGACGGCAACCACTACTTCCCGCTCGACTCGGTGAAGAGCGATCTCCTGAAGGACAGCGACACGACCACCGTCTGTCCGTGGAAGGGAACCGCGAACTACTACGACGTCGTCGTCGACGGAGAGACGAACAAGGACGCGGTGTGGATCTATCGCGAGCCCAAGGAAGCGGCGAAGGAGATCGCCGGTCGCGTTGCGTTCTGGCGCGGCGTCGAGGTGAGCGAGTCCTAACCTCGACGGGCCGCAGATGAGGCGCGGGCAGGCGCAACGGTGTACGTTGCGCCCATGCACATCTCCGCGCTGATCCTGCCCGTCGCCCTCCTCGCCGCAGCGCCCCTCGCCCAGGACGAGATGGGCTGGACCGGCGTTCTCGACGAAGACGCATTCGCTGCACTGCACGAGCTCCGCGAGGGCGACGCTCCGGAACTCCGAGGCGAGCCGGTCTCCATCGGCGAGATGGACGCCTACGTCTCGCGGCCCTCGCTCGGCGAGCCGCTCGGCGGCGTCGTCGTCATCCACGAGTGGTGGGGCCTCAACGACCACGTGAAGCACTGGGCCGACCGGCTCGCTTCGGACGGCTACGTCGCACTCGCCGTCGATCTCTACGGCGGCGAGGTCGCGACCACGCGCGAGGAGGCGAGCGCCGCGATGCGCGCCGTCGACGAGGAGGCCGCCCTCGCCGCGCTCCGCGACGCCCACGCGTACCTCGTCGAGGAAGAGGACGCCGAGCGGACCGCGTGCATCGGCTGGTGCTTCGGCGGCGGATGGTCGCTTCGCCTCGCGATGGCCGAGTCGGACCTCGACGCGGCCGTGGTGTACTACGGTCGGCTCGTCGATGACCCCGAGGCGCTGGCGTCGATCGAGGCGCCGATGCTCGGCGTGTTCGGCGACCGCGACAGGGGCATCCCGCCGGAGTCCGTCGACGCGTTCGAGGCCGCGATGAAGAAGGCGGGCAAGGATCTCGTCACGCGACGCTACGACGCCGACCACGCGTTCGCGAACCCGTCGAGCGGTCGCTACGACGCCGAGAACGCCTCGGCCGCATGGGGCGAGACGCGAGCGTTCCTGTGCGAGAACCTGTTCCCCGAGATCCCGAACGGATCCCTCGCGGCCCGCGCCCGCCAGCTGGAGACCTGGACGCCCCCGGGGTGGACCGAGTCCCAGGGCAGCCGCATGCGCGTCGCGAGCTACGAGCTCCCGGGCGGCGCGGACTGCAGCGTCATCGCGCTGGGCAGCGACGGCGGAGGCCTCCTCGCCAACGTGAACCGCTGGCGCGCCCAGATGGGTGCGAGCGATCTCTCCGAGGACGACCTCGACGATCTTCCCCGCGTCCCGATGCTCGGCCGGCTCGTGCCGACCGTCCGCATCGAGGGCAACTACACCGGCATGGGCGGACAGCAGGTCGAGGACGCGCTGATGCTCGGCGCCATTGCGATCCTCGATCGCGAGGCCGTGTTCGCCAAGGTGATCGGGCCGCGGAGTTCGGTCGAGGAGCAGAGCGAGGCGTTCGCCGCGTTCTGCCGCGGCTTGCGTTGAAACCGGACGCTGATCAACCGGTGACGCTCTCGCAGATCTCCTCGAAGACGCGCGCCGCACGCCGGTAGGAGCAGCTCTCCACGACGTGCTCGCGCGCCCTCTGCGACAGCCCCTCGCGCAGCGCACGATCCTCGAAGACGCGGCAGACGGCGTCGGCGAACGCGGCGGCGTCGTCCGCACGCAGGTAGTGGTCGTCCGGCCGGACGTCGAGCCCCTCCACGCCAAGCGCGGTCGAGACGACGGGCGGCCCGAGGGCCATCGCCTCGTAGGCCTTGATGCGAGTGCCGCCGCCGACGCGCAGGGGGATCACGTACGCCCCCGCCCCGTGGACGTAGGGGTGGATCGAGTCGACGAAGCCGGGGAACGTGACGCCGAGCGGCTCGCCCCGCTCGACGAACGAGCGCGGAGGATTGCGGCCGACGACGACGAGCCGGGCGTTCGAGCGGCGCTCGCGCACCCGCGGCCAGATCTCGTCGAGCAGCCACGAGATTCCGTCCGCGTTCGCGTGCCAGTCCAGCGCTCCCGTGAAGACGGCCGTGTCCTCGTCGCCCGGAGGCTCGTAGGCGTGGAGGTCGGTGTCGACGCCGGTCGGAATCGCGCGCACGTTCGGTGCTCCGAAGCGCTCGCGAAAGGTGTCTGCGTCGCGCTCGGAGACGGCGACCAGCGCGTCGAACCGCCGCGCGGCGTCGCGCTCGAACGCCTCCATCTTCCGCATCTGATCGCGCCAGATCGCGCGGCGGACGGGGTCCTTCGTCACCTCGACCTGGCGCGCGAAGATCTCCGTCTCGACGTTGTGCGTGAACAGGACCGACGGGGCGGGGAGCGGGTCGGGCGCGAGGATGGCGGCGTGGACGAAGTCGATGACGACGACATCGGGCTTCTTCTCCAGCTCGCGCCGTACGACCGCCTCCGCCTCCCTGTTGCGGTCGGTCGCAACGGGGATCGGCTCGCGTCCGGCCAGGTGACGCATCCGCGTGAGGCCGAAGAGGCGTCCGCGCTGCGGCTCGGGCCACGTCACGAACTCGTCGCAGACGCGTTCGATGTCGCCCCGGAACGACGCCGCGTCGGGCGGCGCCGGGGACGCGAGCGTCACGTGGAACGTGCCGCCGGCGAGTCCGCGCAGCACCTGGCCCGTGCGGATCTTGCCGCCCTCGTCGGCGGGAAAGAGGAAGCGCGGCGAGACAAAGAGCAGCCGCCGCATACGCCTACCAGCAGATGCCGCGGTACGAGGCGCCCGGGATCCCGGCGAGCGCATCGGCGCCCTGGAGGTCGACGATCGGCAGAGCCGGCGCGGCCGCCTGGATCGCACCGATCACGTCGCGGCTCGCGTTGGCGATGACGATCGCCTCGGCGCCCTCGAGGGTCGCGGCGACGTCGGACTGGAGGAGCCGGTCGATGTGCGGGATCTCCTTCTCGATGAACTCCTTGTTCGCCCCGGTGAGCCGCGCCGTGTTGACGTGCGCGTCGTAGATCCGGAGGTCGAAGCCCTTGCCGATCATCCGCTCGGCGAGCGCGACCATCGCGGACTCGCGGAGGTCGTCGGTCCCGCCCTTGAACGCCAGCCCGAACATCGCGATGCGTCGGACGCCGAGGTCGGTGACCATGCGGAGCGCTCGGTCGATGTGGACCTCGTTGCCGGGAAGAACGTGCTCGAGCATCGGGAGCACCACGTCGCGCGTCTTCGCGAGGTGGAGGAACGCGCGCATGTCCTTCGGCAGGCACGAACCGCCGAACGCGAAGCCCGGGCGCAGGTACGCCGTCGAGATGTTGAGCTGCTCGTCCTTGCAGAAGATCTCCATCACCTCGCGCGCGTCGACGCCGACGTCGGCGAGGAGCGAGCCCGCCTCGTTGGCGAAGCTGACCTTGACCGCGTGGTACATGTTGCACAGGTACTTCACGGACTCGGCGACGCGGATCGGACAGACGACGAAGTCCGCGTCGATGCCCTCGTAGATCTCACGCATCTCCGGCGGCGCGTCCGCGGCGCCGGTTCCGACCACCGTGAACGGCGGATCGTAGAAGTCGCGAATCGAGGAGCCCTCCCGCAGGAACTCGGGGTTGAAGCAGACCTCGAGGTCGTCGCCGAGCTTGCGGCCGGACTCGGCCTCGAGGATCGGGATCACGAGGTCCTCGGTCGTGCCCGGGAGGATCGTGCTGCGGTAGACGACGACGTGCCGCCCCTTCTTGCCCTTCAGCGCGCGCCCGATGTCTCGAGAGACGCCCTCGACGGCGCGCAGCGACAGCGAACCGTTGGACGCGCTCGGCGTGCCGACGGAGACGAAGGACACGTCGGTGTCACGGACGGCCGACTCGGCGTCCGCGCCCGCGGAGAAGCGCCCGGACGAGGTCACCTCCTGCATGAGCTCGGCCATGCCCTCCTCGACGATCGGTGACTTTCCGGCGTTGATGAGGTCGACCTTGGTCGGGCTCAGATCGACGCCGACGACGTGGTGGCCGCGGCGCGCCAAACAGGCGCCGGAGACTGCACCGACGTAGCCCATGCCGAAAATGGAGATCCGCATCGCTCGAGAGAAGAGGGGGTTCGCAGAGGAGGTGACAGGAGCCTAGCAGCGGGCCCCAGGGCCCGCGTCGCGTGTCCTGGGCAGAGTCGTCACGAGGACCCGCGCGTCGTGAGAGGAAAGCAGCGGAGCACCTCGCGAAGGGACGAGAAAGGTCCGACCGACCCCGAAGGCCTGCCCGCCGCAGGCGAGGTCGCCCTCGATCACGGTCACGAGCGCAAAGCGCTCGCCCGCGACGCTCCGCGGCTCGCCGGGGCGCAGTGCCCAGCGCTCGACGCGGAAGTGCTCACAGTCGGCGAGAACCTCGCCGGAGGTCGAGACCGGCTCGGGTGCGACGTCGCCGAAGTCGATGCAGGCGAGCGACTCGTCGACGTGCAGCTCGCGCGGCCGCCCGTCGAGTCCGACGCGATTCCAGTCGAAGACGCGGTAGACCGTGTCGCTGTTCTGCTGGATCTCGAAGAGCAGGAGGCCGGCCCCGATCGCGTGGACGCGCCCGCTCGGGATGACGATCACGTCGCCGGCGCGGGCCTCGAAGGCGTGGACCACTTCGGAGGTGCGCTGCGCCTCGACGGCCGCCTCGAACGCGGCGCGGTCGATTCCCTCGGCGAGACCCGCGTAGACGCCGAGCCCGGTGCCCGCGTCTA
>JBCCSK010000173.1:0-12058 GCA_039200205.1 Planctomycetota bacterium
CGCGGACGCTCCAAACCGGGTTCAGGTCGCACACCCCGCTGGCGGACGCTCCCGGGTCAGGCGCCGGCGGGGGACGGGAACGACAGCGCGAGGATCCGCGTCGCGGGGTCCTCCTCGCGGACGACGAGGTCGCCGCCCTGGCCGACCGCGATCGCTCCCGCGGCCGCGAGCGCGTTCGCTCCGATGCCCTCCAGGCGACCCTTGAGCGCGTAGGGCTCCAGGACGCTCTCGGGATCGAGATCTGCGATCGGTCCGGCGGGGAACTGCACGCGCACGGAGGTCCCGCCGTCGGTCGCCGGTCCGACCGAGACGCGGACGACGTCCGAGGCGCTCGCGCAGCCCACGGCCGTTTGGAGCACGGCTTCGAGGGCCATCACGACGAGCAGCTTGTCCGCCTCGACGGTCGCGTCGTCGACGTCGCGTCGGAACAGCAGGCGGGGCGCGTCCGCCTCGCGCCCGGCGAGGGCGCCGAGCTGCTCCTCGACGAGGGTCGCGAGGTCGAACCGCTGCTCTCCGCGGGGCGGAGGGGCGGCGACGTATCCGATCGTGCGCGTGAACTGGCGGAGCCGCGCGAGGTCGTCTTCGAGGCCGACGTGCGCGTGGTTCGCACGGGCGCGCAGGTCGAGGCCCTGCACGATGTCCGCGAGGTCGGCGATCTGCTGGCGGAGCCAGGCGGGGCGGCGCTCGGGCGGCGCGGCCGTGCGCTCCGGCTCGGTCCTCGGCTCGGGCGCCTCGACCGGCGGGCCCTCGATGGGCTCCGGGGCGAAGAACGCGTCGAGCTCCTCGTCGGTCAGGATCGGCCCGTCGTACGCGAGCGGATCCTCGGTCGGCATCTCGTCGAGCGCGGGAGCTCGGTCCGGCGCGGGGGGCGTTCCGGCGGCGAGGAAGGCGCGACGCGGCGCGACCTGGGCGCGCTCGTCCCGCGGCGGCGGGGGCGGCGCGGGGCGACGTTCCCGCTGGGGCCACTCGTGCCCGGGCGCGGGCTTCGGCGCCTCGACCTCCGCGGGCGGTGCCGCGGGCGACTCGGGGGTCGCGTCGCGGCCGAGGATCGCCTCGATCCGCGTCAGGTCGCGCGGCGCCGGCGCGGCGGCAATGCTGTTTCCCTCCGGCGGCGAGGGCGCGGGCGCGGGCGCCGGTTGCGACGGCTCGCCGTCGGTCGCGAGCCCGCGCGCCAAGCGATCGAGATCGTCGAGGTCCAGCGGCCAGCGAAGCCGCGCTCCCGACACTCCCGCGTCCGCGAAGGCCAGGGCGCGTTCGGCGTCCCCGCCGACCCAGCACAGCTCCGCGTCGGGGTTCTGGTCGCACCAGCGCCGGAGGAGGCCCGCGTCGGTGATCGGGGTCTCGTCGAGGTCGACGAGCAGGATCGCGTCGGCCGCCGCGCGCAGGGAGAAGAGCGCCAGCGCGTCGTCGAGGGAGGCGACGCTGCGCCGCGCCGCTCCGGCTGCGACGAGGAGCGCGTCGAGCCTGTCGAGGCGTCGCGACGCGAGGACGAGGAGACTGGGTCGCGCCATGCGTCGAGTGTACCGGGTGCCGGCCGGATCTCAGCGCGGCCGCGTCCCGCCCCACGCCCTGGAGCGGGACGGGTCGCCCCGCCGGCGACTGCTCCGATCGGCGACTTCAGTCCCGATCCGATTCCCGCCGAAGCAACCCAGGGGGACCGGCGCTACCTTGACGCGCCCAGCTGCCCCAGGACCCGCTGTGCGATGACACGGACGACGCCGAATGCCGCAGGAGACGTGCCCGGCGGGACCGCCCCCGCTGACGCGGGTCGGCCCGTCGAGCTGTCCCTCGTGGTCCCCGTGTTCGACGAGGAGGAGAACCTGCCCGTCCTGCACCGGGAGATCGCCGAGCACGTCGGTTCGATGGGTCTCCCGTGGGAGGTCGTCTACGTCGACGATCGGAGCCGAGACCGGTCCTTCGAGGTGCTCCTCGACCTGCATGAGGCCGACGAGCACGTCCGGATCATTCGCTTTCGGCGCAACTTCGGGCAGACCCCGGCCATGAGCGCGGGGTTCGAGCACAGCCGTGGCCGGATCGTCGTGACGCTCGACGCCGACCTGCAGAACGACCCGGCCGACATCCCGGCGCTGGTCGAACGGCTGGAGCAGGGCTACGACATCGTCGTCGGATGGCGGAAGAACCGTCAGGACGGCTTCGTCCTTCGCAAGATCCCGTCACGCATCGCCAACCGGATCATCGCCCGGGTGACCGGCGCGACGGTCCACGACACCGGCTGCACGCTCAAGGCCTTCCGCCGCGAGCTCGTCGAGAACCTCCCGATCTACGCCGAGCAGCACCGCTTCCTCCCCGTCCTCGCGCTCGCGAGCGGCGCGCGGATCTCCGAGCTCGTCGTGAACCACCGGCCGCGCATCCACGGGGTCAGCAAGTACGGGATCGGTCGCGCCGTCCGCGTCGCGCTCGACATCCTGACGATGAAGATGCTGAGCTCGTTCGCGAAGAGCCCGCTCCAATACTTCGTGCTGCTGTCGATCCCGTTCGTCCTGGCGCCGCTGCTCTACCTCGTCGTCGCCTCCTTCGGCGACGACTCGCTGACGTTCGGGACGGGGTGGGGCCAGGCCGCGATCCTGACGCTCGGTCTGATGGCGATGGCGGGTGTGTACTTCGTCCTCCTCGGCCTGCTCGCCGAGCTCGTCGTGAAGGTCTTCCGCCGCAGCGACCGCCCGCTGTCGAGTCGGAGCGACCCGGATGCAATCCCCATGAAGCCCGCGCTCCAGGGGGGAGAGACCGCGTGACGGACACGATCGAGCCGCCGGTCGCTCCCGCCGAGGCGAGCGGAGACGACGTCGAGCGCAAGCTGCCTTCGCAGCCCGCGCCCGAGGTGACGATCGTCTTTCCCGTGCAGACGCCCAAGACCGAGCTCGACAGCGTCATCGACGCGCTCGGTCGAGCGCTCGACGACCTCGGTCGGACCTGGGAGTGCATCCTCGTGCTCGACGGGATCAAGGGGGAGCTCTGGGAGCGCGCCACGTTCCTCCAGGAGAAGACCCAGGACCAGATCAGGACGATCGCGCTGCACAAGCCGTTCGGCGAGTCCGTGTGTCTGTCGAGCGCGTTCGAGCACGCGCGCGGCAGCCTCGTGATGACGACGCCGGCGTACGTCCAGATCGACCCCCAGGAGATCCACAAGCTCTTCGAGGCGATCGACGACGGCGCCGACTTCGTGACGACGTGGCGCGATCCCCGCGTCGACTCGAAGCTGAACCAGATGCAGTCGAACGCGTTCAACTGGCTCGTTCGTAAGGTCGTGGGGGCGACGTTCCACGACCTCAACAGCACCCTGCGCGTGATGCGACGCGAGGTGCTGGAGCAGCTCACGATCTACGGGAACATGTACCGCTACCTCCCGGCCGTCGCGTACCGGCAGGGCTTCCGGGTCGACGAGGTCAAGGTGCGGCACCTTGCGGAGTGGGGCTCGGCGAGCGTCTTCGGGCCGACGATCTACCTCCGCCGCGCGCTCGACATCCTCGGGCTGATGTTCCTCGCGCGCTTCACGCACAAGCCGCTGCGCTTCTTCGGAACGCTCGGCGGAGCGCTGATGCTCGTCGGCGCACTCCTCGCGGGTTCCGAGCTCTTGCAGTACTGGTTCTCCACCGAGGGACGCTACGGACTGTTCCAGAGTCCGTTCTTCCTCGTCGGGGTCCTCCTCGGCGTGCTCGGGGTCCAGATCGTCGGCTTCGGCCTGGTCGGCGAGATCATCGTGTTCACACAGGCGCGCAACGTGCGCGAGTACCGCATCGAGCGCATCGTCGAATGACCGGTCGGTCGGATGCGCTCGAGGTTCGCGCCGCGCGCGAGGACGAGCGGGAGGAGTGGGACGCCTTCGTCGAGGCGACGCCGCACGCGACGTTCTTCCACCTCTCGTCGTGGGCACGCGCCGTGACCGAGGAGTTCGGCCACGCCGACCGCGGGCTCGTCGCGCGTCGGGACGGCGAGGTCGTCGGCGTGCTTCCCCTCATCGGCTGTCGCGGACTGCGCGGGGGCCGATCGCTGATCTCCAGCGCCTACGCGGTGTACGGAGGACCGGTCGGCGTGGATGCCGAGGTCGAGCGGGCGCTGTTCGAGGAGGCCGACCGGATCGCCGTCGCCGAGCGCGCGCGGCGACTCGAGCTGCGCTGCCTGCACGACCCGGGCTTCGACCTGCCGCGCTCCGACCTCTACGCGACCTTCATCAAGGACCTCCCCGAGCGAGCCGAGGACGTCCTGCCGGGCATGCCGAAGAAGGCGCGCGCCGACGCGCGCAAGGCGCGCAAGAACCACGGGCTCACCCTCAACGAAGGGCCGTGGTACGTCGCCGACCTCGTGCGACTGTTCCACCGCAACAAGCGCAGCCTCGGTTCGCCGGCGCTCCCCGCGGGCTTCTTCGCGCGACTCCTCTCCACGTTCCCCGGCGCGTCGACCGTGCACGTGGTCAAGGACGGAGACGAGCCGGTCGCCGCGGTCATGTCGTTCCTGTTCCGCGACACCGTGCTCGCGTATTACTCCGGTACCGCCGACGGCGCGGACCGGCGAGTGAAGGCGAGCGCCTTCATGTACATGGCGCTCCAGGAGTGGTGCGTCGAGCGTGGCTACCGCGTCTTCGACTTCGGCCGCAGCCGGCGCGGCGCCGGGGCGTTCAAGTTCAAGGAGCACCAGGGCTTCGAGGCGCGCGACCTCCACTACCTGTTCCGCCTCGTGCGCGACGAGCACCTCCCGAGCCTCAACCCCTCGAACCCCAAGACGCTGGTCCTCCAGCGCACCTGGCGCCGGCTTCCCCTCGGGGTCACGGGCGTCCTGGCCCGATCGGCGTCGCGCTACCTGCCCTGATTCGCGCGCCGCACATCGAGCGTTGAATGCGCCGATCCGCGGTGTGTAGGGTCGTGGCGTGAGCCTGCCGCTCGACCCCGCATCCCCCCGTTCGACGTCGTCGGGCGCGCCCGAGGGCCACGACGTGGGCCAGGAGTGGGCGATCGACGCGTCCGGGCTCGATCCGGCGCGGCTCGCCGGTGAGCGCGGCCTCGCCGCCGTCGGCTCGCTCTTCGAGGACATCGTCGGCGCCCTCGGGCTGCACCCGGTCGCCGAGCCCATCTGGCACGTCTTTCCAGGTCCCCACTGCGGCCTGACGGGGCTCCTCGCGCTCTCGGAATCGCATCTCGCCTGCCACACGTTCCCCGAGTTCGGCGGCCTCGCGCTCAGCCTGTACACCTGCAGGCGACGGCGAGAGCCGGACTGGCGGGCGCTCGTCGTCGCGCGGCTCGCGGCCGATCCATGCGCAGCGGTCGTGCGGTCGCGTGCGTTCGACCGTCGCCTTCTCGCGCCGGAGGTCCTGCGTTGACCGCGACGCCGCTGCTGGTCCTGCGCTGCCGTAACTGCGGCGCCGACGTGCCGATCACGTCGCCCGCAACGATCCTCGTCTCGTGCGAGCACTGCGGGACGCTGTCGCGGC
The DNA here is from genome assembly GCA_039200205.1 of Planctomycetota bacterium. Classification (GTDB taxonomy): domain Bacteria; phylum Planctomycetota; class UBA1135; order UBA1135; genus Saltatorellus. The sequence goes on from JBCCSK010000173.1 coordinate 5,444, forward strand.
GCGACGACGTCGATCTGGAGACGATCGGCGAGGTCGCGATGCCGGCGCGCCTCGCGTCGCACTTCACGATCGGGACCGAGGGGCGCCTCGACGGGAGGTCGTTCGTCGTGCGCGGTCAGATCCAGCTCGACCACGGCGCAGGACTCTGGAACGAGTGGGCCGCCGAGACCGACGAAGGCTGGGTCTGGATCGCCGAAGCGCAGGGCAAGATCCAGATCTACCGCGAGGTCGAGGTGGATCCGGCGCGGCTCCCTCAGCGCGACCTCCTGCCGGACCTCGACCCCGACACGGGCGCGTTCGACCCCGGCACGGCGAAGGGCGCTCGATGGTCCGCCGGCGACCTGGTGGAGATCGCGGTTCGCGGCGCCCGCGCGGGTCTCTGGACGATCGCCGAGATCGGCCGGGGCAGCGTCGTCACCTGCCGCGGCGAGTTCCCGATCGAGATCAAGGTCGGCCAGCGTACGACCTACGTCGACCTCGTTCGGGGCGGCGGGGAGGTCGCGACGCTCGACTTCACGCGTCCCGGACACGCCGAGGTCCTCGTCGGGCGGGTCGTCCAGGTCGACGACCTCTTCCTCGATCCCTCGACGCGCCCCGAGCACACCCCTGAGCGAGTCATCGCGAGGGACGTTCGCTGTCCCGAGTGCGGAGGAGAGATCACGCTCCACGATCCCGAGCGTGCGATCACGCTCGGGTGCCAGCACTGCGGCGCGAGCCTCGCTCGTGAGAACCACGTCCAGACGTTCGCAGCCGTGGAGGCGTCGCGGCGCGTGCGGTCCGGGCCGCGGATCCCGCTCGGCACGCGCGCGCGGCTGCGCGGCGACGACGTGACGGTGATCGGCTACCTGCACCGTGGCGTGTACGACGGCGGAACGCTCTACCCGTGGAGCGAGTACCTCCTGCGCGCGCCCGACGGGAGCTACCGCTGGCTCGTCGAGAGCGACGGACACTGGACCTACGTCGAGCCGACGCAGGCCTCGTCCTTCGAGCGACTGGGCGGTGGCCTCCGCTTCGGGGGACGGAAGTTCAAGCACTTCACCGAGTCCGACGCCGAGGTGCTGACGGTCCTCGGCGAGTTCTACTGGAACGTCCGGCGCGGGGATTCGGTCACCGCCGCCGACTTCGTCGATCCGAAGGCCGGCGCGATGGTCTCGGTCGAGTCGTCGCCGCTCGGGGTCACCTCGTCGTTCGGACGCTACGTGCCCCGGCGCGAGATGGAGGAAGCGTTCCCCGACGCGAGCCTCCCCGCCGCGCAGGGCGTCGGCGCGGCGCAGCCGAATCCGACCGATCTCGGCGCGATCTGGCGCACCTTCGCGATCCTCTTCATGGGCCTGCTCGCCTCGTGCGTCGCCGTGCGCGTGCACCACGCGAGCGAGGTCGTCATGGTCGGGGACTTCGGCCCGACGCCGGCGCAGGCGGGCGCGGAGATCGTGCAGTTCAGCGATCCCTTCACCGTGCGCCGCGGCGGCGCGAACCTGAAGATCAGCGTGAAAGCGCGGACGATCGATCAGGGCTACCTCGACGTGACGGGCGCCCTCGTCGACGAGGACAGCGGCCAGGTCACGACGTTCGCGACGGCCGCCCAGTACTACCACGGGGTCTCCGGTGGCGAGAGCTGGAGCGAGGGTGATCGGGACGGCTCGACCATGCTCGGTCGGGTGCCCGCCGGGCGCTTCCGGATGCGCCTCTCTGCGCGCGGCTACGACCGGGGCGTGAACACCGCCTACGAGGTCGTCGTCAAGAGCCAGGTCCCGCGGGCGCTGTGGTTCTTCCTCGCTCTCCTTCTGCTGTTCGTCGGTCCCATCGTCGCGTCGATTCGCGCGATGGCCTTCGAGGGCAGCCGCTGGTCCAAGAGCGATCACCCTTGGTCGAGCGAGTAGTCCCCGATGCCGTCCAACTGGAAGCTCTCACCCGCGCTGCTCGTCTTCGGGCTCGCCGTCCTCTCGCTCTACCTCGTCCTGGAGATGAGCGGGCTCGCCTTCGGCGGATCCAAGAAGCCCGAGCGCGTCGACCCGACCCAGATCCGTCAGGCCGCTCCCGGCTCGTGGACGTACGCGTACTGGGCGCACGGCAGTCGCGGCAAGTGACCCGCTCACCATACCACTCCGAACGTCGACTCGACCCCGCGGCGCACGCCGCTCCACCGCCATGATCCTCGCCATCCTCGACCCGATCGCGGACGTCCTCCGTCCGATCCTGAGCATCGTCGCCGTCGGCGCGGTGTCGATCCTCATGCTCATGCTCGCGCTGAAGAGCGTCGGTCGCGTCCTGCCGTTCGACGTCAACCATGAGATCGAAGAGGATCACAACGTCGCGGCCGCGATCGTCGTCGGCGCGCTCGTCATCGGCGTCGCGCTCGTGATCGCCGCGGTCGCGCGCGGCTGAGCCGCCGAACGAGCCCCGCGCGCTCGCCATGCGACTCCACCTCGCGTTCGCCGTCGTCTTCCTCGCGTCGGCCTGCGGTCTCGGCTATCAGCTCGTCGCGGGCACCACCTCGTCGTACCTCCTGGGCGACTCGGTCACGCAGTTCTCGATCACGATCGGGCTGTACCTCTTCGCGCTGGGCATCGGCAGCTACCTCACGCGCTTCGTCGAGCGCGACCTCGCGGCGACCTTCGTGCGGGTCGAGCTCGCCGTCGCTGTCGCGGGAGGAGTGTCGGCGCTGCTGCTCTTCCTCGCCTGGCGGAGCGAGCTGTGGTTCCGGCCGCTCCTCTACGGCGAGATCCTGCTCGTCGGCACGCTCGTCGGGATCGAGATCCCGCTGCTCGTGCGGCTCCTGCGCGAAGAGCTCGAGCTCAAGGAGCTGCTCGCGCGCGTCCTCTCGTGGGACTACGTCGGGGCGCTCGTCGCCGCGCTCCTGTTCCCGCTGCTGCTCGTTCCGCGCCTCGGCCTGGCGCGCTCGGCCCTGGCGTTCGGGATCGTCAACGCGCTCGTCGCGCTGTGGAGCGTGTCGCTGTTCCGCGGGAGGATCCGACGTCCCACCGCGCTGCGCGCGCAGTGTGCGCTGGTGACCGTGGTGCTCGCCGTGCTCTTCGCGCGGGCCGAAGCGCTCTCCCGCATCGCCGAGCACGAGGTCTACGCCGGCGAGATCGTCCACGCGCAGACGACGCCCTACCAGCGCGTCGTCGTGACGCGCGCCCGCGGCGCGTTCCAGCTGTTCCTGTCGGGCGCGCTGCAGTTCGACAGCGAGGACGAGTACCGCTACCACGAGGCGCTGGTCCACCCGGTGATGGCGAGCGTCGAGGAACCGCGGCGGGTGCTCGTGCTCGGCGGCGGCGACGGCCTCGCCTGCCGCGAGATCCTGCGCCATCCCGAGGTCGAGCGCGTCGTGCTCGTCGACCTCGACCGCGCCGTGACGGACCTCGCGCGGACGTACGGCCCGCTCGTCGATCTCAACGGCGACGCGCTGTCCGACCCGCGGGTCGAGGTCGTGAACCGCGACGCGATGGCGTGGCTCGAAGAGGGCGCGGGCCTGTTCGACGTCGCGATCCTCGACTTCCCCGACCCGTACTCGTTCTCGGTCGGGAAGCTCTACACCGACACGTTCTACGCGTCGCTGCTCGAGCGTCTCGCGCCTGACGGCGCGTTCGCGGTCCAGAGCACGAGCCCGCGTCTCGCGCCCAACAGCTACTGGTGCATCATGGCGACGATCGAGTCGCTCGGGCTCGGCGTGCTCCCGTACCACGCCGCCGTACCGAGCTTCGGCGAGTGGGGTTTCGCGCTGGCCAGTCGACGCGCGCTGGAGGTGCCGCGGGACGTGCCGGAGGGATTGCGCTACCTCTCGGACGAATTCGTGCCGACGCTCTTCGTCCTCCCCGAGGACGCGGGGCCGCGGGACGTCGAGGTCAACCGCCTCTCGACCCAGTCGCTCGTTCGCTACTACGACGACGAGCTCGTCCCGTGAGACCGTCCACGCTCTCGCGCCGCAGCGTGCTCCGAAGCGCGGTCGCGGGTCTGCTCGCGACCGGGTGTGGTTCGCGTTCGAAGCGTCCGATCGAAGGCGGCTACGTCGACGGCGGAGGAGCGCGGGGCCACGCGTTCCGCGACGGAACGCTCGCGGCGGGAGGCTGGCGGGACGAACGCCGACGCGTCGTGATCGTGGGGGGAGGCGTCGCGGGCCTGTCGACGGCCTGGCGGCTCGCCCGGGCTGGCGTCGACGACATCGTCCTCCTCGAGCTCGGGTCCGAGGTCGGCGGAACGTCGCGCGGCGGCGTGGTGGGCGGGCTCCGCTGTCCGTGGGGCGCGCACTACCTGCCGCTCCCGCGCGTCGAGCAGCGCGCGCTGGCCGCGTTCCTCGGGGACGCGGGGATCGCAGTCGGGGCGGGCGACGACGGCCGCGTGCGGGTCCCCGACCGACTCTTGGTCCGCGACCCCGAGGAGCGCGTCGCGGGGCTCGGCTTCTTCGAGGAGGGGCTCTGGCTGCGCGCGGGGGCGAGCGACGACGACCACGCGGACGTCGAGCGCTTCGAGGCGGAGGTCGACGGTCTCCTGCGCCTCGGCCGCGACGGCCGTCGGCTGTTCGACCTGCCGGTCGCTCACTCGTCGACGGAGCTCCAGGACCTCGATCGCACGAGCGCCGCCGCGTGGTGCGATGCTCGCGGCTACACGGCCGACCGCATCCGCTGGTACCTGGAGTACGCCGCCCGCGACGACTTCGGCGCCGCGCTGGAGGACACGTCGGCGTGGGCGCTGCTCCACTACTTCGCGTCCAGGCCGGATCCGGCGACGGGCGCGTCTGCGCCGTTCCTCGCCTGGCCCGACGGCAACGCCGAGCTCGTGCGGGCGCTCGTTCGAAGCGCACCGGAGGTCGAGATCCGGAGCGGTGAGATCGCGACACGGGTCGAGGCCGGTCCGAACGGCGCGGTCGTCACGAGCGTCGCGCCGGATCGGAGGGAGACGACGCGCTGGACCGCCGACGCCGTCATCGTCGCGACGCCGCAGTTCGTCACGCGCCGTCTGCTGGCCGAGGACCCCGCCCGCGATGCGCGGGCCGCGTTCCGGTACTCCCCGTGGGTCGTCGCCAACCTCCACCTGGAGAAGCGCCCGATGGAGCGCGGGTTCCCCGCGGCCTGGGACAGCGTCCTTCACGGTTCGGAGAGCCTCGGCTACGTCGACGCCACGCACCAGCTCGATCGCAGCGACGCACGCGACGCCGTCTGGACCTGGTACCTGCCGCTCGTCGATCGCGACGAGAGCGCGGCGCGGCAGCGGCTCCTCGCGACGCCGTGGGAGGCGATGCGCGACGCCGTTCTCGACGATCTGCGCGGCGTACACCCCGACATCGACGAGGTCGTCACTCGGATCGACGTCGTGCGCTACGGGCACGCGATGGTGAAGCCCACGCCCGGCACGCTGTTCGGCGGAGGGAGAGCGCTCGCGCAGGAGCCGATCGGGGCCGTTCACTTCGCGCACTCGGACCTCTCGGGGATGGCCCTCTTCGAAGAGGCGCACTGGCAGGGAACGCGGGCCGCCGAGGAGGTGCTCGCGCGGCTGTCGATCGACCACGAGCCGCTCGCATGAGCGCTGGTTCGGCGACGCTTCGCCCCGGGTGGATCCTCGGGCCGCGCGCGGACGCCGCGATCTTCTCGGGCCCGATCGTCCTCGCGCTCGCGCTGATCGCCTACGCGTCGGCGCGCGGCGTGTTGCATGCCGACATGCCGCCGTGGATGTTCGCGCTGCTGATCGTCGGGTGCGACGTCGGGCACGTGTACGCGACGGCGTTTCGCGTGTACCTGGACCCCGAGCGGTTCCGGCGAAGGCCGGGGCTGTTCGTCGGGGTTCCTCTCGCCGCCTTTGCGCTCGGCGTGGTCGCTTACGGGTTCGGCAGCGACGTCTTCTGGCGCGCTCTGGCGTATCTGGCGGTCTGGCACTTCGTGCGCCAGCAGTGGGGGTGGGTCGCGTTCACGCGCGCGAAGGCAGGGGAGGGCGACGTGGATCGACGCCTCGACCAGCTCGTGATCTACGCGGTGACGCTCTATCCGCTCCTCGTCTGGCACGCGGGTCTGCCGCGCGCGATCCACTGGTTCGTCGAGGGGGACTTCGTCGCGCTGCCGCGCTGGATCGCCGGGGTTGCCGCCGCTCTTCACTGGGCCGTCGTCGCGGCCTTCGTGGGTCGTCAGATCCAGCACGTCGCATCGGGGCGCGGCGTCAACGTCGCGAAGCTTCAGGTCGTCGTGACGACGTTCGTCGCGTGGTACGGCGGGATCGTGGTCTTCGACTCCGACATCGCCTTCACCGCGCTCAACGTGCTGAGCCACGCGATCCCGTACCTGGCCGTCGTGTGGGTGGTCGAGCGCCGTCACGCCGAGGGCGAGCGTACGCCGCTCGCGCGGTGGTTCGCGCCGCGCTTCGTCGCGCTGCTCGTCGGTGCGCTCGTTCTCGTGGCGTACGCCGAGGAGTGGCTCTGGGACGTCTTCGTCTGGGGAGATCACCCGGGGTTGTTCCCGGGCTTCGACGAGGTCGTCGGCTCCGCGGCGATGCTGGGTGTCCTGGTGCCGCTGCTCGCGGTGCCCCAGGCGACGCACTACGTGCTCGACGGATGGCTGTGGCGGCGGCGCGAGCACACGGACCTGCGGCCGTTGTTCGAGCGGTGACCGTGGGTGGGTGAGCGTCGAG